>JBJMMB010000071.1:0-5462 GCA_045805005.1 Chloroflexia bacterium
ACGGCACCGAGCAGACCGGACGCGTGCTGGCGGGCCTGTTCGACACGCTTACGACGCTGCTGGTATTCGCCGCAGGATTGCGGTTGTGGGGGATGGCGGCGGGCCTGGTGGCCTCTGCCCTTTACGCCCTGGCCGTGCTGCCAATCCACCTGGGGCACATGTATATCTCCGACCCGTTCATGGTCTTCTTCATGACGGCGGGGCTGCTCGGCAGCCTGCTTTTCTACCAGACGCGGCGGACCCTGTTCCTGCTCGTGGCCGGGTTCTGCCTGGGGCTCGCCATGGCCTGCAAGCTGAGCGCGGCCTCCGCCCTGGTGTTGCCGCTGGCAGCGATAGCGCTACCTTCGCCTGGCTCCGAGGGGCTGAAATGGAAGCGAGGGCTGGGGTTGGGGGCGCTGGCGATGGCCGCGGCGTTCGTGGGACTCTTCCTGGGCGACCCATTCGCGGTGCTCGATGCCCCTAACTACCTCTCGCAGATAGGCGGTCAGTTGGCGATCCAGAGCGGGGCCGACGACCGCTGGTTCACCAGGAGGTACGTGGGCACCTGGCCTGTGGCCTACCCATGGGGGCAACTGGTGTTGCTCGGTGTGGGGCCGATGGTGGGCATAGCGGGCACACTGGGGGCGGGACTGGTCGCAGTGCAGGCGTGGCGCAGGCGTGGCGGGGCAGAAGCCCTGCTGCTGCTCGGGGCCGCGACCTATTTCGCCACCATTGCCTTCGCCGAGGCCAAGTGGGTGCGCTACCTGCTGCCTCTGGTGCCCTACCTGTGCCTGTTCGCCACTGCCCTCGCCCTTCGCTTGTGGAACGCGGCTGCATCAAGCAGGGCCGGACCGATCTTGCGGTACGCAGTGCCGGTCCTGCTCATCGGGTCTGCGCTGGTCGGGGCGCTGGCTTTCAGGGCCATTTACGGGGTGGAGCACACGCGGGTGCAGGCATCGCGTTGGATTTATGGCAACGTCCCCCCGGGCAGTGCCATCGCGATTGAGATAAACGATGGGCTCATGCCCCGTGCGCTGCCCGGCCATCCGAACCCGGAGCAGGACTACCATGTGATCTGGCTGCGCACCCTGGCCGATTTCCCAAGCGCGGAGGCCTCCGCTATGCTGCGCGACCAACTGGCACAGGCAGACTATCTTGTGTACAGCCCGGTGCGCCCCGAGCGCACGGTAGCGCGCATGCCCTGGCGCTACCCGGTGCAGAACCGTTACTACAACCTGCTCCTCAGCGGCCGCCTCGGCTTCACCCCGGTCTACACGGCCACGTCTTACCCCAGCATCTTCGGGCTGGAGATCCCGGACGACAACGACTGGGTCGATGCGTCCTTCATTGAGTACGACCACCCGCCAGTGCAAGTGTTCAAGAAGGAGCGCACCCTCAGCCGGGCCGAGTTGGACACGCTGTTCGCGGATGCGGTTCGCCAACCCTCCGTCGCCACCCGCCACGCACCATAGCGACAAATGTTTGTGGACACGCGCAGCCTCACATGGTACACTTTATCTGGCTATGCTGCCGGACTTTGCCCGCGCGGCTATATGCGTAGGCAGCAAGCCTTGTGCGGTGAAACGGAATTCAGGAGGAGAGAGCTTGAAGAGGTATGCCCTGAGCATGGCTATGCTCGCGTTAATGGCCGCGACCCTGGTCGCTTGTGGCGGGGAGGCGTCGCCGACAGCCATAGCTGTGCCGACAGCCATAGCTGTGCCGACAGTCCCCCCTGTGGAGAACACCCCTGTGCAAAGCAACGCCCAACAGCCCGAACACATAACGGTGCAGCATATTCTTATAGGCTTTAAGGACGCCATTGGCTTCCAGGGCAACGCGCCCCCCAAGGCGGCGGCCCGCACCCAGGAGCAGGCCAAGCAACTGGCCTACGATCTGCTGGCCAAGGCTAAGGCCGGTAATGACTTCGACCAACTGGTGGTTGCCAATACCGATGACGCACCCCCCGGCATTTACAGCATGGCGAACACGGGCGTAGCCCCGAGCGCGGTCCAGACCCCAGGCCAGCAGGAGTACCCACGCGAGGGTATGGTGCCCGCCTTCGGCAACGTAGGCTTCGCGCTCAAAGTAGGCGAAATCGGCATATCCGATTACGACCCGACCACCAGCCCATACGGTTGGCACATTATCAAGCGGCTGAAGTAGGGGTATTGCGTACACCGTTCCGGGAGACAGGCTTGCCAAAGAAGGCTCTCTCGATCATGGTCCTGGTGTTGCTGTCGGTGGTGTCTGTGGCTTGCGGGGGCGGAGGCTCTGATAGCAACGACCATATAACCGTGCAGCACATTTTGCTCTCTGTCGCGGGCAGCGGAGAGACCACTCCCTTCGTGGTGAAGAAGAGAGCTAACCGCACTCCCGAGGCGGCTAAAGTGCTGGCCGGAGATATGCAACGGAGAGCAACGAGCGGGGAGGACTTCGATAAGCTGGCAAGTCAGAACAGCGACGATGCGCCACCCGGCATCTATGCTATGTCGAACTTTGGGGTACCCGCGGATCCCGGCGAGTATCCCCGCTCCAATGTACCGCAGCCCTTCGGCAACGTCAGCTTTTCGCTAAAGGTGGGAGAGGTCGGCGTCGCACCGTATGACCCCGCGAACAACCCGGCGGGCTATGAGATTATCAAGAGGATAAAGTAGCCCGGGAGCGCCCGGCTGCTTATTCCGTGCTCGCCTGGGCCTCGGCACCTGCCGGGGCTTCGGCTTTGGGTTCCGCCGGTTCGGCTGTTGGCTCCGAAGGGCTCTCTCCGGTTTCCGCGGGCTGCTCCTTATCTCTGTTGTTGAAGGCAGCTTCGTGTTCGGGCGAGCAGAAATCTCGCGAGTGGCCGGCGGTGCGGCCTTTGGGCACCCAGCCAGGGGGCCGGGTGGATTGGCTGTTCGTGAGGCTCGTCTTGCCGCAGTAGTCGCAACTCCATTCCCACTGGTCGGGCATGCGGTTCCTGCCACGGATCATTCGCTTGCTCATAGTCACTCCTATGAATATCACATCACAAATTCGGTCTGCGACCGAATTTGTGATGTGATATTGAAAAATGGTTTCAATCTAGTGCGGCCAGCAGGTCATTCTCGGGGTTGGGGGCTTGGACGCGGCTGTTTACCAGGCTGTAATGCTCTTCACCGAACGCTATACGAGCTATATCCTCGGGCATGGTTGTGAAGGCGCCATCGGTGGAGAATTGCGTGCGGTGCACGAGGATAGCGGCACGTTTCTGCGCGAATACCTCGGTTACGTCTATGCGCGTGGTGACAGGCGGCGGCACGTATTCAGGGGGCTTGTTCTCCTCCGCGGCCTCCTCGACCTTTTCCTGGTGCTCAGCGATGCCCTCCACGGTGCTCTGGTGCTCGGGGTCCTCGTCGGACTGCTCTTGCTCCTCCCGGTCGAAGGGCCACTTGAGGCCGCGCTCGACAAACATGGCCTTCGCCTGCTCCCACTTCTCCTCGGGCCAATGGGTATAGTAGAGCTTCAGGGGCTGCCAGGGCTCGCCCAGCTCGGGGTGGTATGACGCATCCCCGGCCTTATCGAAGGCGGCGCGGGTGATGACGTTGCAAGCTATGTGGTCGGGATGGCCGTACGCGCCGAAGTCGTCGTATGTTATCAACACCTGGGGCCGGTAGCGCCTCACCAGGGCCACCAGCTTTTGGGTGGCCTCATCGCGGTCGGCATTGTGAAAGTTCTCGGGCTGGGCGTTGGCATCGCTCCCCGCCATGCCCGAGTCGCGATAGTTGAGCATTTGCAGGTGACCTATCCGCAGGATCTCCACCGCCTGGCGTAACTCTTCGCGGCGTATGTCCCCCAGGCGGGGCCGGGCCTCGTCGGGATCGAGGTCGGGGTCGTGAATCTCTCCCTCCTCGCCGCCCGTGGCTGTGACCAGAACTGTGTTTACTCCCTTGTTGGCATATAAGAGCAACGTGCCGCCGGTGAAAACGACCTCGTCATCCGGGTGGGCATGCACCGCCATGATTGTGTATTGTTTGTCTGCCAATTGTAATCTCCAGTATTACGTATTGCGTATTACGTATTGATCTAGGGCTAGTATAAACTACGGGCTCAAGAGCCGCTATGCCGACCACCTCTATGAAATACGCAATACGTAATACGCAACTATTGGTGGAACTTCCGCTCGCCGGCGGGGATGGGGACGGGCAGGTGGTTCTCTTTGGGAGCAAGGGGGCATACCCACCTGTCGTCGTAGGCGCACGAGGGGTTGTAGGCGTAGTTGAAGTCGAGGATGATGCGTCCGCCCTCGTAGCCCCATCCAACGTCCTTGTGATTGTCTATTGTCGTGAAGTTACTGCCCTTTACGGTGTCGAACAGGTATCTCCCGCCGCCGTAGCTTTCTTCAGGGCATGTGGCATCGCGAAACGGCAAGAAGAGACCACCGCCGTAAACGTCTATCCAGTAGACGACCAACTCCAGGGGGAGGTTGTTCAGCGCGAACCGCACGAGGGCAGCGGGGCGAAGGCCGGTTGCCGGAGCGTGCCCTCCGGTGTTAGGGCCGGACCTCTCACCCGGCATCTCCGTTTCGGCTACCGGCTCCATGAGCGCCTCGACCCGCAATGTGGGCTCGTAGGGAAAGTACTTGAGGCCGGTGAAGAGGCGGCGCGCCTCGACGCTGAGGGCCGATTGGGGGTGATGTGCGAACAGGTCGTCCTTCTGTGCGCGGAATCGCAGCAGCACGTCCTGCTCGCCCTCGCCAGCGCGCAACGCCAGCTCCCGCTCGGTGTACATTTGCCCGACGCGGAGGCGGTAATCGTACAGGTCCAGCCAGGTTGGGGGAGTCTCCTCTTGGTTGTGCATGGCCCTACCTTGCTCGCGCCAGGGCGTTATGCCGCCGCTGCTTCCCGTTTAGAGGCGGGCTCCGGTGCGCTAATCCCTTTTGGGGCGACGGCACGCTGCAGGTAGCCGAGGCCCACGCCGGTGCCGAAGGCGAGTAGGGCTACCGGCAGGGCTCCCACCAGCAGAAGATAGTTGCGCGACAGCGACAGGCCGGCGTAGATGAAATCGCCCAACCCGCCTCCGCCGATAAAGGTCGCAAGGGTGGCGCTGGCGATCACTTCAACCGCCGCTATGCGCACCCCGGCCAGTATAACGGGCATGGCCAGTGGCAACTGCACGCGCCACAGCAACTGGAGCGCCGACATGCCCAGCCCTTCTCCAGCCTCTACTGTGGCCGGGTCCACCCCACGCATCCCCGCCTCGGTGTTGATGAGCAGCGGCGGAATGGCCAGCAGCGTGAGCGCGATAACCGAAGGCCGGAAACCGATACCCTGGGACGGCAGTAGCAAGAATAAGATGGCGATGCTTGGAATCACACGCACGACGCCCGCGGCATTCACTACCACCCGCGCCGTCACGCCGTAGCGGCTTATCCAGATGCCCAACGGTATCCCCACCAACCCCGCCAGGAGCAAGGCCACTCCGCTCAATTTCAAGTGCATGGCAAGCACGCCCAGGAAGTCGTTCCTGGC
>JBJMMB010000072.1:0-10566 GCA_045805005.1 Chloroflexia bacterium
ACCATATTATGGCCAGTGCTCAATAATAGCGCCTCCTATCGCCTCGGTCATATCCCATCACCGTCACCAAGACTAGCGTTTGCACGACTGGTCGTGCCCATGGCTGGGGGCCTCACACTACCGAGCCTCACCGCGCTGGCGCACTGAGTGGCTATCACGCTTACAGGACAAGAGGTGTTCTACACTCAAGTGCTTGTGTGATTAGACCTCAAACCATAGAATAGCCGCAAAAAGAGGTGCGCATGTGGGATCCAGGTGCAATACTGCCGGAGTGCACCTGTATCATGGCAGCGCTATTGCTGGGAGGAATTCTTGCCGGGATTCAGTATTACAGGTTCTGGAAAAGGGAGCTTCGTGGGGCATCTTTATCGAGTACCTCCCAGAAGGTCCGGGTAATCTAGTGGTTGGTAGGCGTGGCGGCCGCGAGCGCCTATGGTATCTTTGTTTTGTGGCTTTTTCGGTTTTACATTCAGTTGTTCAGCTCCTAGTTTCGATCAGCAAGCTACCGAAGCCGTCATCAGCTTTGCGACTCATAAAGTCTATGGCTTCGGGCCACTGACCCCCGACCCCCGACCCCTGTATAGTCCTTGACACCCAGAAATCCCGGCACGTATAATGGCCCAACCCGCCCGGCGAGGTGACACGCCCCCTACCCGCCCGGCTCCGCAGGTTAGCAAGTGTCCATACAAGGTGCGAGTTCGCAAATCCCTTCCGAATCAACTACCCAACTCTCAAGCTACGTGCCGCTTCGGCGGCCTGGGCCCTGGCAGCGTGTCGATTGGCTCATATTCGGCCTGCCTTTCCTGCTTAGCCTCGGGCTCTACACCGCCACCCTCGCACCGACCATCAATACGCGCAGCTTCGACTCTGCCGAGCTGATCACAAAGAGCGCTCTACCCCAGGTGGCCCACATGCCCGGCTCGCCGCTGTATGAGTGGCTGGGATATGTGTTCAGTTGGCTGCCGTTTGGCGAGCTAGCGGCCCGCGTCAACTGGATGTCGGCCTTTTTCGGGGCGATTGCGGTGGCTCTGCTCTATGTGGCGTGTGCGCGGCACGTGACCGGTGAGAGATGGAGCGCGGTGGGCGCAGCGGCTCTGTTCGCCCTATCGCTCACCTTCTGGTCGCAGGCGGTGCTGGCCGAGCTGTACGCGCCGAACATGGCGTTTCTGGCCCTCAGCATGCTGGCCCTCTTGGAGTGGGCCACGCGCCGGGGGTCGAGGGGTATGAGCGAAGCGGGGGGCGGTCGGGGGTTGGAGGCTGCATACGGCTCCGCGACGCCCGCCAGGTGGTGGTTGGTGCTCTCGCTGGGAACTCTGGGCCTGAGTCTGGGGGTCCACGCCTCCAATATTCTCTATGTGCCGGCTTTTGGCCTGTTCATCATCCTAGGCTGGCCGGTTCGCCGTGCGGCAAGGGAGGGCAGCGTCCCACCTGGATCGGCGGCCGGCGGTGTCGCCGGCTTCGTGCGCCGCTTTGACATAGCGGGCGGCTTGCTGGCGGCGTTGGCCTTCGCCGTAGCGCTCGTCGTGCCCTATACCTGGGTGTACCTCACGTTGCCCGGCGAACCCCCCGGTGATGCCTTCCCGAAGGCTGTGGCCGGGTGGCCCCTCTTTTACGAATCGACCTTCAATGCTTTCCACCACTTACGCTTTGCCTACTCGCTGCAAGAGGTGCCCGACCGTATTGCATTCTTTTTGCACATGATGGAGCGCAACCTCGGGCCGTTGGGGCTGGCGCTCTTCATATTGGGCGCATGGCGGCTCCTCTTCACGCAGGTGCGGCTCTTCTGGCTGCTCCTCCCCGCCGCGCTCGCTAACCTGGTGTTCTACATTAACTACAAAGTGCCCGACAATGACGTCTACTACATACCCGCATATTGGATCTTCGCCGGCCTGGCCGGGCTTGGCGCCCAGGTGGTCGCCGTGGCCCTGGGCTCGCTGGTTGCCGCCTTGCAGCACGTACCGCAGGCCATCCGGCCCGCCCGCTTGCCCGACGAGCGGCCCGGCCTGGTGGCGCCCCTGGCCGGAACTTTGCAACTCGAAGCAGGCCTTCCCGGCCTAGCCCTATTGCTGGTCCTGCTGGGCGGCATCGCGTGGCAGTGGAACAGCAACTACGCTTACGAGGACCTTTCACGAGACGTGACCAACCGGGACTTCTACGGCAACGAGTTGTCGATGCTGCCGAAGGGCGCCTACCTGTACCACCGGGGGGCGGCGCTCGGTTACGACCTGCTTTACTACACACGCTTGTGCGGAGTGCGCCCGGACCTGCACGTGCAAGCCGGGCCGGAGGCAGTTGAGGCGGCCTCTCCCCCGCCCTGGCCGCCCGGGCCCGCTTATAGCAATACCACCGAGCACGAAGTCTACCTCCCGGATTTCGTCGCTAACCCTCGGGGAGACAACCGCAAGTGGTACGACCCCGCCCTCACCGGCATGTACCCTCTGAACGGAAGCTTGCAGTACGGGTGGCTCAATATGTATACCGTACGGCCCGCCGATGACCCCCCCATGAACTGGATGGTGAGCATCAAGGACCCCGCCTCCCACCCGTCTAAGCTGCTGGACGTGGACTACACTTCCCTCCTGCAGTTGGTCGGCGTGGATGCCGACCCGGTGGCCTACCGTGGCAGACCCTGGCACCTGGTTCGCTACTGGTACGTGCGGGGGAACTGGTTACCGCCGATGGTGACGATTCTGGGGGATCACCTCGCTGTGGAGACCCACATCCCGCTCTTCGAGCAATTCGAGGATTACGTGAAAGCCAGGGGGATAAGTGACCTCGGGCTATATGTGGTCAAGGAAGACCTGCATCTTATTATCCCTTCCAATGTGCGGCCAGGCCAATATATTGTGAGCAACGCCATGGCCACCACACGACTTACCTCGCTCATACTCGACCCCGCCTCACCCAACGAGCTGTTCAGCCACGAGGTGCCAATGACCAGCGTGCAGGTGTTGGACGACCCTACAAAGCCTCCGCTCGACCCGCTTGCCCTCGGCGGGAACGGCAGGTGCTCCGTCCGATGAGAGCAGAACGCCCGCGGGGCCTCCTGGTGAGCCTGATACTGGCAGGGCTGCTGCTTGCGGCCTCCCTGGGCGCAGGCGTGTACGCGGGGAGCCACGGGTTGACCACCCCGACCACGCCGCCCTGGCCCGAGCCCGCGCTGGCAAAGTGAGACGTGAGAGGGCAAAAGAGCTCGCGCCAGGAGCAGTCGATGGACGATAGACGATGGATTCTGAACCTTTAGATGATGGGCCGGTGGACCCGCAGCCTCGATGGTTGGTGGTGGCTGGGGCGGTGTTGCTTGTGGGGATGACGGCCGTGGCGCTCTTTGCCATTGGGGTCTACATGGCGGAGCGCGGTCTCGTGCGCTGAACGCGAACTCGGGCCGAGCCTTGTACGTACTGTGTATTGCCGGCGTCCAGACCAGGGTACAGGGATCTTCTACTCTTCATCCTCTACGCATTACGCATTACGCATTACGCATTACGCAATAGCTACTAGTCCCGGCAATCGCCGGCGGTGGCGAAGGGCTCCGCGCCATCGGGCTTGAAGTGGAACAGGAAATTGTAGCGGGGCAATTCGGTCTGCTTGCGGAGGTAATCGCAGTTGACCGAGAAGGCGGACAGCGTGTCATTGTCGTAGATCAACTGGATCACATCTTTGATCATGCCCCCGAAGAGCGGCACGCCTCTGACGGTTTCCGGCAGGCCCACGTAGTAGAAGGCCGTGTAATCGCGCGGGTCCTGCACAGCCTGCCGGGTATCGTGGATCAGGCCGCCGCTGGCGATGCCAGCGGCCCGCCACCCCTGTTCGTTCGCGTAGAGCTGCGCTGACTGCCAGAGTACCAGCACGGCGACGAGTAGCCCTGCCGCTACCCCGGCCCACCGGGAGGACGTGGGGAAGCGCCGCGACGTGGTCAACCGCGCCAGGTCGGTGAGAAGCGAAGCCGCGGCGATAGCGAAGCCTATGCTGGGGAGGTAGTAATACCTGTCGGCTGGTGGGCTGAAGAAGATGAAGACCAGCGGCGTGATCAGCATCCAGGCGAGGCCGAACAGCGCCAGGCGACGGCCCGTCCTCCACAGCAGGTAGGCGAGCAGGAGGATCAACAACCACTCCGGCCAAACAATGACCCTGAGCGCTTCGACCGGCAAACGGGCCAGCAAGCCGCCGGGCAGCAGCCCGTGCATGTACTCCAGGATCGCCAGGAGTATCGAATCGGGGTTCAGGGCTCTAAATTGCAGTCCGCCGCGCGCCAGACTTTCCTGGCCCTGGGCTCTTCCCAACACCTGCACCAGCAGATAGGCCAAGACCAGCCCTATGCAAGCGACGAACACCAGGGCTCTCCGGCGCATTGGAAGTCGGGCATCGAGCCGAAGGATGAGCGAAGCTAGCACGAGCAGTGGGAGCAGCATCACCGAGGTTTCCCTCGACAGCAAGGCCACGGCAAAGAACCCTAGCAAACCCAGCAGGTAGACCGTCTTGCCGCCGTCCGCATACCGGCTGTAGAGCAGCAATGCGCACAGCAGGCAACAGGTGGCGATCAGGTCTCCTATTACGGCAATCCAGGACACCGATTCGGCATGGTGCGGAATCGTGAGGAATATCAGGGAAGCGGCCAACCCGGTGACCCACCCGCCTCCCAGATGATAGGCAACCAAGCGGTACAAGAGGTAAGCGTTCACCCCGTGGAGGGCCAGCGAAAGGATATGGAACGGCGCCGCCCGCATCCCGAACAACCCCTGCCCGGCCCAGTAAACCAGCTTGACGATGGGCCTGTAGAACCAGAAGGTATTGGGGTCGAAGAAGGATGGTATCGCGGAGAGAGAATGGCTGCGGGTCCATGAGAGGAGCACGAAGTCATCGGCCAGAAAGTAGGAAGTCAGGTTCTGAGCGAACAACAACAGTGCACAGGCAATCAGGATGGGCACGAAGAGGTTGAATCGGAAAGGCCGCGGTGTCGCACTGGCGCTGTTACTTTGCTGCGGAGCAATATCCGTGACTCCCAAGGCCGGCCCCCGAGGTATGGAAGGTAAAAGGTCATCCAACGAACGCCATTATAACCATAGTAAGAACGTCAAACAAAACCTGGGAAAAGCACCCAAGCAAGGGTAGGGGCGAACCTTGTGTTCGCCCTCCACGGGCACAACCCCCGACCAGGGCGAACACAAGGTTCGCCCCTACCGGAGCTGGCTCTCTAGGAAAATGACCGCCATCTGAGCGCTGGGAGGAGTGGTCACAATTCCAGCACCCCATGACAAGACTTTTCAATGCCAAACAATGCGTGCCAGGAGAGCCACGCCCAACGCCCCCAGCAGGAGCCAGATCGCCACGATGATAGCGGCGGCTACCCAGTTCGCCGGCCTCCCCTCGGCAAGCCTCTCCCTGGCCGCTTCCCGGCACTCAGCGAGGACCTCCGGCGGTATCATCTTGCGGGCGAGCACGATACCCAGGGGCACGAGCACGAGGTCGTCAAGGTAACCGAGGACGGGTATCGGGTCCGGGATCAGGTCTATTGGGCTGAAAGCGTAGGCCACCACGCACGCCGCAAACACCCTTGCATACCACGGGACGCGCGGGTCTTTGTAGGCCAGGTACAGCGCGTATACCTCGCTCTTGAGTTGCCTGGTCCGCTGCTTCCACACGTCTAGCTTGCTCATCGATAAAGTCACAGCACCGCAATCAGCGGTTGATCTCACCAACAAAACCCGGGCATTCAGTCCCTAAATCCTGATCCCCGACCCCGACCCTCTCACTTAAGAGTGCGAACATAGGCCACCAAGTCATCGAGGGCGTCGTTGCTGATAAGGGTTTCGTCATAAGCGGGCATGCGATTACGGCCCTTGCGGACTGAGTCCTTTATTTGGGCATCGGAGAGGTGAGGCGCTTCCTCGATCAGCGAAGGGCCCGCGCCTCGGAGGCCGCCGGGGTGGCAGGCGTTGCAGTAGCGGGCGAAGACCGCCTTGCCCCTTGGGATGCCGGGCGAGGCTTCGAGAACGGAGGTCTGCGAGCTATCCTCGACGGTGGGGGTGGGCGCCGCGCTCCCCGAGTCGCAGGCGGAGAGGAGTACGCCTCCCAGGAGCGCGGTCAGGACGAAGCATAAGCATAGGGCTAGTGTGGGAACGTGGGGGCGTGGTGTGGCTGTGGTTCCGTTCGATCGCATGGGCGTCTTGTTCCTTTTTCCTACATTCTAAACCGTTTTTCAGGTGAGGGCTAACTATTTCCTCCGGCCTGCGTTATTTATCTTAGGACGGCCAGACGAGTGCGCCCCTCCTCTTTCCGTCTCAGCCCCTCGCGAAGGCGTGGGCATCCCCGTCAGGATGTCAGTGGGCAGTAGTCTGCCCCGGGATCGCTGCGGATTACCGCAGCGATCCCGGGGCGGAACTCTTTTAATTGCCAATTAAGTTCCCTTGCGGGGACCCAATTCGCAGTCGATTATGCCTTCCGTACACCAAGAACCAGGTCCGCTGTGCCAACCTTCTCGGTCTGCGTGTAGGCCCCTTCCGGCGGCGCGGCGGCTACTAGGTCCGTGGAGAGGGTCTCGGCGAGCATGTAGTCGCGGTGGGCTTCGAGGGCCCCGCGCACCCGGTTCTCGTCTTCGAGTTTACCGCCCTCGCGCAGATCATAGTAAGTAACGATGCGGTCGCTGATGTCGAAGCCGGCAGCCTTGCGCATATCGTTGAGCGTGCGCACCAGATCGCGGGCCAGGCCCTCCTGGAGAAGTTGCTCGTCCAATTCGGTGTCAAGGGCCACCACCAACCCTCCCTCCTGGGCCACCGCGAAACCCTCCCGCTCGTGCGTCTCGACCAGCACCTCGGTGGGGAGCAGCTCGACGCGTTCGCTGTCGCCGTTGAGGCTCAACGCCACCGGGCTCTCGGCTTCCACCTGTTCGGCGATTGCCGCCGGGTCGGAGGAGCCAAGGGCGGCGCGGATCGCCCCCAGGCGGCTGCCGTACTTGGGACCAAGCAGCGGCAGGTTGGGCTTGATAACGTAGCTGATGAGGTCGCCGACGTCGGAGGTGATCTCCATACCCTTCACGTTCAGTTCGCTCAGCACCTGGGGCTCCACCCGGCGCAAAGCGGCTTCGTCTGCATTTGAGGGGGCGCGCACCATTATCTTACGCAGAGGCTGGCGAACTTTCAGGCCGAACTTGTTGCGGGCCGCCCGGCCCAGGCTCACCACCCGCTGGGTAAGCGCAGTATCGGCCAGCAAGCGCAGGTCTATCAGGCTCTCGTCGGCCTCCGGGTATGGACAGTGATGCACGCTCTCAGGTTGGTCCGCGCCGCGAGCGCCGGACCGCACCAGGTTCTGGTACATCTCCTCCGCCAGGAAGGGCATGATCGGGGCCAGCAGCTTGCTGAGGGTCACGAGCACCTCGTAAAGCGTCGTGTAGGCGGCCAGTTTGTCGGCGTCCGACTCGCTCTTCCAGAAGCGGCGGCGGGAGAGGCGCACGTACCAGTTGGAGAGATCGTCCACGAAGGAGTCTATCTCCCGCGTGACTGCCGCGGCGTCGTAGGCGTCCAGTTCGGCGCGGGCCCGGCCCGTCAGCTCATGTAGGCGCGCCACTATCCAGCGGTCAAGCTCGGAGCGCTCGGCCACGGGCACGCTGCCGTGGTCGGGGCTGTAGCCGTCCAGGTTGGCGTACATCACGAAGAAGCTGTAGGTGTTCCACAGCGTCAGCAGCTTGCGCTTGACCTCGTCGGCGAGCGAGTAGCCGAAGTTCATGTTCTGGGTGGTATTGGCCCCCGCGTAGAGCCAGCGCATCACGTCGGCCCCCATCTTCTCGGCGGCATCATCGAACCAGATGGCGTTGCCCCACGACTTGTGCATCGGCCTGCCGGTCTCGTCATGGACCTTCTCATAAGTGACCACCCGCTTGTACGGCGTGGTGTCCTCCAGCGTCACCGACATGAAGAGCATCGAGTAGAACCAGAGCCTGATCTGCTCGCGGCTCTCACTGACCATCTCGGCGGGGAACCACTTGCGCCAGTACTCGGGCTTCTCCAGGTAGCCCAGAGTCGAGAACGCCACGATGCCCGCGTCGAGCCAGGCGTCGCCCACCTCCGGGATGCGCGAGACCTCGTCACCGCACGCCGGACACTTGATCTTAACCTCGTCCACCCACGGGCGGTGCAACTCTGGCAAGTTGTCCACCACCTTGGGGTTGACGGCCAGGTCTCGAAGCTTGTGGCGCGACTCCACGACCGTAACCTCGCCACAGTCGCAGACGTAGAAGGGCAAGGTCAGGCCCCAGAAGCGCTTCCTGGATATGTTCCAGTCAGTCATGTTCTCGAGCCAGTTCTCCATGCGCTTGCCGGCGTATTCGGGTGTCCACCCCACCTCGCGGGCGGCGCGTATCATGCGCGGCCTGATCTCCTCCACGCTGATATACCACTCGGTGGCCACCCGGAACACAAGCTCGGTGCCGCAGCGCCAACAGACGGGGTAGCGGTGGGAGTAGTCGAGTAAGCGGTAGAGAAGACCCTTCTCCTGGAGGGAGTCGAACACCTGCTGGGCAACCTCTGCCACGTGGCGGCCGGCGAACGGGCCGTAGTTCTTCGTGTAGACGCCGTTCTCGTCTATGGGCACGAGCACGGGCAGGCCGTACTGCTTGCTCAGGTCGAAGTCCTCGGCCCCGGCTCCCGGCGCTATGTGCACTATGCCGGTGCCCTCCTCCTCGCCAACCGCGTCCCAGGCTATCACCTTGTGCTCGACCTTGGAAGCGGCGGGCAGGTCGTCGAATGGGCCGCTGTAGGTGAGGCCCACGAGCTCGGAGCCTTTCACCGAGCCCAGGTCATCGTATTCGCCCTGCAGGCGGCCCAGCGTGCCCCGCGACAGGTAGAACACATCATCGCCCTGGCGCACGCGGGCGTAGTCGAGGTCGGGGTGGACTGCGGCCGCTACGTTGGCGGTGAGGGTCCAGGGGGTGGTGGTCCACACCAGGAGGCTTTCACCCTCGTGGCCGGGCGTAGTGATAGGCATCTTGAAGAAGACCGACTTGTGCGTCACCTCATGATAGCTGTCTGTGCCTATCAGTTCATGCTGCGAGAGAGACGTGCCGCAGCGCCAGCACCAGGGCATGGAGCGCTGGCCGCGGTAGAGCCAGCCGTTCTTGTGGCACTTCTCCAGGAAATGCCAGATGTACTCCATGTTGGTGTCGGACATCGTGTAATAGGAGTTCTCCCAGTCCATCCACTGCCCGAGGCGCTCGGATTGCGAGGTTATCTGCGCGGCATACTTGAGCACGCGCTCGCGGCAAGCGCGGGCGAAGCGGTCGATCCCGTACGCCTCGATCTCCCGCTTAGAGTCGAACCCCAGGTCCTTCTCGACCTCGATCTCCACCCACAAACCCTGGCAGTCGAAACCGTTCTGGTAGCGCTCGTCGTAGCCTTGCATGGCCTTATAGCGCTGGTATACGTCCTTGAGAGTGCGCCCCCAGCCGTGGTGCACGCCCATGGGGTTATTGGCCGTGATCGGCCCATCTATGAACGACCACGGCTCGTTACCCCTGTTCTTCTCCACCAATTTCCGGAAGGCATCCGTCTCCTTCCAAAAGGCGAGCACCCGGTGCTCCATCTCCGGAAAATCAAGCTTATTGTCAACTGGCTTGAACATTTGCTTTCTCCCTATAGCCTATAGCGTTACAGTGGCGTCCCATGCTAGGGTAGTGGATCCAACTGACCTACCACCCTTACGTTTTACGTTTTACGAGTCCGTTTTACCTTAGTGTCCCAACAACCTCACGCTCTCATTCCTCTCGTGCCAGTTAATCATCCAGGCTGCAAAGCGGTCGAGCAGTTCTGTAGCCTGCGCATGACGCGCTTTGAGCCCGGCGTCCTTCACCTTGTACGCTCCCAGCAACTGGTTCACCACCAGGTCGCTGTCGCTTTTTATGTCAAGTTGTACCTGTTGGGGCGAGCGGTTTGTGGCCTCCAGCCGCTCGATAATATACGTTAGGGCTCCGATGAGGCTATCGTATTCGGCCTGGTTGTTCGTGTAGTTGTCGCCGAACTCAAGCCGCTTGATGACCGGCTTGCGGTTGGGCGACTGCACCATGAACGAGCCGTATCCCTCGCCGGGGTTGCCCCGGCTGCCCCCGTCGAAGACCACGCTCAGCTCCATCAACCCGCCTGGCGCGCCATCGTCCTCGGCCTGCTGAGGCTCAGGCTCGGCGGCTACCTCACGCTCGGGCTCGGGCTCGGGCGGCAGCGGCCTGCGGCGCTCGGCGCGCGGAGCGGCGGGCACCTCGGAGGCCTTCTTCACCAGGCCCGTTATGTCGGGCACGGGCTCTTCGTTCTCCTCCGCGGCCGGGGCCGGGGGCTCAGCGAGCACATTTGCCTCGCGGGAGGGCCGGGCGGTCGCCGCGGGCGGGTACTCCGCGGACGGCCTGGCGGGGGCAGGCCTATCGGGGATGGCGGGCACAGGCGCGGGTGGCGCGGATGGGCCGGCGGCCCGCTCGGCGGTTGCTTCGCGACCGGTTATGCCCAGGGCGCGCTCCGACCTGACGATGAGCGGCGTCGAGACTACCACTCGAAGCAGCTCGCCGCCGTTGTTGCGTATGGCATGCAC
>JBJMMB010000073.1:0-3699 GCA_045805005.1 Chloroflexia bacterium
GACCCTGAGACCTTGCGCCGCACGCTGCCGGGCTGCAGGCAGTTCGATGTCCAACCCGACGGCAGCTACAACATCACGCTCAACATAGGCATCGCCGCGATCAAAGGCACGTATGCGGGCACGGTGCAGATGATAAACGAGCGACCCCCTAACTCATACTCCCTCAAACTATCGGCCAAAGGCGGGGTGGGCTTCGTAGACGGCCAGGGTGATTTCACTCTAACCCCCACCGGTGAGGACAACCGGCAGACGCTTCTGGGCTACACTGGCCATGCTCAGGCGGGCGGTAAGATCGCAGGCGTGGGCCAGCGCCTCATACAGGCCGGGGCCAACCTGGTCATCGGACAGTTCTTCAAGGCCCTGGACAAAGAAGTGGAGCAGGCCAGGGAATCAGGGGTTACGGAATACGGGTTGTGACCACGACC
Source organism: Chloroflexia bacterium (assembly GCA_045805005.1). GTDB lineage: Bacteria > Chloroflexota > Chloroflexia > QHBQ01 > JADMIH01 > JADMIH01. The sequence goes on from JBJMMB010000073.1 coordinate 426, forward strand.
TGACCCTCGACCCCCAGAAAGGAGTATCACCTATGGAAGAGCGGACCGGCGAGGCATACGAGCTCGGCGAACAACTGACTGTGGTGGGCAGCAAGCTCCGGCCCGGCGACAAAGCTCCCGATTTCGAGTTGGATTACGTCGACCCGGCGGATTCGAGCGCTCGCATGGTGAGCCTGGCGGACTCGGCTGGCATGGTGCGCATCCTGAACGCGGTCAATTCTCTCGACACCCCCGTGTGCCACGTGGAGACGCGGCAATGGGACAAGCTCCGGGCCGAGCTACCCGAGGACGTACAGCTCTACACTGTGAGCATGGACCTGCCCTACGCCCAGGCCCGCTGGCACAATGCCGAAGGGGTAACTCACCCCTCGCTTTCTGCCCACAAGAGCGAGCAATTCGGCCAGGACTACGGCGTGCTCATCAAAGAATGGCGGCTATTGCAACGCGCCGTCTTCGTGATCGACCGAGAGGGCCGCATAGCATACGCCGAGTACGTGCCCGACCAGATGCGCGAGCCCGATTACACAGCGGCGATGGAGGCGGCTCGCCGGGCAGCCTCTTAAGAGCCCCGCCGAGGGAAGAATACCGGCGCTATATCCACCTGTTCAAGGAGGAAAACCATGGAAAGTACGCGCAGTTCCAGTAGTTTCACCGATAGGCTCATTGGCATCCTGACTTTCAAGGCACCCATCTACCGCGAGGTGGCGGAAGACCCGGCCGCCACCCAGCAAGCATTGATAGTCGTCGTCGTATCAGCCATTCTGTCCGCGCTTCTCTACGGAGGATCCACCGCGGCCACGGGCGGCCGCTACCCCATATTCAACGCCCTGGGCGCGCTGTTTGGGACGCTCATCGGTTGGGCAATCGGCGCATGGTTCCTGTCCTTCGTGGCGACGAAGTTTTTCAACGGCAGAACTAACTTCCAGGAAATGTTGCGAGTCACCGGCTACGTTGCGGTCTTCGACATACTGTTTGGGATCCCAATTATCGGGTTTCTGGCCGGCATCTTGCACCTTGTCGGGATCGTAATCGGTATCCGAGAGGCAGCCGAGATCACCACTACGCAGGCTGTAGGCGTGGGGATCATCACAGTAGTGTTACTCTGTGTCGTGCTGCTCGTCTTTGCCATTCTCCTGGGTCTCTGCCTGGCCCCGTTCGCCATTGCCGGAGCCATGTTTAGCAGCAATCCATAGGTGTATGGGTGCGACCCGAACGGCGCACGAAGATCGAACGTTGTTCGGTTTGCTCATGGTCACATGTCAGGCGGCCGCTGAAACGGCCCCGCTAGCTCGGCAAGCAACCCGGCTATCGCCAGCAAGCGCTCCTCGCCCCAGCGCTTGCCGGCGATCTGCACACCTATGGGCAAGCCCTCTGGGTCGCGCCCCACGGGTATCACCACGCTGGGGTGCCCCGTCAGGTTGAAGGGCGCGCAGTGGCCTATGACGCGCCAGTAGTTCACCTCCTGCCCGTCCACCGGTATGGGAGTGTCCGCCGGGCGATGGGGGAACGCGGTCGTCATGGCGACCGGGCAGAGCAGGGCATCCCACTCCAGGAAGAAGCGCTCCCACTCGTATATAAACCCATCGCGCCGGTCGAGCGCCGTGAAGTAATCCGCGAGCGACACCGGCGGCTCCCCCTCCACGGGCTCGAACGCCTCGCTCACGGCTCTCGATAGCAGCAACCTTACCTTCGCCATCTCCTTGAAGTCTACCTCTGGCAATCGCTCTTCGACGCGCGCGCCTAGCCTACCAAGCTCCGCCGCCAGGCCCCTTATCGCCTCCCGAATCGCGGTCGCCACCGGCACCCCTGGGAAGGTCGGGGCCCAGGCTATCGAGAGGTCGCGGAGGGCGGGGAGCGGCTCCCCGGCCAGGCTGAGCGGGGGCACCTCCGGGTCATGGAGGTCGGCACCCGCGATGATATGATACGCTAAGCCGAGGTCCTCAATGCTGCGGGCGACCGGCCCGATGCACCACTGGATTCGGTCGGTGCGGGCCCGGCCGTGAGGGGCCGATATGTGGCCCGCCAGCGAGACGCGGCGCTCCGTGGTCTTGAGGCCGTACACCCCGCAGAAGTGTGCGGGAATGCGAATCGAGCCGGCGTAGTCGCTGCCGATCTCGAGCGGGGTCATGCCCGAGGCCAGCGCCGCGCAGGCCCCTCCGCTGGAGCCCCCCGACGTGCGCCCCAAATGCGACGGGTTGTTCGTGCGGCCAAATACCGGGTTGTCCGACTGGATATCCATCAGCAACTCGGCCACGTTCGTTTTCCCAATGATGATCGCGCCTGACCCCTTCAGCCTGGCGGCCACCGTGCCATCTTCCTGAGGCATGTACTCCGCTAGCGGAGGGTAGCCCGCCGTGGTGCGCATCCCAGCTGTGGAGTGCGCGTCCTTAAGGGTCATCGGCAGGCCGTGCAGCGACCCCCACACTTCGCCGCGGGCCAGCGCCTCTCCCGCCTCTCGCGCCCGCCGCCTCGCCCCTTCCTCGTCCAGCGTGACCACCGCATTCAGCGCCGGGTTGTGTCGTCGGATCTGCCCCAGGTGCGCCTCCAGCACCTCAAGGGGCGACACTCGGCGCTCGCGAATGGCGGCGGTTAGCTCGGTGGCTGTGGCGAATGCGAGATCTTGCACCGTTAAGCTCCTATATGAACCTGCGTATTGCCCGCGCTGTGTATTATATAGGAGCAGAGCCATAGCGCGCATATGGCCGCCAGCCGCAGTTGTGGACTGCCGGCCGGAAGGAAAAGTCCATGCCCTCAATAGGTCGCCGGGCGTGTAGACCTCTTGTTTTCGCGCGCACCGCTTCCCTGGCCCTCCTCTTGTTGGCCCTGCTGTCGTCCCCCGTCCACCCCCGCGTCGAGGCCGCTCCAACTCTGCAAGCCCGGCCCCCCTTGCTGCTCACCGGCCCGGTGCCCGACCCCCACCTGCCGGGCGTGCGCTGGTTTGCCCCCACCGGCCACACGTTGAGCGGGCCTTTCCTCGATTACTGGACCCGCTACGGCGGCCTGCCCCAGTTCGGCTACCCCATAACCGAGGAGTTCGTCGAACCAGCAGGGACGACAGGCAAGCAGCCCCTCGTAGTGCAATACTTCGAGCGCTCCCGCTTCGAGTACCACCCCGAATACAAGGGCACTCCCTACGAAATCCTCCTGGGCCTCCTGGGCAACCAGCTTGCCCAGAAGAAGGGCTATCCCTATGGGTGGTATCCAAGCTTCGGGCACGCTGCTGATTTCTCGTGGATTGCTGGCGGTTTCACATCACCCAGGATGTGCTTTGACC
>JBJMMB010000074.1:0-41943 GCA_045805005.1 Chloroflexia bacterium
CGGGACACTCCCTTGATAGGCTGAGGCATAAAGAAACTCCCTCTCGCTATCCAGGGTCATTGTAAACCACCGGGTGGGAAATGACCACTTGATACACCGCACGCGGTGTATCAAGTGGTCATTTCCCACCCGGTGGTTTACAATGACCCTGGATAGCGAGAGGGAGTTTCTTTATGCCTCAGCCTATCAAGGGAGTGTCCCGCATCCTGGCAGTCGCGAGCGGTAAAGGGGGCGTGGGCAAGACCACTGTGACGGTCAACCTGGCGCTGGCCCTGGCGTCGCGCGGCGCTCGGGTGGGGCTGTTCGACGCCGATATCTACGGGCCGAACGTGCCTCTGATGCTCGGCGTCAGGCGCACCAAACCGGTCAGCGGCTGGCTCCCCGTCGGGCGGGCCGAGAACGACCCCTACATACCGGCCCTGGAGCGCTACGGGCTCAGGTTCATGTCCATCGGCCTGCTCGTGGGCGAGACCCAGCCGGTCATGCCCGACCCCCGCTTTGCCGGGCTGATAGTCACACGCACCCTGAAGGACGTGTTGTGGGGCGACCTCGACTTCCTGCTGATAGACCTGCCGCCTGGCACCGGCGAGCCGCAGCAGACGCTGGTGAGCACGGTGCGCGTGGACGGAGCACTTATAGTCACGACCCCGCAGGACCTCTCGCTCCTTGACGCCGGGCGCTCACTGGAGCTCTTCAGCCAGGCGGGAGTGCCCATCCTGGGTGTGATCGAGAACATGAGTTATCTCACCTGCCCGGATTGCGGCAAGCGCATCGAGCCCTTCCACCGCAGCGACCGCCACTGGGCCGTCCAGGGCAATGACCTTGAGCTGCTTGGCCGCATCCCTATGGACTCGGCCATCAGCCGAGGCATAGACGCGGGCCACCCCCTGGTGCAGGACGCGCCGGAGGCCCCGGAGGCTAAAGTGTTCGTGGAGATAGCCGGAAAGCTATTGGATAGGCTCTAACCCCGTAGGGGCGAGGCATGCCTCGCCCTTGTTGACAATAGCACCGTAATGGGCGAGGCATGCCTCGCCCCTACGAACGGGCACGAAGCGAAGGGAGGCGAGCAATGAGAATCGGAGTGGTAGTATTTTCCGGCTCCAACGGCGACCATGACGCGCTGTATGCCTTGGGTGATGTGCTCGGACAGGAGGCGGAGATGGTCTGGCACACGCGCACGGACCTGAGCGAGTACGACCTGGTGGTGCTGCCCGGCGGGTTCTCGTACGGGGATTACCTGCGGGCGGGGGCTATAGCCCGCTTCGCGCCGGTTATGGAGGCGGTCCGGCGCTATGCCGAGGGGGGCGGTTGGGTGCTGGGCATTTGCAACGGCTTCCAGGTGCTGACCGAAGCCCATCTCCTCCCCGGCGCGCTCATGCGTAACGCCGGTCTGTCGTTCTCATGCCGGTGGGTGCAAGTGGCATTGCAACCCTCGCGCTCCTCCCTGCTGGCAGGGGTCGAGCCGGGCACAACATGGCGGCTCCCCATCGCCCACGGCGAGGGCCGGTATTTCGCTGACCCCGAGGCGCTCGACCGGTTGGAGGCCAACGGCCAGGTCGTGCTCCGCTACTCCGCGCCGGACGGCTCCATCGACTCCGCCGCCAACCCCAACGGCTCCTCTCGCTCCATCGCGGGCGTCTGCAACTCCGAAGGCAACGTCCTGGGTCTCATGCCCCACCCGGAGCGGGCCGCGGAGCATCTTCTCGGCACCAACGATGGCCGGCTCTTCCTTGAGGCGGTTGTCAGAGCCTGGGAAACCTCGGAAGGGAAGATAAATCCTCGGGAGCACCTTGTGGCTGAACTGCACGCTTTGATCCCTGAACCCCAATCCCTGATACCCGAAAAATGAATGACCCGACCCTCGACCCGGTTGAGCTTGAGCGCAGGCTGAGGGCCGAAGCGGCGCGGAGCGAGAGACGAGAAGAGCGCACGGATAGCCTGACTCCGCTGTCCTGGCTGGCGATCTTTGTGTCCATAACTCTGGTGGGCGTCTACCTGGTGGTGTGGGCCAACGCTGTGCAGGGCAGCGGCGGGCCCGAGGCTTACGTACGGGCCACCGATTTCGTGCCCGTCTTCGCGGGAGGGCGCATACTACGCGAGGGCCGTGGTCCCCTACTCTACGACCCCGAAACGCAGCGGCGGGAGCTGGTGCGATTTTCCTCAGTGGATACTCCCCAGCGGTTCGACCGCACGCCTTTCGAGGCGCTGCTTGTAGCACCGCTCACCGCGCTACCGCCCTGGGTGGGTTTCGCCCTGTGGACCTTGCTGGCGGGGCTGGCACTGGGCCTCGCCGTGGGGCTGATGGATGGGGCCCTGCCGGTGTCGCGCACCGTCGGTTGGGCGATGAGCCTGGCGGCCTGCTCCTACCTGCCCGCCATACGCGCCCTTATGCTCGGGCAGAACAGCCTCTTCGTGCTAACGGGGCTGTGCGGCACCTATCTGGCCCTCAAGCGCAGTTACCAGGGCTGGGCGGCCGTGTCGCTGCTGCTGGTAGCTCTCCGGCCCCAACTGCTGCCGGTGGTGCTTCTGGTGCTCCTCCTTCAAGGGTACCGGCGCACGGTTGGCTGGTTCGTCGCATTGCTGGCGCTGCTGGTGGCTGGGGTCATGCCCGTGCTGGGGACCGACTGGCCCCTGCGCTACCTCCAGTTCCTCCTCCACCCACCCGACCGTGCCGATTGGGTGCCGGGCGTGGGCAATCCGGTCTTCCTTGCGCTCTCAGCGGTCTCCGTGGTGGCGTTGATATGGGCGGGGCTTCGGTCTCGCCGGGTGAGCATAGACGAGGAACTCGTCCCGTATGAGGAGCCCGTAGACCTTGTCTGGGCCCTGACCGGACTGGTGGCGGCGCTCACCACCATCTATCTGAACCCCCAGGACCTTACCCTGCTGATATTCCCGGCCTGGATACTGGGGGCCTATGCAACGCTGCGTCTTTGGAGTGAGGGGCTGTCGCGCCTCTGGCTCGTGCTCCTTTGGGCCGGTTACGCCCTGGCCCCCTTGACCCTTTACTGGACGTCGAACGGGACCTCCCCCGCCCTGGCGGTGCTGCCCACCGTAGTCCTGCTTGCGATGTCCATAGCCCTGTTGGCCTGGCAAACCGCCGCCCTGCGAGAAGAAGGTTACGGTTAGGGATTTCTTGATTACCAAACAAAATCGCACCGCCTGGCGGTGCGATTTTGTTTGCGTCTCTTACTTGCCTATGATGGGCAGCATAGGGGGCCGCTCTACCGGGCCGAGGGCTCGCACCTCGAACATGGGGCCCATCGCATCCTCCAGGGCGCGACCGGCCTCGCCGTCGATGCTCCTCTGGAGGCGCTCGGCGGTCTCGGCTGCTCGGCGGCGCATGGCCGGGTCTTGCAGCCGGCGAGCCAGCACCTGCAGGATATCGATGGCGTTGGTGAGGGTGGGCAAGGGTGGCGGGGCAGGCTGGGCGTGGCGCAATTCCACCTGGGCTATGGCCCCCGGCCCGTACTCGGCGGCTGCCGACAACAGGAGCCCGGCCTCGAGGTTCTCCCCGATGAAGGCGGGCAGGGATAGCATGGCGGTGCGTCGGGCCGCAAAGTCGCGCCCGAAGGGAGCGATCACCCCGGCCAGCGAGGGGCAGAGCACCTGCAGGATAGTGCGGGGCGGCATGCCGGCGATCTGCGCCGCATCGAGGGCGTGCAAGTCGTCGGGCCTCAGCGCTTGCACCCTGATGCGCCCCGCTGCCTGCTGGTCCTCGGAACTGGGCATCACGAAGCCACCCCAGCTCATATCGACCGGCGCGTAGTCGGTCCCTGGCAGCTTGCCGTTGCCGGCTTTGTGCTTTCTGCCCTCGGCCTTGTAAGGGGCCGGCTGGCCGTAGGCTTTGACCATCTGGAGGGTAGGCACCCGCAGCAGGGGGCCCGCTAGGGACATAGCCGTGCTCGGGTGGAAGCGCCGCGCACGGGGGTCGAGCCACACCAGCACATCGCCGCGCAGGATGGAAAGGCTCTTCCACCAGCTCTCGCCGCGGCCGTGTAGGTTGCCTTTCTCGGACAGCAGTTCGGCGCAGCTATATACCTCCACGCCCAGCGACCGCGCTATGTCGGCCGTGCCGTCGCCGGAGCCCGCGTCGATGACGGCTATCTGGTCGGCGATGGGGTGCATCTCCATGAGCACCTTCTTCAGGCCCATGATTGCCGAGCGCACGTGCGCGGCGTCGTTGGAGGTGAGCAGCGCCACGCTGATGGTCGCGCCGCTGCGGCGCTTGGCTTCGAGGAAGGCTTCGGTATCCTTGAACTCGTCACCATGGAAGGTATTCTCCACGAACCAGTGTTCGAAGGGCATGTCATCCCAGGCTTTGGGGCCGTCGTGCTTCCTCGGCTTGCGTGCGCCCTCCGCCCGGCGCAACTTGCGCCTGTAGCCGGCGAGGTCGAGGGGTCGCGGGGTGTGTACCAGCATCAATGGCGGGCCCTTCTCCTCGGAAACCTTGAGGGGCATGGAAGACCAGGATTGGGCCTCAATGCCGGGGGGCGTCGCGCCCATTATCACGAAGTCGCTCTCCTGCACCTCGGCCCGTAGTGAGGCCAGGGGGTCTCCCCCGACCGTCAAGATCCGTTCGATGGATACCCCCGACTCCTCCTCAGCCTCCTTCAAGTACCGGTTGAAGACGATGTAAGGCTCCTCGCCCCTGGCCTCCACCTGACCGGTAGAGCGTGGGGCGTGGTTGGCGGCCCGAGGCCACACGACAGAGGACGGGTCTTGAGTGGGCGAAGGATGGGCCGCGGAGGTGAGGGACGCGGTATCCTTACTCACATCGTTCCCAGACGCAGGAGTTGTTGTCCACTGCCTGGCGTCCGTTCCCGCGACTCCGTCGCCCGCCGTGGGCCACCGGCCGGCAGCGATCGGGCCGGGCACATTATGGAGCACGGTCAGGGGGAGGGAAAGGTGCCGGGCGAGGGCGATGGCGAGGGTGAGTGCGCGTTCGGCAGAGGGCCCTCCCCTGACCGGGAGGAAAATCTTGCGGCTGCCCCGCCAGCCCTCGGGCCTCACAAGGGCCACGTCGCAAGGAGGCTGCTCCAGTACGCCGTCGGCCACCATACCATAGGTATAGCGGCGGGGCTCACGCGAGTAACCCTTCCAGTGGAGCAATATCAGGCCGGCCTCCTCGTCGACGGCCGCCTGGTGCACCGCGGAGGTTATGTCCCGGGAAACCTTGACGATCCGGTCCACCCGTACCTGCTTGCCGCTTATCTCCACCGTCGAGGGCAGGAAATCGAGCAGCGCCCTGTAGGACCGCGCCATCACGAGCCCGGTGGTCAGGGGCTGGTCAGAAGGCACTTCGACCACTCCAACCACGACCACGCGGGGCTCAACCTCGTCGGGCATTTTGGTCCTGCGCCCGGCGATGGGTCCTGAGCCGGCGAAGGATGGACGATGGCCGATGGAGGCAAGGATAGCGGTTTTATTGCCGCTGTCGTCCATCGTCCATCGTCTATCGTCTGAAGACCCGGTGGCCAGGATAGCCGCGAGGCGAATCATATCCTCGGCTACTCCGAGGTTGAGCATGGGTACCAGCACGGTGTGGGATGCCAGCCCGCGCTGGCGTACAGGGGCACTGGACCTGCTGAGCAGGTCCTTGTCCAGTGTTGTTTTCATTGTCATCCGGTCCTCGCCATTGAGTACCTGGTTGCAGGTATGCGCCTTGGGTTAGCCTATCCTACCTGGTTTCCGATTGTGCTCTGGGGTTGGGGTTGATCGCTACTACCTCAAAACCCATTCTACACCTAAAAGATGTATAAAACCTAAATACGGTGGAAACAGACTAATACAAATGCTTACAAAACCGTAGGAGCGTGCTCCTATGGAGCTAATCTCCTAGTGTCAAACGCCAGCTTTTTCGTGCCGGCCGAGCTCATGCGGCCGCCGCTTTCGAGAGCCCTGGCTTCCTGCTCGGCGGCTTCGGCCAGGTCCGCCTCGCCCATATTCAGCAGGCGTGTGGCGGCGGCCCGCAGATTACGGGTGGCGTTCGCCATGTCGCCCAGCATGCTGGCTTCGAGAGCCCTGGTTTGCAGTTTGAAGGTGGTGGCTTTCTCAACGATATTCATCACCCGCGGGTTGCCGGGGCCGGGCTGGCCGCCGGGCGTGAACGCCGCCGCGAGGTCGAGCGCAACCTCGCTCTCGGCGTGTCCTGTTGCTTCATACGATAGCGAAAAGCGTGCCAGCTTATACTGGCCGGGCCTGCGTGGGGGTAGCAGCACCTCGTAGAGCAGCGTCTGCCCGGCGTCGGGCTGGACGTCGCCGAGGGGGAGGGTGAGGGGGCTGTTGCGGCCTTCGGTGGTCCCTTCCTCCGGCGAACCTGGCGCGGGCCACAGCCTCGATATCATGGGGGTCACGCGGTACACCGCCCGCACCGCCACCCCGCGAGACGGCTCAACCGTGAGGCGCAGGTTGTGGGCCGCTACCTGCTGCATGGCGCGCACGGTCTCCTCGAAGGCAGAGGAGATGTCCTCAGGTCGAGCGATGTAATCGAGCACGCCGCCGCTCTCCGAAGCCAGGGCGTCGAGGAGCTCGATGCTCCAGTCCTCTTCGGCCCCTACCCCGAGCGCGGTAATTGGTATGCCGGCCGCGCCGGCCTCCCTGGCCAACTCTTTGCACCGGTCGGCGTCGCCCCAGGTCTGCCCGTCGGTGAGCACGATGATACGGGATACCACGCCCCCATCGGAGCGGGCCGCCGCGCCTTTCCTGGCCTCATCCAGGCCCACAAGCAGCCCCTTGCTCATGGCCGTGCCCCCTGCCTCACGAATGGCGTCCACCCGCTCAAGCAGGTCTCCGGCCTCGGACACCTGCGTGCTCGGGGCCAGCGGGTGTACTTCGTCGTCGAAAAGGGTTATGCCGATTCTATCGTCGGGGTCCAGGTGGTCGATCACCCAGCGCACCGCCTGCTTCAAGTTCTGCAGCTTCGCGCCCGCCATCGACCCCGAAGTATCAAGCACCAGGCTCAGGTTGAGGGGATTTTGAGTATGGAATTTAGAATCTTCACTTTCCGGCTGCGAGCCCTGGGATTGGCTCGAAGCATCTTCCCCGGCGATGTCCAACACCAGGTAGGCCAGGCTGGCCTGGTCGGTGGCCGGTAGGGGGTCGCGGTTCCAGGTGGACACTAATTGCAGCTTCGCCGGCATGTTTGACTCCTTGACGCTAACTTTCTTCAGGCAAAGAGTAATACGTCCGGAGGTTATGGATGGTTACAGGTTATTCTTCATCTTTAGGCGGGACAACTCTCACGAATATCGTGCTGATGTTGTCCTCGCCGCCTGCTGCGTTGGCCTGATCTATGAGGGCCTGGCAGGTCGACTCGGGGTCGGAGGAGTTGGTAATCAGGGCGTTGATGAGGGGGTCGCGGACGAAGTCCCAGAGACCGTCGGAGCAGAGGAGGACGCCATCGCCGGGGCGCAGCATGTAGTTGAAGGTGTCTACCTCCGAGCTGGTGAGCCTGGGGTCGCCCAGGGCCCTGTAAATCTCGTTGCGCCTCGGGTGGGTGTAAATTTCGTTGGGTGTAATCTGCCCGGCCGCCACGAGTTGGGCCACCAGGGAATGGTCTTTTGTAATCACCGCCAATTCGCTGTCGCGCCAAAGGTAGGTGCGACTGTCGCCCACGTTGGCTACGGTGAGTTGGTTGCCCACCACCAGGGCCGTGGTGACTGTAGTGCCCAGGTCCGAGTGGCGCTCCTGGGCCAGGCCGACGATGCGCCTGTTGGCTTCCATGACCGCCTGCTGCAGCAGAGAGGCACAGGTGGCGGCGTCGCAGGGCACCGGGTCACCCGCCATCAGGGGGCCAACCAGCGTGTTGTTGATTATCGCGCCTATGGTGCGCGCGGCTATCGAAGAGGCCACCTCACCGCTCTGGTGGCCGCCCATCCCGTCGGCTATGACGTAGACGCCGATAGGGAGGATGCCGTCGTGTTCGAGAACATTAGCTTCGAGGGTGAGCACGCTGTCCTCGTTGATCTGGCGCACCTGCCCCACATCGGAGCCGCGGCCGCTCCACAACTGTACATTGGTGATCGGCCTGCTGGCATCGTACAGGTCATACAGAGCCTCGGCCAATTCCTCGGCGGAAGCGTATGCTCCTTCGCGGACTTTGGCGAAGATGATAGAGGCGTTAGCGGGGCCGGCAAGGATCCCGGTTACCTCGTCCACCGCCGGGACCATACCCGAGTCGTCCGCGGCCTGAACCGAAGCCGGCATCGCGGCCTGGCTCACGCTCTGGCTCGTATCGTGGCGTACCGCCAGGTACCAGTGCTCCAACTCGGAGGCGAGATTGTGGAGGTCGGTGCTCTTGGCCTGCAGGGGTTCAGTGCCTATTTCGGTCTCATGGATGCTCTGGCAGCCGGTCAGGTCGATGAGTATGAGCCGGTCGCCTGGCTGTATGACCAGGTTGGTCAGTTCAATGTTGGTGTTCACGATGCCCTGGGCGTGAAGCGCGGCCAGCACATCGGCGGCCTGGGCCATCCATGCGAGCGACTGCTCTTCGCCCGGCACGCTTTCGGTGAAGAGCTTACCTGAAGTCGGCGGTAGCTCAACTGCGGCCCCGCCCAGAGCGTCCGCCGCGTCGGGGAGCCATGAGGCCAGGGTGCGTCCGTACACTTCCTCCCAGGCCACGTAAGCGCGGTCTGTATCGGGGTCGCGGAAGGTGTCATAGACTCGTGCCACGCCGGGGATCGTGTTCTCCAGTATGGCAGTGGGCAGCACCCTTTGGCTATTGCGTATTGCGTATTGCGTATTGCCTGCGTCGGCGGCCTGGGCGCTCGAACCCTCTTCCCCTGCCCCTCTACGCAATACGGAATACGCAATATCCCCGAAGAACTCCTGGAGCCGGTAGTAGCGATCGGTGAGTTGGGCCCCGCACTCCACGCAGTAGGTATCGCTCTCCATGGAAGCGCCGGATCCGCAGGCCCAGCACTGCTTGTAGCCCTGGAGGTCGGCTACCCTGTATATATTGGTGCCATGTGGGCTGCCGAGGAGAGCCAGGACCTTATAGCGCTCGGCCACCACATCTCTGGGTCGCAGCACAGGCCCCGGCGCATCAGCCTCGGAGAGGGGAGTCGTGTTCCGGGGCACCATTGCGTCCTGCCCCTCCAGGCTCCCGGTAATTGGTCCACGGTCCTGTATGACAGAGAGCGGCATATCATCCTCCGCCACCCCTGAGGGAAGTCCTACCGGGCTCATACCCTCGGCAGCGTCGTCCACGGCCCGCAAACCGTTGCGGAGGGGCTCGCTGTCGTCCTCGGGGGTTTCCTGGGGAGGCTCTTGCAGAGTATCGTTTTTGGCGTCTTTCGGCATCTTCGGCATCAATGTAGCCTGGCTGGAGTCTTGAGGTTTCAGTTCCGAGTCCTAACTCAGCCCAAACGCCCTCAAGACCTAAGAGCCTAGGAATCAAATATAGCATAACGGCGTGGTCCTACGCAACAAGACAAAAGTCATGGGAGGGGTCAGGAATCAGGGTTTAGGGATCAGGATTCAGGGATCAGTGATCAGGAGTCAGTCCTTGCCCTGTCCTTACCCCCGTCGTCCATTCTCGGACGCTGAACTCTACTCCGTCTCAGCCTCCATGATCTCCTTGATGCGCTGGAAGGCGTTTGGCGAGGCGCGCTCGGCCAGCGCGGATGCGATTTGCTGGGCACACTCTTCGGGGCTGCTCACGGACGTATCCACCTCGACGTCGTAGATGCCGTAGTGATGCACCCGGCCGTACTGGAAGCGCGCCAGCCCTTCTCCCCTGTCGCCTCGCTCGCGCTCTCGCCTCTCCAGTTCCTCCAGCGGGCATTGCACTCCCACGAACAGTACAGGCAGGTCCGCCAGCAACTCGACGCACTCTTTCAGAAAGGGTTTGCCCGCCAGCACATCATCGACGATAACGTTGTTCCCCGCCATCGACAGCCCGGCCACGCTCCGGTGCATGCCCGACATGACGCTTATCATTAGCTCTCTTGAAGGCTCCTGCGCGAACCGCTCCGGCAGCATCTCGAAGAAGCCATCCACCGACACATACATGTAAGGCTCCTCCAACACTTTCTGCAACTCCCTGGCGATAGTAGTCTTCCCGGAACTGGATGTGCCGTTCAAATAGATAATCTGCCCATGGCCCATTAGAATCCTCCGGCTGGTAACATAATGCGTTGGGGCACGCCTATACGATGGGCTCAAGACCCCATGCACCCACCACAACTATGTTTTGCGTCTTAGAATTGACACCCCACAACCTATGGGGTATGATTAATTCTACGCACAAAGTCAAGTGCTCCGTACAGAGCACGGAACACCCTTACAAGCGCCCAGTGTCGAGCGGCCACCTATAACTCGGCGCCGTGCGCGTATCACCTGGACTTTACAAAAGGCAAACGGGCATGAGCACAACCAATCCCAAGCTGGGAGGGAAGGCAAGCGTGGCGGCCGAGGCGGCTGTCGAACTGCCGCCTGTCCTCCCTGCCGATGGTCGCGTTTCCAAAGACGGCCTTGCGGGTGGCCAGGATAGCGCGCGCCCGGTGCTCGAAGAGCCCGCAAAACCGGGTGCTCCCCGGGCCACCAAGGTCGGGGTGCCCTCTGGGGCGCCAAAATCAACACGCCCTTCCCTCGACACCCTCCTCAAGCTCGTACGGTCGTACAACCCCGACATCGATGTCGAGCCATTGCGGCAGGCTTACGCTTTTGCTGAGGAAGCCCACGAAGGCCAGAAGCGCGGCACCGGCGAGCCTTACATAACACACCCACTCAACGTGGCTCTCATCCTGGCCGAGATGCGACTCGATATCGAGACGCTCCAGGCTGCCATGCTCCACGACGTGATCGAGGACACCCCAGCCACCTATGACGATATCAATAGCCTCTTCGGCGGGACCGTGGCCCATCTGGTTGAGGGGGTCACCAAGCTGGGGTCGATCCCCAAGCTGCGGCAGCAGACAGGCGACGACAAGGGGCAGGACAAGGCACAGGACAAACGCCAGCGCGAGTCCGAGCACCAGGCCGAGAATCTGCGCAAGATGTTCCTCGCCATGTTCGATGACCCTCGGGTGGTGCTCATCAAGCTGGCCGACCGCCTGCACAACATGCGCACCCTCTACGCCATCCCACCGGAGAAGCAGAAGCGCATCGCCACCCAGACGCTGGAGATTTACGCGCCCCTCGCCAACCGCCTCGGCATGTGGCGCATGAAAGGCGAGCTGGAGGACCTGGCTTTTTCCTATCTCAATCCGGAGCGATATGAGGAGCTGGCCGACCTGATCAAGGAGACCAAGGCCGCCCGCGACCGCTACCTCAAGCGCGTAATCGATATGCTAGAGAAGACCCTGCGGGAAGCCAGCATCGAGCCCGAGATCAAGGGCCGCGTGAAGCACATCTACTCCCTCTGGCAGAAGATGGAGCGCAAACGCCGGCCCGCCGAGCACATCTACGACGTGCTCGCCGTGCGCATCGTCGTCGATACCGTCAAGGACTGCTACGCGGCCCTGGGCGTGATCCACTCGCTGTGGCCCCCCATACCCGGTGAGTTCGACGACTATATCGCGCGCCCCAAGGAGTCCATGTACCAGTCGCTCCACACCGCCGTCTGGTCGCTGGAGAACAAGCCACTGGAGATCCAGATACGTACCCACGAGATGCACGAGATGGCCGAGTACGGTATCGCGGCACACTGGCGCTACAAGGAGCAGCGCGGCGGCAAGCGCGACACCAAGTACGAGCAGAAGATAGCCTGGCTGCGCCGCCTGATGGACTGGCGGCACGAGGTGGAGACGGCCCAGGACTTCGTCGACTCGCTCAAGACCGACGTGTTCGAGGAGCACATCTACGTCTTCACGCCGCAGGGTGATATCGTGGAGTTGCCCAAGGGGGCCACGCCCATCGACTTTGCCTATCGCATCCACACCGACCTGGGCCACCAATGCGGGGGCGCCAAGCTCAACGATAGGATCGTGCCTCTGGATACGCCCCTGGAGAACGGTGCGGTGGTCAAGATAATCAAGGACAAGAACCGCATCGGGCCTTCGCGCGACTGGCTTCAATCGGACCGCTTCCTGAAGACTGCAACCGCTCGCAGCAAGGTACGCCAGTATTTCAGCCGCCAGCGCAAAGAGGAGAAGATCGCCCAGGGCCGGGCCATCCTCGACCAGACCCTGAAGCACCTCGGCATGAACCACGTGTCGCACGCCGATGTGCTCGCTTATTTCCCGCGCTACACCACGGTGGACGACTTCCTGGAGGCTATCGGCAACACCGACATCAGCCCCCAGAATATCACCAGCAAGCTGGGCGAGCACCACCAGGAGGAGTTACTGCCCGACAGCGACACCAGTGCCGTAACCATCCCCACTACGCTGCCCACCACCCAGGCTCCCACGATGCAGGTGGGCGACCTGGCGGGCATACTGACCACCCTGGGCCGGTGCTGCAAGCCGATGCCGGGCGATGAGGTAATAGGATACACCACCAGGGGCCGTGGCATCACTGTCCACCGCGCCGACTGCCCAAACCTGGCCTCGGTGCGCGACACCGAGCGGCTGGTGCGCGTTTCCTGGGGCGGCGGCTCCGGCAAGTACCCCTCGTCGGTGCGCATCGAGGCCCTGGACCGCGTGGGCCTCTTGCGCGACGTGACGACCATGCTGGCCGACGACAAGGTGAACCTGCTGAGCGTGCACACCCACAAGAAGCCGGGCTCGGCCACCACCACGCTTATTATGACCCTGGAGGTCAACGGCGTCGAGCAGCTCTACCGCGTTATGGACCGCATCTCCTCCGTGCAAGGCGTTTTCGAGGTCCAACGAGACACAGGGGGCATTTTCGACGGAAAAGTAGGGTAACGCGAATTACGAATTACGAATTACGAATTACGAATTTTCCTCCAATCCAATTCGTAATTCGTAATTCGTAATTGATAGAAGGGGGAGCAATGCCATCTAGAGAGGCCTTTCATATAGGCCCATTCACGATAGGCTCATTTACGATAGATATACCGGTGTACTGGTACGGCATCATGATCATGCTGGGGGTGGTGGCTGCCTCCTTCATTGCCTACCAGGAAGCCAAGCGCCGCGGCGAGGACCCAGAGCACGTTTGGCAGATGTTCCCGTGGGTGCTGATTTCGGGCATCGTGGGAGCCCGGCTGGGTTTCATACTGGTCAACCTGGGCAACCCGGTGTACACCCAGGACCCGGTGAACATACTGCGCATCTGGACCGGTGGACTGAGCATCCAGGGAGCTGTCATCGGCGGCGCGGTAGCGGTTATCGTCTACTGCAGGCGCAGCCACCTCCGGGCCCTAAAGTGGGCCGACATCATAGCGCCCGGCCTTGCGCTCGCGCAGGCCATAGGCCGCTGGGGCAACTACTTCAACCAGGAGGCATTCGGCGAACCCACCACCCTCCCCTGGGGCATCCCCATAAGCGTGCAGCGCCAGCGCGAGGTCGCGGGCCGTGAGTTTGGCCCCGACGTGCGCTTCCACCCCACCTTCGCGTATGAGATGATCTGGGACCTCCTGAACTTCGGTCTGCTCATGTGGCTGGGACGCCAGAAGCGCATACGCCTGCGGGAGGGCGATATCTTCTACGTCTACATGGTCGTGTACTCCATAGGCCGGTTCGCCATCGAGTCAATCAGGGTGGACAGCGCGAAAGTGCAGGGCATCGCGGTGCCGCAGATCGTGGCTATCCTGAGCATCATCCTCGGCTGGGCGCTCTTCATGTACAACCATCGCCCCGGCTCGACAGCCCCCCTCTCAGAGACGAACCTGCCCGAAGGTGAGCGCCCCGTCAGTCTGGACGCCGAGCCCGCTGCTGAGATGCCCGCCGGGGTTATGCGCACCCGCCCAACATCCAGGATCCGCAAGGTTTCCTCGAGTGTCCTGAACGAGCCCGAGCCGGCGGAGGAAATGTAGCGTAAAACCTAAAACGTAAAACGTAATGGTGGTTAGCGTACGTGGTTCGTGGTTCCATACCAAGCTTGCCAACATCCCTTACGTTTTACGTTTTACGTTTTACGCAATTGCTTAGAGGAGCCGCCTTGGAGATTGTCGAGCAACCTCGCGAGGAGCAGCCGGAAAAAGAATCATACCTGCCAGACGGCACTCCTATGAGCGCCGCCGGGATTAGCGTGGACGCCGCTTCCGTGGTCAGTGGTCAATGGCCGGTGGTCAGTGACGTGGGTGATTGGCAGCCTTCGACCACCGGCTCCCAGCCCCCGGCCCCCCACTCAGTGCCCAGCCGGCCCGCATCCGGGCGGTTCATCGACCGCTCGGCTGACCTCCTGCACCCCCATATCAAGCCCCACTGGGTGCAACTCTGCTTCACCATCACCTTCGCCGTCTACCTGGCGCTGATCCCCCAGCTGTTGCGCTTCAGCAACCCGCCCACGGGCGACCAGGTCTTCTACCTGATGGATACGGCCAGCCTCGCCCAGGACTTCGACCTCAACGTCGCCAACAACTACGACAACGTCGACGAGGCCAAGTTCTACCAACTGGCTCCCAAGCCCGACGGCTATGTGGGTATGCAGGCTCCGTTCCCGCTCCCCAGGCAGTTAGTCAACTCCACAGCCCGGCCCAAGGAGGAACAGTATTCCTTCCACTTGCCCGGCCTACCCGTGCTGATGGCACCCGCCTGGTGGCTCGGCTCGTTCTTCTCCCTATGGTGGCCCGCCACGATCGTTGTCATGTGCTTGATCGGCGCCCTCGTGGCGGTCAACGTCTTCTTGCTGTCATACGAGGTCACAGGGCGGCTGTGGATAGCCTGGGTGGTGTGGCTTGCCTGCGCCTTCAGCGTGCCCCTCATGATCTACTCGTATATGATCTTCACCGAACTGCCGGCGGGTCTCCTGCTGATCTACGCCTTCCGCAGGCTGGCCCTCGGTTGGCGGTCGAACCGACCCTGGCGCTTGCTGCTGGTGGGGCTTTGCATCGCCTACATCCCCTGGCTCGCCTGGCGCTGCTTGCCCCTCTCGGTGTGCCTGCTCGTATACGCCTTCGTGCAGTGGCGGAGAGCGCAGCCTTCGGCAAACGATGGACGATGGACGATGGACGATGGGAGTAAGGATACCGGTTCACCCCCCGCTGGCGCTCATACCCCATCGTCCATCGTCCATCGTCTATCGTCCGGTACCCGCCGCCTACTGCCGACTGCTTACTTCTTAGTGCCCGCCCTCATTTCGGCGGTCGCCATAGTCGGCTACAACCTCTACCTGTTCGGACGGCCGGTGCCCGACAATAAAGTGCCGGAACTGGGGGACTTGCCCCCCTTCAACTGGCCCTGGTTGGGAGTGGATGAGGCCACCCAGTTCGCCAAGGGAGCTTTCGCCCTCTTCTACGACCAGCAGTTCGGCCTGCTCCCCTACACGCCGGTTTACCTGCTGGCGGCGGTGGGCATTATCGTCATGTTCAGGTGGGGACGAGAGTACAGGCGGCTGCTGTACGGGATAAGTTTCGTGGCGCTGCCCTACCTGGCCGTAATCATGGCCTTCCATTTCTGGGACGGCATCTGGTGTCCGCCCGCCCGCTATCTAACCACCTTGCTGCCCATGATGGCCGCCCCTCTTGCGATGTCGCTTTTTGCCTTCGCGGGCACGGCGATGGGCTGGCTGTACAAGACCATCTTTGCCGCTCTGACCCTCTTCGGGCTCGCCGTTTCGGGCTTGCTTATGAGCGATTCCCGCCAGCTCTGGCCTGTGCCCAATCCCGCCTTCTATAGCTGGCTGGCAAATTCGGACGCGTCGCCGCTTCACATCGATCTAAGGCCTTTGCTGGCCAATTTCAGCGCGCCCGACATCATAAATCACCCTCTCACCTCGGCATGGCTGGTCGGCATGTCGTTGATGCTGCTCGCCTTCTGCTACCTGCTGCTGGTCCTCCAGGGCAAGCAATGGGGCGAGGGGAGGCTGGCTCTCCCGGCGCAGGGGCTTGTCTGGCTGGGCTTGCTGACCGTGATCGGGCTCGGTTGGGGCGCGATGAACTACCCTTACCTGAAGCCCAAGACGATACTCACCCTGCTTCACCGCTGGGATTTTGAGAGCCCGATATACCAGGGCTATGGAATTGCCTATTATGACGGCAAGGTATACATTGCCTCGTACGGCAAGAGACAGCCGTCGGGCGATTCCAGTCCTGGAGAACTGGGCGAACTTGACCCATCCACCGGCAAGTACACGGTGGTTCACCCCACTTCCAGCCAGGGCGCTGTTGCCATCCTGCACCCATCAGAAGTGAAAGTAGGTCCGGATGGACTGCTGTATGTCCTGAACAACGGCGAGGCCCTGCAGGCTATGTACGTGCTGAACTCGCGTATGGAGGTGGTGCGCCAGGAGGCCCTGAACAACAGATCGCCCGTATCCTTGGGCCTGAGTTTCGGTCCCGACCAGATGATGTACGTGGCCGACATGGTTGGCGGCAAGGTGCTCAGGTACAACTCGCAAGGTGGCATGCCGCTCAACTCGTGGGGTGGCATGAACAGCAACTACAACAACGTGGCCGGGGTGACGGTGGCCCCTGACGGCATGATCTACTCGCTGGAGAGCTCCTACCAGCGCGTACAGCAGTTCGATGCCAGGGGACGGTTCATACGCAAGTACCCGGTAGGATGCATAGCCATGTATGCAGCTATAGATGGCGATTGGATGGATGTGACGTGCACCACCGGCTTCAAGTCGATAAACCTGAAGGATAACTACGTCCAGCTTGCCCGCTCGCCCGATGGTCCCCTAGCTCTGCACTCCCCCACGGGCCTGGCATACGCTCCCGATCACACTCTCTTCGTCCTGGATGGCAACTCGCTATTCCAGTTCAAAGTGGAGCACTGAACGTAATTACGAATTACAGGTTGCTAATGCGTAATTAGAATGGGCGACTAGTTAGGGGAATAACTTGGAACGTATCGAGCAGCCCGGTGAGGGGCAATATCACCAGGGCGAGGCTTTGTTGGATGGTGGGGGCCTGGTTACTGGAGAGGACCCGGTCACTGTTGGTGAAGTGATCTCCGCGCCTATGGCCGGCACCACCCTCTCAGTACGCTCACGCCCGGTTGACCGCTCCGCGGACCTGATACCTGCGCGGCTGAAACCTCGCTGGCTAGAGGTCTGCTTCGCCGTTACCTTCATCACCTATGTGGTGCTCATTCCCCATTTCCTGCGCTTCAATAACCCGCCAACCGGTGACCAGCCCTTCTACCTGATGATCACCAGCAGCATCGTGCAAGACGGCGACCTGGAGCTTACCAACAACTACGATAACAAGGAGTACGATAAATTCTACTCCCTGGCCCCGAAGCCCCCCGACTTCGTGGGCATGCCCGCCCCCTATCCGCTCACCATGCACCTGGCCTTTTCGACGGCCCGGCCGGCCGGCGAGAGGTATGGCTTCCACATGCCCGGTCTACCCGCGCTGCTGGTGCCGGCATGGATCACCGGCGGGTGGTTCTCGCTCTGGTGGCCTATGACCATCGTGTTTATGTGCCTGGTGGGCGCGCTGGTCGCCACCAACGTGTTCCTGCTGGCCCACGAACTTACCGGGCGCACGTGGATAGCGGCAGTCGTCTGGTTGACGGTCTCTTTCAGCAACCCCGTGATGACCTACTCCTACCTCATATTCACGGAACTCACAACGGGCCTGTTGGTCATCTACGCTTTCCGCAGGTTAGCTCTCGGCTGGAGGGCCAATGGCCCCTGGCGTCTGTTGCTCGTAGGGTCGTGCATCGCCTACATCCCCTGGCTGGCCTGGCGCTGCGTACCCATCGCCGCCGCCCTGGCTATGTATGCCGCCGTGCAGTGGTGGAGATCAAGGCCTTCGGCAGACGATGGCGCTCATACCCCATCGTCCATCGTCCATCGTCCATCGTCCGTTCTTGTCCATAGCCTATCGTCCGGTGCCGTGCTGGTGCCCATCGCTGTGTCTGCGGCCCTCCTGGCGGGATATAACCTCTTCTTGTTCGGCAGCATCGTGCAGCCCGCGAAGATCAACGAGCTGGGCGATGCCTACCCATTCCACTGGCCGTGGGCTGGTGTGCAGCAGCTCAGCGCGTTCTTCAACACCGCTTTCGGCCTGCTATTCGACCAGAGTTTTGGCCTGCTCCCCTACACGCCGGTCTATTTGCTTGCTGCCGTGGGGATCATTGCCATGCTTCGGTCACCGCGGGAGGCCGATCGCCGGTTGCTCCTGGGGATGGCATTAGTGACTGTGCCCTACCTGATGACGATGGCGTCATACGAGTACTGGCACGGGGCATGGTGCCCGCCCGCCCGCTTCCTGACGACGTTCGCGCCACTGCTGGGTGGTCTGCTTGCCGTGTCGCTCCTGGCCTGCGGCAGTTGGCTCTACAAGCTCATCTATGGGCTGCTGGCGCTGGCCGGGGTCGCCGTTCAGGGTATGATGATGTACGATGCGCGCAACATGTGGCCCTTCGACCCGGCCAATACTTACAGGTGGCTGGAAGAGGTGTCTCCCATCTCACTCAACATCAGGGGCCTGCTAAACGATTACCTTGCGCCCAACGAGACCCAACATCCACTGACCACGGCACAGACCATTGGACTCGCGCTAGCGATCATATTATTCTGCTATCTGCTGATGGTTGTGTGGCCCGGCCCCTGGCGCGCACGCAGGCTATCGCTGCCGGTTCACAGCCTGGCGTGGTTGGGGTGTATAGCAGCGGTTGGATTGAGCTGGGGTGCGATGAACTATCCTTTTCTCAAACCCAGGACCACACTCACCCTGCTTGAGCGCTGGGGGATAAGCAAGCCGCTTTACCAGCCTTATGGCATAGCATTCTACAACGGCAAGATATATATAGCGTCCTACGGGCAGACGCTGCCGGGGGGCGGTTTCCAACTTGGGGAGTTCGGGGAGCTCGACACGGCTACCGGCTACTACAAAATCGTACAGCCCAGGGCCTTGCAGGGATTAGCCACCATCTTGCATCCCTCCGAGGTGAAAGTTGGCCCAGACGGTCTACTGTACCTGCTCAACAACGGCGGCGGCAAGCAGGCCATGTTCGTGTTGAATTCCAACATGGATGTGGTGCGCCAGCTAGAGCTGGACGCCAAAAGCACCGTATCCATAGGCCTCAGCTTTGGCCCGGACGGCAAAATGTACGTGGCCGACCTGGTCGGCGGCCACATACTCAGGTATGATGCGATGGGCGGCGATCCCCTCAATTCCTGGGGCGGCATGAACAGCAACTACAACAACGTTGCGGGGGTGACGGTGGCCCCTGACGGTATGATCTACTCCTTCGAGGGCTCCTACCAACGCATCCAGCAGTTCGACCCAACCGGGCGCTTCGTCCGCGTCTACGACGTGGGCTGCCCAGCGATGTTCGGAGCGATAGACGGGGATTGGATGGACGTTACCTGCCAGAACGGCTTCAGGTCGGTAAACCTGAAGGAGCATTACACCCAGCTCCCTGTCTACGTTAGCGGCAACCCAAAGCTCACGGGTGACGTCCCCAAGCTGTACTCCCCCACGGGCCTCGCCTACGCCCCTGACCACACTCTATATGTGCTGGATGCCAACACCCTGTACCACTACAAGGTGCAGCACTGAGCGTGAAACGTTTTACGCTTTCCGCATCATTCCTTCTCCTCGTACTGGCTCTTGATGGCCGCCATGACGTTGGGATCGGCTAGCGTGGTGGTGTCGCCCAGGACGCGGCCCTCGGCAATGTCGCGTAGCAGGCGGCGCATTATCTTGGCGGAGCGCGTCTTGGGCAGGTCGGCTGTGAAGTATATGCGGTCGGGCTTGGCTATGGGACTGATCTTCTCGGCCACATGCTGGCGTAACTCTTCCACCAGCTCGGGGCCGGCCTGCACTCCCGACCTGGGGGTGACGAATGCCACGACGCCCTGCCCCTTCAGCTCGTGGGACACGCCCACCACCGCCGCCTCGGCCACCGAGGGGTGGCTCACCAGCGCGCTCTCCAGCTCCATCGTGCCCAGGCGGTGCCCCGCTACGTTGAGCACATCGTCCACGCGGCCCATCAGCCAGAAGTTGCCTTTCTCGTCCTGGCGCGCTCCGTCGCCCGTGAAATATACGTCGTGGGCCTCGCCAAAGCGGCCCCAGTACTGCTCGACGTACCGCTGGTCGTCGCCCCAGATGGTGCGCAGCATAGAAGGCCAGGGCCTCTTAATCACCAGCAGCCCGCCCGCGCTGCCCGCGGCCACGGGGTTGCCCGCTTCGTCCACTACCTCCGCGGCGATACCGGGGAAGGGGCGGGTGGCGCTGCCGGGCACGGTCGGCACGATGCCGGGCAGGGGGGTTATCAGGATCGCGCCCGTCTCGGTCTGCCACCAGGTATCGACCACCGGGCAGCGCTCGACGCCGATATTCTTGTGGTACCAGATCCAGGCCTCGGGGTTGATCGGCTCGCCCACGGTGCCCAGGAGGCGCAGCGAGGAGAGGTCGCAGCGCTCGGGGAATTCGGTGCCCCAGCGCATGCAGGCGCGAATGGCGGTGGGGGCGGTGTAGAGCACTGTCACCCTGTACTTCTCGATGATACGCCACCAGCGGTCCTTATCGGGGAAGTCGGGTGTGCCCTCGTACATCACGGCGGATACGCCGTTGGAGAGGGGACCGTAGACGATATAGGAGTGGCCGGTGACCCAGCCGACGTCGGCGGTGCACCAGTAAATATCCTGCTCCTTCAGGTCGAACACCCAGTTGGAGGTGAGGGTGGTGCCCACCATGTAGCCGCCGGTGGTGTGGAGCACGCCTTTGGGCTTGCCGGTGGTGCCCGAGGTGTAGAGGATGTAGAGCGGGTGCTCGGCGTCCAGGCGCTCGGGCTCTACGACGGTGTCCTCGGGTATAGAGGCCATAGCCTCGTGCCACCAGACGTCGCGGCCCTCCTTCATCTGCAGGCCGGGCACCCCGTCGGAAACGCGCTGCACAACCACCACTTTCTCCACCGTGAGGTCTGGGGCATCGAGGGCCGTATCGGTGTTTTGCTTGAGGGGCACGATGCCACCTCGGCGGTAGCCGCCGTCGGCGGTTATGACGATTTTAGCTTCGGAGTCGATGATGCGGTCGCGCAGGGCCTCGGGCGAGAAGCCGCCGAAGACGACAGTGTGCGGGGCGCCGAGGCGGGCGCAGGCGAGCATAGCAATTGCCACCTCGGGTATCAGAGGCATGTAGATGGCGACGCGGTCGCCCTTCTTGAGCCCCAGGTCGCGGAGCATGGCGGCGGCGCGGTTGACCTCGCGGTAGAGATCGGCGTAGGTGAGGGTACGCTGGTCGCCCGGCTCGCCCTCCCAGATCAGCGCGGGCTTTTGACCTCGTGTAGCCAGGTGGCGGTCGACGCAATTATAGCTGGCGTTCAACTGCCCATCGGCGAACCACTTCGCAAACGGGGGGTTCCACTCGAGCACCTGCGTGGGCTCTTTGAACCAGTCGATCCTCTTCGCCGCCTCCCTCCAGAAGCCCTCAGGGTCTTCCTCGGCGCGCTTGTACACTTCGGGATCGGAGATGTTGGCCTGGGCCGTGAACTCGGGCGAAGGGGGGTATTGCCGCTCCTCACGAAGCAGCGTTTCGATAGTCCCAGCGCGATCATCGGTTGGGTTCATTATGTGCTTCCTCCACGATGAAGAATGGGTTTAGAGTAGTCGAGAATCGTGGGAATATTATACTCGCAAAACGTAAAACGTAAAACGTAAAACGTAAGGGTGGTGGGCGTCGTTGGTTCTCGGTCCTCAGAAGCATGTTTGCCTACCCCCATTACGTTTTACGCTGTATCTCTATCTGGTGCACGACCATGACCTCCTCATACCCCTCCACGCCCGCCACGCAGGAGCCATCGGGGGCGAAGATGAAGGAGCCGCCGGGGAAATCCTCATCGACGGTGGCGCCGGTCTGGGTAGCCACGGCTATGTAGAGGCTGTTGTCGCGGGCGTATGCGGGAAGGCGCTCGAAGAGGTGGGATTTGTACCAGTCGAAGCCGCTCTGCCACGATGCCGCGTCTGTGCGCCTGCCGTAGAGGCCAGGGGCCGAGGAGTGGAACACCACCCTCGCTCCCGCCCTGGCGAAGGCTGCGAAGAGGTCGGGCCGGTCGCTATCCGCACAGACGGCGAGGGCGCAGGTGACGGACGATGGACGGTGGACGATAGACGATGGGGGTAGGGATACTGGTTCCACAACCCCATCGTCCATCGTCCACCGTCCATCGTCTGCCGAAGGCCCTCGTCCCTCGTCTGCCGCAGGCCGTGGCAGGGCCAGGTTGAATACCGGGGTCTGGTCGCCGGGGGAGAACCACTCGGCCTCCTCGTCCACCACGTGCACCTTGCGGTAGACCCCGATGATTTGCCCGCCCTGGACAAGCACCTGGGTGATGAAGGGTTTGCCATGCGGGTTCGCCTCGATGAAGCCCCCGGAGGCCGCGATACCGTGTCGCGCCGACAACTCCACGAAGCGGGCCACCCACGGAGAGTCGAGCGACTGCACGCTGTCGGGGAACTTCGCCGGGTCACAATACCCCGACAGCCCCATCTCGGGAAAGATTATCACATGGCACCCCGCAGCCGCGGCGCGCTCCATGTATTGGTCGGTCCGCTCCAGGTTGCCTGCCCAATCGCCCTTCTCACAACGGATTTGGGCGAGGGCGATTTTCAGAGTGAGTTGTGGTAAAATAGCGTCTGCCCCCAGTGGCCTGCGGCCGACGATAGACGATGGACGACAGACGGTGGGGGTGGGGGAACTGGTTCGATGGCCCTATCGTCCATCGTCCATCGTCTATCGTCCTCGGAAAGGTCGTCTCAGTCTGATGTATATCTCACGGTCTTCACACTTCTCGGGTATTCTACAGTCTTTCTTACCGGTTTTGCTGGCGGCGATTTTCGCTCTGCTGGTCTTGAGCGGGTGCCTGGGCGGCGCCGATACCCCCACGCCCGTGCCTCCCGAGCCCACGGCCACGGCCGTCCCGACAGATCCGCCGACCAGCACGCCGCTGCCGCTACCTACCGATACGCCTGCTCCCCCAAGCACCCCGACGCCCGTGCCTGTGCCTGTGTCGGAGCGCGGCTTCGTGCCCGTGCTTTGCTACCACCATATACGAGACTGGGAGAAGGCGGACACAGAGGAGGACCGCGCGTATATTGTACCACCCAAGAAGCTGGAAGCCGAGTTGAAGTACCTGCATGACAACGGCTACCACCCGGTGGTGTCGCAGCAGGTGTACGATTACTACGCCAGCGGCGTACCTCTGCCAGATAAGCCGGTGATGCTGTCGTTCGATGATAACGACGACAACCAGTACACCAACGCTGTGCCGCTGCTCAAGAAGTACGGGTTCACCGCCACGTTCTTCATCATGACGGTGAGCATAGACCGCGAGAACTACATGACCGCCGAGCAAATCAAAGACCTGGACAAGCAGGGCTTCGACGTGCAGCCCCACACCTGGGACCACCACATGGTCACCGAGTATAAAACGGACGCCGACTGGCAGAAGCAAATTGTCGAGCCTAAGAAGACAATCGAGGAGATGCTGGGCCACCCAACGCCTTTCTTCGCCTACCCGTTCGGCGTATACGACGCCGCGTCAGCGGAGAAGCTCAAGCAGTACGGGTACAAAGGCGCGTTCCGTCTGCGAGATGTCCAGGACAAAGCAACGGATCCCCTGTTCGCCATCAAGCGCTACATCGCCAACAGCTACTGGACCATTGACCAGTTCAAGCTGGTGCTGGATGGGGACTGGTAGATTCTTCGTTGAGCCGGCAAAATGGCTCCATTGCGGGGGCCATTTTGCCGGCTCAATGATTATTTTACTCCCACTTAAAGGTGCGGGCTGCCACGGCCAGGCTGCCCGCGCCCCAGACCAGGAGGGCCAGGAGATTGCCCCACGAGTCGGCCACGGGGTGCCCTAAGGCCATTACCTCAATCAACAGGTTTGTGAGGTGGTAAGAGGGTAGGAGTTTGCCGAACTGTTGTAGCCAGTCGGGCAATTGGGAGAGGGGCAGGATCGCGCCGCCCAGGAAGAGGAGCGGGAAGTAGATCGCGTTCAGGATGGCCGGCGCCGCTTCGGCCTTGACCATGCCCCCTATCATCAGGCCCAGGATGGCGAACACCGCAATCCCTATCACCAGGATCAACGCGATCTCGATAGGATTGCCCCTTATAGTTACCCCGAAGAAGCTTACGCCGATGGCAAGCAGCAAGACGACTGCTATGATGATCACGAACGATATAGAGACCATCTTGCCGAGCAGAAGCAGCGCCCGCGGGAGGGGAGTTGCGCCCAACCGCTTCAGCACGCCGTTTTGCCGCTCGTTCGCCGTCATTATGCCCAGAGATATAAGGGCTACCGACATAATCGCCATCACCATGTAGCCGGGGAGCAGAAAACTGATGACCTTCACGCCGCTTTCCTGGTCCACGGTGTTGCCGAATATGCTGCCGAAGAGGAGCATGAACATAGTGGGCAGGAGGATGCTGAAGAAGACCACCTCGCGCCGCCGCAGCATCATGCGGCTCTCCGCGCCCGACTGAGCAAGAAAGGCCTGGGATTTCATCAGTCCCTTACCCCCTCGCCCGTCAGCGTGAGGAAGACGTCCTCAAGGCTGGCGCGCTCGATTTTGATGTTGGTGGGTTGCAGTCCTCTGTCGTTAGCCCAGAGCATGAGGGCCAGGATGAGGCGGTCGGTGTCGGCGGCGGTCACCTTGTATTGCCCCTGCGCGACCTCGGAGGCGGACCTGGCGCCGGGGAGGGCGGCCATTTCTGCGGTTGGGAGGCCGGGCGCAGCACGGAAGGTGATGTCGTCGCCTCCCATGTGCCTGGTAAGGTTGTCGGGTGTGTCGAGAGCCACCAGGCGGCCGTGGTCCATGATAGCGACGCGGTCGGCCAGGCGCTGGGCCTCTTCGAGGTAGTGGGTACTGAGTAGGATCGTGACACCCCTCTCTTTGAGGCCGGTGATTATCTCCCAGGTCTGGAGGCGGGCCTGGGGGTCCATAGAGGCCGTGGGCTCGTCCAGGAAGAGGATGTCGGGGTTGCCCACGAGGGCGAGGGCCAGGCCCATACGCTGCTTCTGCCCGCCGGAGAGGTCCTTAAAGTATTGGCGAGTGTGCTCGTGCAGCCCCACCATCTTGAGCAGATCTCCGGTATCCGCAGGGCGGTCGTAGTAGCTGGCGAAGAGCTTGATGGCCTCGCCCACGCGTATCGCCTGGTAGATGCTCGACTGCTGGAGCATCACGCCCATACGCTCCTTGAGGTTGGCCAGCTCGGCCCGGTTCTCCGGGTCGAGGCCCAACACGCGCACCGTGCCCGCATCGCGCTTGCGATACCCTTCGAGTATCTCGATGGTGGTAGTCTTACCCGCGCCGTTCGGCCCCAGAAGCGCGAATATCTCCCCCTTCTCGATGCTCAGGCTCAGATCCTGCACAGCCTTAATGGTCCCGTAGCTCTTACTGAGCCCGCTTATGGCGACCGCCTCCTGTGCGGCAGTCGTGGCGGTCTCTACAACGCGTTCTTGCGCGGCCCCCGCCGCCACACTCCCCTCCAGTCCCACCATGCCTCCAGCCTCCGTATGATGCTAATGCGTAATACGTAATGCGTAATGTGTAATGTGTAATGGTGGTAGGCGTAGTTTGTTCGTGGTTCTTGATCCGGGTTCGCCCACATTCCTTACGCATTGCGTATTACGCATTACAAACGTTGCTCGTTGCTTCACGTTTCACGCCCAACACATTATACTCCCTCTATGCGGATCGCCCTCCTAGCGCCTTTTGGGTTGCAGCCTAAAGGCACGGTTTCGGCCAGGATGATGCCCCTCGCGGAGGCGCTCGCCAGGCGAGGCCACTTGGTGAGAGTGGTTATCCCGCCATGGGACGACCCCTCGGCACAGGCGGGCAGTATCGTAAACTCGGTTCGGACGGGAGCCGATGGGGTGGCGGGTGTACATGTGGTGACACTGCCCCTGCCCCGCCGAGGGCCTTACAGTGCCGGACTGGCGGCCGGGTTGGTGCGGGCGGCGCTTTGGCCCGCGGCAGACGATGGACGATGGACGATAAACAATGGCCCTCAGGCCACCGGCTCGCAAACCCCATCGTCCCGCGTCCATCGTCCATCGTCTGCCGAAAGCCACCAAGCCCTGGTGTCGTTCGGGGCCGAGGTGGTGCACGTCTTCAAGCCGGTAGGCTTCAGCGGACTGGCGGGGCTGGCCCTCTGGGCCCTGCGCACGCCCTGGGTGCTCGACCTGGACGACTGGGAAGGCCCCGGCGGTTGGGCCGACGTGAACCCATACTCGCCCGCCCAGAAACTGGCGGTCACGCTCCAAGACGCGCTGCTGCCTCGCATGGCGGGGGCCGTCACGGCCGCCAGCCGCACCCTGGAGGCCAGGGCATGGGCCTTCGGGCTGCCCCGGCGGCGGGTGCTGTACATGCCCAACGGGGTGTGGCGGGGCAAGTACAGAGCGTGGGCGGACGCCAAGTCGGACAAGGCCAGGCGGGCGAGCGTCAAGGCGCGGTACGGGCTCGGAGACGGACCCATTGTGCTCCTGTACACCCGCTTCGCGGAGTTCCCCTGGGCCTGGCCCCTGGACGTGCTATCACGCGTGCACGACAAGCAACCCGAGGCGCGGCTATTGGTCGTGGGCAATGGCTTCTTCGGGGAAGAGGGGAAGCTACACGCCGAGGCGGCTAGCAGAGGCCTCGGCGACCAGGTGGTCGTGGTGGGGCGCGTGCCAGAGGAGGAGTTGCCGGCGCACCTGGCCCTAGGCGATGTGGCTATCTACCCGATGGCCGACACCCTCCTGAATCGCGCCAAGAGCCCCGTAAAGGTGCTGGAGCCCATGCTCATGGGCATCCCAGTGGTGGCCCACCGCGTCGGGCAGGCTGCCGAGTTCATAGGCGACACCGGGGCGCTGCTCCCACCCGGCGATCTTCGCGGCATGGCCGAAGCCGTGTGCGCTCTCCTGGCCGGCCCCTCACGCTGCGAGAGCCTGGGGCGCAGAGCCCAGGAGCGAGTGTGGAAGCAGTTCAACTGGGAGCGCCTGTCCGGGGTGGCGGAGGCCGCTTACCGCTCAACTTTAATCAAACTTTAACTTTCAACCCCACCTAAGTTAATCGCGATTTGGTACCATTAGGTGGTATCTAACGAACGCACCGGGGTCCTCCTGCACGCCTCGTGAGCACGGCTCTTTGGGATAATCCGGACCGGAAAGCCCTCCTGTTACTCCTGCCTTATATTGCCGTGCCCTGCTGGCTGCGAATTGGCCGGTACCTGGAAGGACTGACAGATGGCAATCAGAAGGCTACGCGCACGGGGTTTCGGCACCCGAGGCATCGCCCGGATGGCGTCCGGGGCCGTGCGGGTCATGGAGAAATGGCAGTACGCTGGAGACAAGCGCGACCTGAGGCTCGACCTGCTGCGCGGTTTGGCCGCGGTAACCATGATAATCGACCACGTCGGGGGCAAGGACTCATGGCTTTACGCAATCTCGGGCGGGGACCGCTTCTTTGTGTCCGCTGCCGAGGGGTTCGTAGCGATCTCCGGGCTCGTGATGGGCATCGTGTACGCGGGCGTTATCGCCCGGCAGG
Organism: Chloroflexia bacterium; assembly: GCA_045805005.1. Lineage (GTDB taxonomy): Bacteria > Chloroflexota > Chloroflexia > QHBQ01 > JADMIH01 > JADMIH01. Next base: position 27,505 of record JBJMMB010000074.1, read on the forward strand.
GCCTGCGGGCAGCGCTGGCAAAGGCGGCGAAGCGCGCGGGCACTTTGTACGCCCTGACCGTGGGGCTATCACTGGCCTTCGCGGCAGTATCGTTCATGCTCGGCCTACGCTGGGCACCCGATGTTAACGGGGCGAATTTTCTTGATTTCGTGGTGGGCATATTCACGTTGCGCCGGGCGTTCTACCTCACCGACGTCCTCCTCTTCTATACGCTGGCGATTGCGGCCAGCATCCCTGTGCTCGCGCTCATGTCGCGGGGCTACACCTGGCTGGTGCTTACCGCCTCGGGGGCGCTATGGACCGCCTGGCAGTGGTGGCCCGACACCGTGCAGATACCCTGGGCGGTGACCGACGGCACCACCTTCAACTTCTCGGCCTGGCAAGTTCTGTTTGTCGGGGGCCTGGCGATAGGCTTCCACCGGAAGTCGTTGGAGGGCCGCATCACCCGCCTGGCGCGTGGGCGAGCGGGGTTGAAGTTAACAATGGGCCTGGGAGCGCTCATCCTGTCCGGGGCGGTCGTAGCGGCCTCGGTTGCCTTCTACCTTTGGTACCAGTCCCACCCCGGTGATCTGATCACGGTATCTCAGCTTGGCGGGCTCATCGGCAAGGCTGACATGCGCGCGGGCAGACTGGCGCTCTTCAGCGCGCTCTTCACCTTCGCTTTTCTTCTCACCACCCTGTTCTGGACGCCCATCAAGAGGTTGCTCGGTTGGCTCCTGCTGCCCCTCGGCCAGGACGCCCTCACCGCTTACTCCCTCCATCTCTTCGTCATAGCGCTGGTGGCGGACGCCGTCCCGGCCTTGATGGGCGCGGAGCCCCAGTCAGCCGCCGCAAATGCGCTCGTGCAGGCTTTGGCAATCGCCCTCATTTGGGCGGCTCTGCGGGCAAAGGTTCGGCTTCGGAAAGCAGTGGCTGGCGGGCGATGGTCGGTGGTCGGTGATCGAAGGCAATTACTGACCGCTGGAAGGGTGCAGCGGCTGGGGGCGTCGCGGGCAGCGCGGGCCGGGCTTGCGGTGCTGGCGGTTGTTGGGGTCGTGTGCGTGTCGGCTGGCCCGGCCCTGGCCAGAGCGTTTACCGGTGGAGCGGTGACGACGGTTTATGATAGCAGCGACATGTCTAGCGCTTCAGTTACCGCGGAAGCCCTTCCGACAGAAGCGGCGAGCAGCTTCGCCATGCTGGTAAGCGGCACTGCTGTGCCCACAGGGCCGGTGCCCACACCCACGAAAACCGTGCTAACTTCCTACGAACAGCAGAGCACTTTCGCGAGCGCGAGTCTCAATCGCGTGATGCCTTATTACATCTACCTTCCGCCCAGCTACGGCTCCGATCCGACCAGGCGCTACCCCGTACTTTACATGCTGCACGGCATCAGCGGCACCTACAATGAGTGGCTGAACTACGGGCTGTTCGGCAAGGCACATGACATGATGGTGACGGGGCAGATCCCTGAGTTCTTGATAGTGCTACCGCAGGGCGACCAGGGCTACTGGGTAGACCAGGCCAACGGCGGCCCGAAGTGGGGCACTTACGTGGCTCGCGATGTCGTCGGCCAGATCGATGCCAACTTCCGCACCATCGCCGACCGAAACCACCGGGCGGTTGGGGGCCTCTCGATGGGCGGCTCCGGAGCGCTCCAACTGGCGATCAACTTCCCCGACGTTTTCGGAACAGCGGGCGGGCACAGCCCCTCACTCCATACCTACAACTCGGCCCCCTCCTTCTTCGGCGACCAGGCATACTTCGACGCCCACGACCCGGTGTATCTCTACAAAGCGCACCCCGACATAGCACAAACGCTCAAACTGTGGGTGGACGACGGCCAGGGGGACGACTGGCTGCCCGAGATTACGGCCTTCCACACGGAGCTTCAGGCAGGCGGCGTGGCCCACGCGTGGCACGTCTACGGGGGCGCCCACGATGGCGAGTACTGGAGCACCCACGTTCTCGATTACCTACGGTTCTACGCCTCCGTGCTGACAGGGGGCTCGGGCAGCTCCACCGCGGGGTCCGGGGTTAGGAGCGAGAGCCTGCCTCCTATATCGGGGCCTTAGGCTCTCCGGTGGATTCACGCCAGTAGAACATCAGGGCGCAACCATTTTCCACCTCACACGCTAGATCGTAGGGGCAGGCCCCCGTTGCCTGCCCTGTTCTTATACCACCAAGGCCGGGGTTAGCCAACAGGGCAGGCAACGGGGGCCTGCCCCTACTATTGCAACTTTTTAGAGCCTAAGTATGAGCGTTTAGGGAGCGGCCGGGCTATGCCTCTGGCCGCCTTCTTGCTATGATATACTGGTAGTGGATGTAGGTGTAGGGAGTTTCACTTCTTATCGTCGTTCCTGGTTTCGGCTATTCGAGGCTAGACGGAGGATTGGTTCCCTGTGGTTGGTGGCAAAGTCCGTAAAGCTTTGGTCCGCGTGCTTAGTGTCCTGCTGCTCCTTGTGGCGGCGGGAGGATTTTGGTCTTTCGCGCTGAGGCCTGTGCGGGCTGAGCAGCCGCCTGCCTTGCCTCAGCATGTCGAGAGCGATGTGACCTATTGCACGGCGGATGGGGTGGCCCTGAAGATGGATATCTATTCGCCGCCCGTCTTGGGCCAAGCCCCCTCCCCTGCGGCGCTTTTCGTGCATGGGGGCGCGTGGTCGGGCGGCGACAAGGCTGATGGGGAGGGCACGCCTGAGACGGTCGAGTTGGTGGGCCGGGGCTACGTGGTCGCGTCGGTGAACTACCGCCTGGCGCCCAGGTACGTTTTCCCTGCGCAAATCGAGGACGTGAAGTGCGCGGTGCGCTACCTGCGGGCTAACGCCTCCGCGCTGCATATCGACCCGAACAGGATCGGGGCCTGGGGCGCGAGCGCGGGGGGCCAATTGGTATCCCTGCTGGGCACGGCGGACGAGAGCGCGGGCCTGGAAGGGGACGGCGGCTATCCAGCCGAATCGAGCCGCGTACAGGCCGTGGTTGATATGTACGGCCGGGCCGATCTGCGGACTGTGCCCGCGACGAGGCCCGACCTGCTGCCCGTCTTCGGCACCGAGGCCGATCTGCCCCGCTACAGTCCGGTCACCTATGTCAGCAAGGACGATCCGCCGTTCCTCATCCTGCATGGAGAGCAGGACACAGTCGTGCCACCCGAGTTATCGAGGGAGTTCTACGGTAGGTTGACAGAGACTGGCGTGCCCGCCACGTTGGTCATGGTGAAGAACGCCGAACACGGCATTGCGCCTGCGGGTGGTCCGATCAGCCCCTCGCGGGCCGAGATCACGCGCATGGTTGGGGGATTCTTCGACCGCTACCTGAAGGGTGCGCTGCAACCTCCCTCCTCGTCCAGGCCGGTCGCTCACGCCGAGCCGCTACCCGCGAGTGGGGATACGCTGCAATGCCCCCAGACGGGCAAGTCGATCCGGGGCATTTTCCTCGATTACTGGAGGAGCCACGGTGGCCTGGCCCAGCAGGGCTTCCCCATCTCCGATGAGATGCAAGAGGTGAGCCCCACCGACGGCAAGCCCTACGCAGTGCAATATTTCGAGCGGGCTGTGTTCGAGTATCACCCCGAGAACCAACCCCCTTACCAGGTGCTCGCCTCCCTCCTCGGAGCTCGACGCTACAGAGCCAGGTACCCCAACGGTCCCGGCCCCGCACAGCGGCCGGCCCAACTCCCGAGCGATTCGGGGGGCTCGGTCGTCTTCAAGGAAACGGGCCATCGAGTGAGCGGAGTCTTCCTCAAGTACTGGCGGCAGCACGGGAGCTTGATCCAGCAGGGCTACCCGGTCAGCGATGAATTCACCGAAAAGAGCGCGCTGGACGGCAAGCCCTATACTGTGCAGTACTTCGAGCGCGCCGTGTTCGAGTACCACCCAGAGAACGACGAGGCGAACCGGGTGCTCCTATCGCATCTCGGCACCTTCGAGTACAAATCGAAGCACGCCCCCGGCCGGACGGCCTACCCCACGCCTACCGGCAAGTGAGGCCCCTGGCGCGTGGTTGTCGACGGCTATCGCGCCCCCCGGTCTCATCACTATCATCGGGTTAATCTCTATCTCCTGAACCTCCGGGCAATCAAGCGCCAATTGGGCCAGGCGGAGGATAACATCGACCACCGCAGCCCTGTCGGTGGGCGGCGCGCCCTCGTTTCGGCAACATGGTCCCAGCCGATGGGCGTTCTCAGAGAGAAATCCTTTCACCGTTTATACACCGATATACACTCGTTTCTCCACGCCCCTTTGCTACGATTGCAAGTAGGCACTAATCGAATCGGGATTGCTGATTCCCGGTTGGCTATGAAGAACTGAACAGGAGGTTCCGGTAATGGCTGAGAATAAAGAAGTTGTAGTGTTGGGCGGGGTGCGTACCCCGATCGGCAAGTTCGGCGGCAGCTTGAAGGATTTCACCCCCAGCAATCTGGCCACTATGACCGCCGTAGAAGCGATCAAGCGCTCCGGGCTGCGATTGGACGAGATAGAACAGACGGTATACGGCCACGTGCTGAACACGGAGGCCGCGGACGTCTATATGGGCCGGATAGTGGCCCTCAAGGCTGGGCTGCCCATAGAAACCCCCGGCCTCACAGTCAACCGCCTCTGCGGTAGCGGCTTGCAGGCCATCGCCACCGCGTCCGAGCAGATCATCCTGGGCAACGCCACTACAGCGCTCGCCGGCGGCACCGAGGTCATGAGCCGGTCGCAGTACTGGCTCCCCGCCATGCGCTGGGGCGCGCGGTTGAACGACAGCCAGGTGATCGACTCTCTGGTGAGCGTGCTTACCGACCCGCTGGAAAACTGCCACATGGGCATCACGGCCGAGCGTGTGGGCCAGAGGTACAACTGCACCCGCGAGGACCAGGACAACCTGGCCTACGAGAGCCACCGCCGTGCAGTCGAGGCCGCCGATGAGGGCTATTTCAAGGAGCAGATCCTCCCCATCGAGATCAAGACCAAGCAAGGCGTTACTATCTTCGATACCGACGAAGGCCCGCGACGGGACGCGAACGTTGCCGCCATGGCGAAGCTCAAGCCGGCCTTCGACCCCGAGGGCACTGTCACCGCGGGCAACGCTTCGAGCATCAACGACGCTGCGGCCTCGGTCGTGCTCATGGAGCGCAAGGCAGCCGAGGCGAGGGGCCTCAAGCCTATGGCTCGCTTCGTCGGGTACGCGGTGGCGGGGGTGGACCCCAAGATCATGGGCCTGGGTCCGGCGCCTGCGACGCGCAAAGCGCTGGAGCGCACGGGACTGTCGATCAAAGATATGGACGTGATCGAGCTGAACGAGGCCTTCGCGGCCCAGGCGCTCGGCGTCATTCGCGAGCTCGATCTGCCGATGGATATAACTAACCCTCACGGCAGCGGCATCTCCCTCGGCCACCCGGTCGCGGCCAGCGGGGTAATCCTCACCATAAAGGCCCTGTACGAACTGGAGCGCATCGGCGGGCGCTACGCTCTCGTCACTCTCTGCATCGGTGGAGGCCAGGGCATCGCGGCCATCTTCGAGCGGCTCTAAACCATCTTGGATTTTGGAGAAGAAGCAAATCCAAAATCCAAAATCTAAAGAGGAGGATAGGAAATGAGCACACAGCCCACCGAGGCGCGGAGGGAGAAATCCGAGCTGGAGAACCTTTCGGACAACTACAGGACGCTAACGCACATCTCCACCACTAAATACCCGTACGGCCAGACGCCTAGCGAGGTGGTATGGACGTTGAACAAGGCCAGGCTGATCAGGTATCTGCCCACCGAGCCGATCGAGAAGAAGCACCGGACGCCCCTCATCCTGGTCTTCGCTCTCATGAGCCGGGCGTACATCATCGATCTGCGGCCCGACACGAGCTTCGTGCGCTATATGGCTAACAAGGGGTACGATGTCTATCTCCTCGACTGGGGCTCTCCCGGCCACGAGGACAGGAACCTCAAGTTCGACGATTTCATACTCGACTACCTGCCCCGCGCCATTCGCAAGATGAAGGAAGTGTCAGGGTCCAAAGAGTTCAGCATGCTCGGCTGGTGCATCGGCGCCATCCTGTCGACCTGCTACGCGGCCCTGCGCCCCGACGACGGGTTGAAGAACCTGGTGCTGCTAACGGCCCCTCTCGATTTCACAAATCTGAAGGGCACCGGCGGCTTCGGCAACTGGGTCCAGGATGACTATATCGACCCTGAGCGCATCATCACAGCCTTCGGCAACATGCCCGCCGACATGCTCAACACCGGCGCGAAAATGCTCAAGCCGGTCGAGAACTACGTGAGCACTTATATCCGGGTGCTGGAGAATATCGACAACCCGAAGTTCGTCGAGAGTTGGCACGCCATGAACACCTGGGTGGAGGACCCGATCCCCATGCCCGGCGCCGTCTTCCGTCAGCTCATAACCGACATATTCAGGGGTAATAAGCTGGTCAACGGCACGCTGCAGATGAAGGGAGAACCGGTCCACCTGGAGAACATCAAGGCCAACCTCCTCAACCTGATCGCGGAGGCCGACCACATCACCCCGCCGTGCGAGTCGGAGAACCTGCTACCCAGGTTCGGCAGCAAAGACAAGCAGATGCACAAGCTGAAGGCGGGCCACATCGGCATCATGCTCAGCGGCAACGCCCCCAGGGTCACCTGGCCTCTGATAGAGGGCTGGCTGGGCGAGAGAGACTAAGGAGCAAGTAAGATGGCAGAACCACAGACAGATGGGATTATGAAGATGATGGACCCGCTCGGCTTCTGGAAGACGTCCCGCGAGGCGACGCTGGAGGCCTGGTCCAAGATGATGATCGACGCGGTCAACTCCGACGAGTACGCCCGCTCAACGGGCCAATTGCTTGACCAGTACCTGACCGTGTCGCAGCCGGTGCAAGACATGGTGCAGAAGGCGATGACCAACGCCCTGGCCTATGTGAACATGCCGACCCGCGACGAGGTCCTCAGCCTCGCCGAGCGCCTGATCAATATCGAAACGCGCCTGGATGACCTCGACGCCAAGACGAGTGAAATGCGGGAAGACGACCACAAGGAGTTCCGCGCCATTGAGCGCCGCATCGATAAAGTTCAAGGTGCGATCACAGCGAGCAATGAGGGTGTGACTAAAGAGATCCGCGCCGTTGAGCGCCGCATCGAGAAGGTAGAGGGCGGAATCACTGCCAGCAAAGAGGCCGCGACCAAAGAAGTCAACGGTCTCAACCGCAGTCTGGAGAAAGCCCTCACTACCATAATGGCGAGGCTGGACAAACTCGAAGCAGCGATCACCCCGCGGCCCGAGCCCAAGGCCGAGGTCAAGCCTGAGCCAAAGGCCGAAGCGAAACCCGAGGCTAAAGCCGAAGCCAGGAAATAAGGGGGCCTATCAACCAGGGCTACAATCCTCTGCGGTCACCGGATTGTAGCCCTGGCTATGCCTGTTTTAGCGGTGCTCGCAATATCCAGATCAGCGCGAAGCCGGTAACGATGCTGAATACAACCGTCCAGGTGACTCCAACCGTGAAGATCAACATGAGATCGCTGTCGCTGATCAGGATACCATGCTCTGAATAAGAGCGCGGCAGTAGAGTTGCCATTACTAGGTCACCCGCACGTAACCCGATTAGCTCGGCTATGCAAACCCCCACTATGTTTGCTGGTATCCACCATGCCGCCTTACGTGTGCTGCGCCGCAATGCCACCCACTGGCTTGCTCCGAGGACAGCTCCAGCGGCGCAAGATCCCACAATTAGAGCTAAAGGAAGGCCTAGAAAAGGGCTCAGGAAGTCGGGCCCTATATAACGGATTGCCAGCCCTACGTTTACGCCTAGAAGTGTCAGCACCGGCCATTGCAGCCAATCCCACATTAGGTCCCAGTTAGCGTGACGATATGGCGACAAGACCAGGAATTGCGCCACTCCCAGGCACAGGCCAACTATGACGCCGGCTAAGAACAGTCCGCACCCCAGAGTGCCCATCGCAAGTACCCACGTGGCTGCCCAGCCTATAGTTCCAGCAACACTATTCGCTAACACCCATAACAACCAAAAACCAAAGCCCGGACGGCGGCTAACGGCCCTGGCTTGCATATTCACGTTGAGGGTGGTTGGTGCTGTCATAGGCTGGAATGGAGCGCACTGTTCGCTTTTATAGGAGTTGTGAAGACTTGTTAAGTTGTACGTTCCCCGCGCCCGCGTTACTCATGTCGCAGCGCGGCCAGCGGGTCAAGCCTCGCCGCCCTGAACGCAGGGTAGATGCCCGCGAGGATGCCTACCAGGGTGGCGAAGACGATGGCCCCGCCTACCAGATCCCAGGTGACCACGAAGAACGGGGCGTCTATGGGTAGGGGGATCTGCTGGCTCTTGAAGTACTCGCGTATGACCTGGTTGAGCACCAGGCCCAACACCCAGCCACTGAGCACGCCCACTATGCCGCCCAGGAGCCCTATCAGCCCGGCCTCTATGACGAACATGCGCAGCACGTCGCCGTTGGACGAGCCAAGTGCCTTCAGGATGCCTATCTCCCTCGTGCGCTCGTAGATCGCCATGATCATAGTATTGACGATGCCGATGGAGGCCACTAATAGGGCCAGCAGACCCACCGACGAAAGCATCACCTGGAGCACCGTGAAGATGCGGTTCACCTGGTCGAGGAACGTTTGCAGGGTGGCCGCCTGGAAGCCCATCGCGTCCACTTCTTTGGAGACGCGGGTGGCGTCGTTGAGCGATTGGGTATGCACGATGGCGGCTGAGTAGCCGTCCGTTTCGAGCACGTTCGGGTCGTTGTACCACCACTTCTTAACGTCCACCAGGTCGGCGTTGCCAAGGTCGGCCCCGAAGAAGGTATTGTTCACCCCCATCACGGTCACCTTGAAGGTGGTCTTGTCGCCTCTTGGTGCGGTAACTTGCAGGGTGGCGGGTTTGCCCACCAGCCCGGCGAACTGCTCAGGTGTGTATTTGGCCCCTTTGAGAAGGCGCTGGCTCAACACGATGCCCCTGGCCTCCGGCGTGTCGGGCAACTTCTGCCCTGCCAGCATTTGCTCCTCGTTACTCAGGAAGAGGCGGTCCTGAGGGCCGCGCTCTCGCAGGGCGATGGGGAACGTCTTGCCGTCTACGGCGAGGCTCATCTCGGGTGCGGCGGGGATGTCCACCTGCACCTCTACCGATGCCACCCCGTTGATGGCCTTCAGCCGCTCGATGGCGGCGGGGTTCAAAGGCTGGCTGGGCCGCTGCCGCGCCAGCGGGTTGGACGCCCCCGCAGGTTGCCGCGCTATCCTGGGGCTCACGAACACCGTCTCCAGGCCCAGTTGCTTGATAGTGTCGGTTATCTGCTTCTGTATCCCGATGCCCAGCGACACCATCGTCACGATGGTGAGGATGCCTACGAACACGCCGATGGAGGTGAGCACCGTGCGCACCTTGCGCCGCCCAAGGTTCTGCACGCCGGTCCGGATTGTGTCGGTGAGTTTCATGCCGAAACTCTCTCCCCTCTCTCCACCTCCACCACCTTCCCGTCGCGCAGGCGAACTATCTTCCCGGCGTAGGAGGCCACTGTGGGGTCGTGGGTGACTATGATGAGGGTGAGGCCCTCGGAGTTGAGGTCGCTGAGGAGGGCCATGACCTCGGCGCCGGTAGCGCTGTCGAGGTTGCCGGTGGGCTCGTCGGCGAGGAGTATGGAAGGGCGGTTCGCGAGGGCGCGGGCCACGGCCACGCGCTGCTGCTCGCCACCCGAAAGCTCAGAGGGCTTGTGGCCCGTGCGCGCTCCGAGGCCCATCCTCTCCAGGAGTTGGCGGGCTCGCTCCCCGCGGTCGGCGCGGGAGAGGCCGTCCACCATCATTGGTAATTCCACGTTCTCGAGGGCGGTGCGCTGAGGCAGCAGGTTGAAGCTCTGAAATACGAAGCCTACGCGGCGCCGCCTGTGCTCCACCAGCCGGCGGGCTGGGGCTTTGGCGATGTTCTCACCGTCCACCCAGATCTCGCCCGCACTCGGGCGGTCGAGCCCACCGATCGGGTTAAGGAGAGTCGACTTGCCGGAGCCCGAGGGGCCAACCAGAGCCACGGCCTCGCCCCGCCCGATCTCCAGGTCCACCCCCGCCACGGCGGAGACAGTAGTGGGCCCCATCCGGTACTGGCGGGTGAGGCCCACGAGGCGAATTATGGACTGCGCGTCTATTTCAGGCTCTCGGCGATCTTCACGGCCTCGTCGACCGACAGCTTGCCGTGGATGGCTACCCAGATGCCGTTGTTCTTCTCCTGCCAGATGAGGGCGGTCCAATTGGCCCCGGCAGGCGAGAAGGCGGTGGCCGTGACGCCCCGCAGCGGCACTTGCTTGGTGGCTCCGTTGTCCTTAATCCCGCTGAAGGCGTCGCCCAGGCCCTTCTCGTATTTGCTCTTGCCCTCGGTGATGGAGAAGTCGACGGAGGGCGAGGAGTAATTGAGCACCACGCCGCTCACGTTGCCTGCCTGCCCGCGGGCGGTGGGTTGCTGCAGCACCTCGATGAGGGTAGCGCCGGAGGGCACGTACTGGGGCTCGAGCAACTGCCATCCATCTCGCGAAGCCTGTGCTTTGGCCTCGGGCAGGGTGGTGGACTTGGGGCCCATCTTGTCGCGAAGTGTGTCGAGGTCGACCGTCTTCGCTCCGCCGGGCACCTGGAGCACGAATTTCGAGGAGTCGATGGGCTTGTTCAGATCGATCTTGCTCGTAGTGACGGCCACCTTGCCAATGTTTGGGTGCTCCAGCGTCACTTTGAGGGGAATCCAGCGGTCCTTATCGACCCAGAGGCTTACGCGCAGGTCTTTGATGAGCAGGCCCGCCTGCATCTGGAACATCTGGGGGATTTGCAGCTTGTCGGCGGCTTCGGGCTTGGGCGTGATATCGAGCCTGTATGCGTCGAGGCCCGCCACCTTCTCGGTGCCCGCCAGCTTGACGTCGGAGGCGGCGATGATGTTATCCAGTGTCTGCTGGGCGTCTAGACCCTGGAGGACCGCCTTCAACTCGGCAGGAGCCTTGTCGAGCATCTCGCTGGGGGTGGCGCTATAAACCGTATTGTGGGCCGGGTCGTAAGCGTAAGCCTTCTGGCCGTCGTACACCAGTACCGCACCCTTGGCTCCCGGCAGCGTGGAGTTATCTACTTCCACTCGCATCTTGTCGGGCGACTGGCGCCAGGTATTGATGGTGACCGAGGCGGAGTCGGGCAGGCGGCTGGTCCAATCCTTATCCGATGAACCGCCTGTGTTGCTCCCGTTGCCGGCCATGAGGGTATCGGCCAGGGTCTTCAGGCCCTCTTTGTTGATGGTGACCGCGATGTCGGTGGTGCCCTGGGCCGTCTGTGTGGTCTTCATCGTCTCGCGCATCTTGGCGATGATGTCGGCCGCCGTCACCTGCTGGCCCGCCGAGCAGCCGCTGATCACCAGCGCAAGGAGGCCCAATAGCGCCAGGGAAGTCCATAGTTTAGTGTACTTTATCACTGCATTCTCCTGATTAGAATCGTGGACCAGGGATTAATGGTGAGCGTGCAACTGCGTGCGACCATTGAGCCTCGATCTTCGGGTGGGAACTCCATTCGCCTGCCTTTCAGGGCACGGCGGCCAGGAGGCCCCGGACTGTGACATAAACCTCTCTAATGTGCTATACGCAATAAGCCGCTGAAAGGATACATGCACCAGGTAGATTCTACAACGGGGGTCAGGGTGTTGTCCAGCACTTAAGTGCGAAGAATGGGGGATTGCCGGTCAGCAGTAGGTGGGCACTGCCTACTGCCTACTGCCTACTGCTGACTGCCTACTGCTGACCCAGCCCTTACGACACTACCCTCATATAGGGCCGCACCTTGCCGCAGCGCACGGTCCGGTTGCGGCCCTGGGCTTTGGCTTCGTAGAGGGCGTGGTCGGCCGCCATGATTAGAGTGTCTTCGGAGTCTGCATCGCCGGGCACCGAGGCCACACCTATGCTTATGGTTATCGGGATGAGCACAATCTGCTCTTGCTCATCATCGAGGGCGATGGTGAAAGGTTGGGCGGCTATGGCGTGGCGCAGGCGCTCGGCCAGCTCGTAGGCATCGCTTGTGCTCGCTTCCGGGAGGATAACAGCGAGTTCCTCCCCTCCGTAGCGGGCCACCTTGTCCACCGAACGCACCAGCTCGCGGAACAACTGGGCGATCCAGCGGAGCACCTCGTCACCCACCTGGTGGCCGTAGGTGTCATTAACCGTTTTGAAATAGTCTATGTCGGCCATGATGAGCGCGGTGGGCTGCTCGTAGCGGAAGTACCGTTCGACCTCCTCCTTGAGGATGCGCTGCATCTCGCGCCTGTTATACATGCCGGTAAGGCCATCGCGCATGGCGAGCTCGCGCAGCACTTCCTCCGCGCGCTTGCGGTCCGTGATGTCGCGAACCACTATGCATAGCACTTCGGTGCCGCTCAGAGACAGGGTGCTCGCGGTCACCTCCACGTCCACTATGGAGCCGTCTTTGCGCCTGTAGTGTCGCTCGCCGGCCATATAGCGGTGTTGCGTGAGGGTGCGCTGGATGTTGAGGTCGGTGGTTTCGCGGTCCTCGGCGATAAGGTCGTAGAGGGTCAAGCGTAGCATTTCCTCGGCGGAGTAGCCGAAGAGGGTTTCGGACGCGGGGTTAGCTTCCAGGAAGCGTTTGGTGCCTGCGTCCACCAGGCATATGGCCTCGCTCGCCTGCTCCACCACGGCACGGTAACGCTGCTCGCTCTCCTTCTGCTCTTCGTGCGCCTGCTCCAGGGCTCCGAGCATCCCATTGATGGAATGGGCGAGCTTCGAGATCTCGTCGCTGCCGGGCATCATAACCCGTGCCGAAAGATCGCTCTCCGCGCCTATACCCTTAACGTTGGAATTCAGCCGGGCGAGCCTGGAAAGCACCATTTTCGCCAGCAGCACCAAAATGACCAGCTCAAATATGAGGCTGCCACCTACGATTGCCAGCATGTAGTAACGCACGGTGTCCTGGCCACGCGCGTACAGGTTCCTGGGCATTTCGGCGCGGAGGATGAGTGTCGGTTTACCATACACGTCTTTGAGCAGGCCATACCCCGCAATGGTGCCCGCACTGACCCGTTGCACCAGGACGGGAGATACCTCGTTCAATCGAGCGAATGCGTCTTTGAAGTCGCTGCTCATGCTGTCATCGGAGAGTTGGTGCGCGGTCAGGGAAACCAGGGTGGACTTGGACAGGTGCTGGATTTCGGCGGTATCGAGGTAGCGCCCGAAAATCAGGGTGCCTTTGATTGGCCCACTCTCATCGCTGCGCACGACCGGCTCGGAAGCGATAAGCATGGGGCCCTCTTTGAGAGGAAGGATGCCCGTTATGCTACTGTCCGGCCCGGTGTGACGCAGCAGGAAGCTGCCGGGGGCGATATGCGCCTGCAAATCGGCGGGCACCGGTATCTCCTGGTGCTTCCTGTAATCGTACGATTTGGCAAAGACCACTTTCGCCGCCGAGTCGACGAAGAGCATCAGGTTCAGCCTGTTGCTGGCGGCCGCAGCGTTCGGTTGGAGGTTGGAGGTGTAATAAGCGTCGTTGTGGTCTTCGATGTAGGCGTACGTATCGTCCCAGATTGACCAGTCGCGGGTGGTTCCCGCCAGGGTGCTTAGGTTATCAGTGAGGGCGCTCTCTACCCTTTGGACGTTCTGGCGGGTATCCTGGTCTTCCAGGTCAGAGAAGCTGCCAAGCACGATCGACTGGGACGCGACGAATAGCACAGCTATCAGCCCTATGAAAGTCAGGCTTATTATCGCCAGCGTCTTGCTATACAACGTCATAACAGCATTTGCCCGCGGTCTCCCTTGCCCCACCAAAGCGGCTCCTATGAATACAAGAGCCGGATACAAGGCATTCGCGCTATGGCCAATGCTTATCGTAACCGCATTGGCCCCGGCTGGTGATAGGAAAGTTGTACCCCGGGAGGGGGGTTATTAGTCCCGCTTGTGAGCCGCGGGCGCATCTGCTAGGATGTGCTCGATGAGCAGTCAGAGGCCTGTGGCCGACGATGGACGGGAACAGACGATGGACGATGGACGATGGACGATGGACGATGGGGACAGGGAAGCCGGGTCGCCAACCCCATCGTCCATTGCCCATCGTCCATCGTCTGCTGCAGACCCCATCGTCCGGTTCCCGTCCACTCTTGCGGCTCTGCTGGGTTTCTTTGTCCTGGCCGCCATCGTGACCTACCCGGCTATCTCGCATTTCGCCTCGGGGGTGCCGGGGGACCTGATCGCGGACCGGGACCAGAACCTGTGGAACCTCTGGTGGGTAGGCCAGTCTGTGGGCCACCTCGCCAGCCCTTTCCACACAGGTCTGCTCTACTACCCCTACGGCGTAAGCCTCTATTACCACACCCTGGGTCTCCCGCAGGGGTTACTGGCGCTTCTGCCTCAGCTAGTTTGGGGCCTGCCCGCTGGGTACAACACCGTTCTACTTGCGGCCTTTACCCTCTCCGGCTACGGAGCCTATCGGCTGGGTATGCTCTACACGGGCCGGCCCCTCCCC
>JBJMMB010000075.1:0-8938 GCA_045805005.1 Chloroflexia bacterium
GGCGTGGAAGGAACTATACCGAAGTAATGCGTAATACGTAATGCGTAATGCGTAAGGGAGGAAGGCTAGAGGGTTCTACCACCCAAGCTTAGCGGACCACTATTACGCATTACGCATCTCTCCCGTATGACCTCTATCCAAATGACCCGCATCACCAAGCGCTTTGGCGAGGTGGTTGCCAACGATGACATCAGCTTCGCGGCCCACGAGGGCGAGGTGCATGCGTTGCTGGGCGAAAACGGGGCGGGGAAATCTACGCTGATGAGCATCCTGGCCGGGCTCTACCGGCCCGACTCCGGGAGCATCGAGCTCGATGGGCGGGAGGTTGAGTTCCACTCCCCCAAAGACGCTATCAAGCACGGCATAGGGATGGTCTACCAGCACTTCATGCTGGTGCCCTCCTTTACCGTGGCCGAGAACACCATGCTGGGGCAGGAGGGGAGGGGGATCGGGCGAGATACCTCCCGGGTCGAGAGCGAGCTGGCGGGCCTGAGCACCAGGTACCGGCTGAAAGTGGAGCCCCGGGCCCGCATCTGGCAGCTTTCGGTGGGCGAGCAGCAGCGCGTGGAGATCCTGCGCCTCCTCTACAGGGGCGCCAGGGTGCTGGTCTTCGACGAGCCCACCGCCGTCCTCACCCCCCAGGAGTCGGCAGACCTCGTTGCCACCCTACGGCATATGGCCTCGGAGGGATTCTGCATCATCTTCATCTCGCATAAGCTGGACGAGGTGCTGGCGGTGGCCGACCGCGTCACCGTCCTGCGGCGCGGGCGCACGGTCGCAACGACGGAGGCCAAGGCCACCGACCGCCGCGCCCTGGCCCGCTTGATGGTAGGTCGCGAGGTCGCGCTGCCGAGCAGGGGTGCATCGCAAGAGGCGGCTGCCCAGCCCGCCGAGATGGTGCTGGACATGCGGAAGGTGAGCGCGCCGGGCGACCGGGGAATACCCGCCCTCCACGAGGTCGATCTGCAGGTCTGCGCCGGGGAAATCCTGGGCATCGCGGGCGTGGCTGGGAACGGGCAGCGAGAGCTGGCCGAGGTGGTCACCGGGCTGCGAGCGTGCTCAAGGGGCCAGGTGCTGGTGGGTGGCGTGGAGATGACCGGCTCCTCCCCCCGCGAGCTAGTAGCAGCGGGTGTGGGGCATGTGCCCGAGGACCGGCTCGGCACCGGCCTCATACCAGGGCTCGACCTGGCCGACAACGTCATCCTCAAGGACTACCGCCGCCCGCCCCTCGCCAGGGGCCTCTTCCTCGACCAGAAAGCAGTCGACGCCTTCACCGACCGCCTGATCCTGGAGTACAGCGTGGCCGCGCCGGGCAGGTCCATCAAGGCCCGCCTCCTCTCCGGCGGCAACCAGCAAAAGCTCTTGCTGGCACGGGAGCTATCGGGTCAACCTCGCCTCCTTGTAGCCGTCCACCCCACGCGAGGCGTAGACATAGGGGCCACGGAGTCTATACACAAACTCCTGCTGGAGCAGCGAGCCCGTGGCGCCGCCGTCCTGCTCATCTCCGAGGACCTCGACGAACTGCTGGCCCTCTCCGACCGCATCCTGGTCATGTACGGGGGCCAGGCAATGGGCACGGTCAATGCCGAGGAGGCCGACATCGAGCACCTGGGGCTGATGATGGCGGGGGTGCATAGGGAGAACATAATCCTTAGCGGGGAATAGGTTCGCACCAATCGCCGTAGGGGCAGGCCCCCGTTGCCTGCCCTGGTCGCATACCGCCGATGCTAAGGTTCGGAAACAGGGCAGGCAACGGGGGCCTGCCCCTACAAGCTGCCTGCAAATAGTCTACTGCAAATAGTCTAAAAGATACTCTCATGGCAACCGCCGGAAGAATGCGCCGAGTATACATCGAGAAGCAAGCCACGTCATCGCGCGTGGGGGCGGTGCTGGTGCCCGTCGTGTCGGTGCTGGGGGCGTTGCTGCTTGGCGCGCTGCTCCTCCTGCTGTCCGGGCACGATCCGCTGGCGGTATACGGGGCGATGCTGAGCGGGGCGTTTGGCTCGGTGAACGGGTTGGCCGAGACGCTGGTGAAGACCATACCCCTGCTCCTCACATCGCTGGGGGTGAGCATCGCGTTCAGGATGCAGCTCTGGAACATCGGCGCGGAGGGGCAGTTACACCTGGGCGCCATCGCCGCGACGGGGACTGCCCTCTATCTGCTGCCGGGCGCGCCTGCCTTTGTGATTGTGCCCGCGATGGTGCTGGCGGGGGCCATAGGCGGTGCGCTGTGGGCGCTGATCCCCGGTGCGCTCAAGGCGTATTTCCAGGTGAACGAGATCATCACCAGCCTGATGCTCAACTACGTGGCTATACTCTTCGCGGAGTACCTGGTGTACGGCCCCTGGAAGAACCCCCAGGGCTTTGGCTTCCCCGGCACCCCTCCCCTGCCCGACGCGGCCTGGCTGCCGCGCCTCGCGCCTACCCGCGTGCACCTGGGCCTGCTTTTCGGGCTCATCGCCGCTGCCCTCCTCTTCGTGATACTCAGGCGCACCTGGTGGGGCTACGAGATCAGGGTGATAGGCGAGAACCAGCGGGCCGCTCGCTACGCGGGAATCGACATCGTCCGCAATATCCTGCTCGTGATGGCCCTGAGCGGGGCCCTGGCGGGCATCGCCGGCATGAGCGAGGTGGCGGGAGTGGCCCACCAGTTGCAGCGCAACCTATCGCCCGGTTACGGCTACACGGCCATAATCGTGGCCTGGCTAGCGCGGCTCAACCCCTGGGCCATCGTAGTCGTCTCCTTCCTCTTCGCGGGCCTGCTCGTGGGCGGCGACCAGCTGCAGATCAGCATGGGCCTGCCCGCGGCCATAGCTCCGATGCTCCAGGGCACCATCCTCTTCTTCCTCCTCGGCGGAGAGGTCCTGGCGCGCTACAGGATACGAACGTCATGAACAGGGGTGCAGGGCTCCCCCTGCCGGGGGTTTGGGGGTGTCCCCCAACCACCTCCCTTCCCCCTATTTTCATAAGCGATCATAGCCCAAAGGGCCATGATCGGCCAGGATCTAGACCTTGGAGTGAGAGCCTATGCTCCTTGTAACAGTGCTCGCGGCAGCCATCGCCGCCGGCACGGCCATCCTCTTTGCCTGCCTGGGCGAGGTTCTGTGCGAGCGGGCGGGCGTGCTCAACCTCGGCGTCGAGGGGATGATGCTCCTGGGCGCGCTGGGCGGCTTCGCGGCCGCGCAGTGGACGGGCAACGCCTGGGTGGGCGCACTGGCCGCCATGCTGGTCGGTGGGCTCCTCAGCCTGGTGCACGCCTTCTTCACGATCACCTTGCAGGCTAACCAGATCGTGAGCGGCCTTGCCCTCACCCTGTTCGGCGGCGGGTTATCGTCGTTCCTCGGCCAGCCGTTGGTGGGCCAGCCCGCTGCTGCCAAATTCGATAAGCTCCCCATCCCCGTGCTGGCCGATATACCCATAATAGGCCCCATCCTCTTCCACCAGGACGCGCTCACCTATCTCTCATTCCTCCTAGTTCCCCTCCTCTGGGCGTTCATCTACCGCACGCGTCCTGGGCTCAACCTGAGCGCGGTTGGCGAGAGCCCGGCCACCGCTGACGCCATGGGCATCAACGTCGCGGGCCTGCGCTACCTGTACGTCGTGCTCGGCGGGATGCTCGCGGGCCTGGGAGGCGCGGCCATTTCGCTCGCCAGCAACCCCGGCTGGACCGAGAACATCACAGCCGGCCGAGGCTGGATCGCCATCGCCCTGGTGATCTTCGCCACCTGGAACCCGGCCCGCGCCGCCCTGGGCGCATACCTCTTCGGCGGGGTGGAGGCCCTCCAGTTCCGCCTGCAAAGCGAGGGCACCAACGTGTCACCCTTCTTCCTCAACATGCTCCCCTACCTCTTCACAATAGCCGTGCTGGTCCTCGCCACCCGCGAAACGGTGCGCCGCCGCGTAGGCGCCCCCGCCGCCCTCGGCCTCCCCTACGTCCGCGAGGAACGCTCCTGAGCCGGGTTGACGGGGGTGCTCTCCTGCCGGGGTGCAGGGGGCTCCCTGCCGGGGGTTTGGGGGTGTCCCCCAACTCTCTCCCTTTTCGCCTCTCCTTTGGGGGAGTGGGGGCCAGCCCCCACGGCACTGGCAACCCAGGCCGCCAGCGGCTATAATATTCTTTCCTGCGAATATTGTTTACACAACATTGGCGTACTGACTTTTACGCTAGAGAGGGTCTATCATGGCGCGCTTGAACCAGATTATCGCGGTCGAAAAAGGGGTGAAGAGCCGGTCATTCCAGGAGCTTACGGAAGCCCATCACGTGCTTCAGAAGCCCACGATGCTCTCCGGCATATCGAGGACCTATCGGCCCAAGGACGAGGAGGGAGAGCAGCTTCCGCCCGAGTCGACGAGGGTGCAGGTGAAAGCAGAGGAAGTAATCCAGCAAACTGCAAGGATTTTGACAGAGCTGTTTGATGTTACGGCGACCAAGGACTGGGCCAACTGCAAGGCCAAAGCGGACGTCGTGGTCGAAGGCAAAACTTTGCTGGCCCAGGTGCCCGTCACCTATCTGCTCTTCCTGGAGAAAGAGCTTGTGGACCTGCACACCTTCGTGAGGAAGCTCCCTGTGCTCGACGCCTCCGATAGCTGGACCTTCGACCCCTCGGCCGACACATTTGCGACCGAGCCGGTGCAGACCGTGCGCACGAAGAAGGTGCCCCGTAACCACGTCAAGGCCGAAGCCACCAAGGAGCACCCGGCCCAGGTCGAAGTTTATTACGAGGATGTCCCCGTTGGATACTGGCGGACGGTCAAGTTTTCGGGATCGCTGCCGGCCAAGCGGGTCAACGAGCTGCTTGAGCGCGTCGAACGCCTCCAGCAAGCGGTCAAATTCGCCAGGGAAGAGGCTAATAACATGGAGGTGGAAGACCAGAAAGTAGGGGAGAAGGTCTTCCAATACCTGTTCGCCGTTTAGCCCTTGCCCGGCGTCGCGGAATTTGGGTATACTAAAGGTAGGAGTGCAAGCTGAGACTGAAGCTCATCTTAAACGGTGCAGGCGTGAAAGTGTAGGTTCGAATCCTACCCCCACCACCATCACGGTGGGGTAGCCCAAACGGCAGAGGCGGCGCACCGACACCACCCCAAGATCAAGTTATCACTCCAGCATGAGCATTCATCGCCGAACGCCAAATCTACAGTCTGAGGTCGAGAATCGTTGGATGCCGGTGCAGATCCGGCCTGGCCCGCCAATCATGGGCCGGTAGTTCAATAGTAGAACACAACGTTATAAAGAGTGAACCCCGACTTAAACGTGTTGGCGTGCGCAAATGGGCGATACTCCGAGGCCCGGGAGAAGGCTACTCTCTCGGGCCTCACTCTATTCACCTCCAGTCCTCCCTTGAGGGGGTGCATTCTTTCGCCTCCAAGGCTCTACCTCAAGTTCGCTCGTACACGGCTCTGCACTTTCTGAGTTCGTGGCATAATATACGCTGTGACTCAGGTCGTGGAAACAGCTCACACCACACCGAAAACCTCATCCCTTACCGGCGCGCTCCGTAGCGTGCGCAATATGCAGGGTGTCGCCCTCGGCGTGGTCGCGCTCGGCGTGGGGTGCCTGGGGGAGGCGTTACTGTTCCCCGAGCGGGGCCGTCCGCTGGGCGCCTTGCTGCTTGCCATGTCGGCTCTGCTGGCGGGGCTTGCCTGGGGCCGCGTAGCCGAAGTGCCCCTGCTAACTCCTCGCGTCGGGGCGACCGGCCTCTCGTCTCTGGCCCCATCTCGCCGCCTCGCATTGCGCTTCGCCGGGATTTCCGGGGCCTTGCTCCTCTGGTGGGGAGGGGTGCTTGCCTGGCTGGCTAATCCTGCGGCGGTCATTGGCTTGCAGGGTGGGCTGTGGGCCGGGAGCATCGCTTTGTTCCTGGCCTCGTGCGCTCGTTGGTATCCCCTGTCGAGCCGCGAGGAGGACCTGGGGCCGGCCTGGACCCGCGCCGAGGTGGCGCTGTTTTGCTCCCTCGTCGGCCTCGCTCTCTTCACCTATCTGGCCAATCTGAACGACCTCCCATGGGACTTCCACTACGACGAAGTCTTGGCGCACGACGAAGTTACGCGTTTCGTCCGCGGCCCCCAAATCTCCCTTTTCACCACCACCTGGTCGGGCACCGGGCTGCCCAGCTTCTTCTTCGCCATCGAGGGCGGTCTGGCGCGCCTGGCGGGCACGGAGCTGGGCGGCGTGCGCCTCGGGGTAGCATTGGCCGGCGCGCTCACGGTCATTCCCACCTACGGCCTCGCCCGCCTAATCGCGGGGCGCGTGGCGGCATCGCTAGCAGCCTTCGCGCTGGCTACCGCCCCCGTGGCGGTGCACTACAGCCGGGTCTCCATCATCAACATGACGACCGCTTTCTGCTGGACGGTCTGCTTCTACTTTCTGCTGCGGGGCCTCCGCTCGCGCCGCCCCGGCGACTTCGCGTGGTCGGGCCTGGCAGCAGGCCTGAGCATGTACACCTACTACGGCACGAGGCTCCTCCCATACCTGCTTACCGCGTTCATCGCCTACCTGGCCCTGTTCCACTTCCGCGCCTTCCGGGAGCGAGCCGGGCACCTGGCGCTGCTGGGCATTGGCTTCGTCATTGGCTTCGGGCCGCTGGCCGCCTACTTCATCCGCAACCCCGGCGTATGGGCCGGGCGCGGGCTGATCGAGCTGAACGTGCCCCCTGCGCTACCTACCTCGTGGGACTCCTGGGCCGGAGCCTGGAATGCCCTCGCGCCCCTGGCCTGGCGCAACTTCCTGGGGCTGAGCGTCCTCCCAGGCGGCGATGGCGTCTACAAGGCCCCATTCCTTTTGCCCGTGGCGGCGGCGCTGGTGCTGCTGGGCGGGGGCGTGCTCGTGCGCCGGTGGCGGCAGCCGGGCGCCTTCCTGGTCCTCCTGTGGGGGCTGGGTGTGCTCTTCGTGGGCGGCACGCTGGTAAGCGCTCGCTTCGTCCCGGCGTTCAACCACTGGGCCCCCGCCTTTCCGGCCTTCTTTATCGCCATGGCCCTGCCGCCAGCCCTCTGGCTTGAGTCGATGCGCCACGCCGGTCGCCGGTGGTGGCTCGCCGGCTGCGCGGTAGTGGGGCTGGGCATGGCGGGGCTGGCGGCGGCCAACGCTTATGATTACCTGGCGGTCTACCCCCAGCGCGCCGGGCTGTCCTTCGAGGCGGCGCAGGGGCGCTTCCTCGCCACCCTGACGCCCCGCGACCGGGTGCGCTTCGTGGGCAACTCCTGGCAGCCGTTTTACCCCTCCATAGGCGACATGATGGCCCCCGGCGTGCCCGCCTCTGACTTCCTCAACCCCAGCCGCGGCCTCCCCTTGCCTGGCGACCCCGAGCACAACCTGGTGTTCGTGTTCGACAATGACGAGGCCCGCTACCTGCCGCTGGTGCAAAGCTATTACCCCGGTGGCGTCGTTGGGCCGCTGGCGAGCCGGGTTGGGAAGGCCTCCACCTACCAGTTACCCGCCACCCTGGCTGCGTCCCGACACGGCGCAATCCTGACGCTCGAAAACGCGGCGGGCGAGAGAGTGTGGCAGGGCCAGGTGCCGCTCGTGGGCAACTTGCCGGCGGGCCTGACCGCGGCATACCCCCTCACGGCCACCTGGAGCGGAGCCTTCTTCCTGCCAAGAAGCGGGCCGGTGCGATTGTCCATCCAGGGCGGTGCGGGGGCAGCGCTACAAGTGCAGGGCCGGATCGTCGCACCCACGGAAGCGTTGCCCCTTGACGCCGGCTGGGTACCGTTAAACCTGCGTGTGACCTTCTCGAAGCCTGTGGATGGCACCCCGGTCCGTCTATTGCTTGAGCAGGGCGAGGGCGCGACGGCCGAGCTGCCCACCGGCCTCCTCTGGCCGCAGCCCGCCAACACCGGCCTAGCGGTCACCCTCGCGGGCAGCGCCGTAACCCATCGCATAGACCCGTTCGTGGGCGCGGGCGTGCTCTCCGGAGACGGCCCGACCATGAACGGCCTCACAGCGCCGCCCAGGGAGCGCGACCCGGACCTCCTACCCCTGGCCCCGTTCGCGAGCGCAGGTGGCAGGATACGCTGGGAAGGCGAGGTGTACGCCGAGGGGGGCAAGTACGAGATGAACCTGCGTACCGACGCCCACGCCCTGCTGACTATTGACGGCGCTACGGCGCTGAAGGTATGCGCCAGCCCAACCCCCGACGACTACCCGGTACGCTGGGGCGACCCCGGCACGGCAGCGAATATCACCCTGACACCGGGCTGGCACCATGTGCGCCTGGACCTCGACGCCACCGGTCACGCCAACGGCCTGGAATGGAGTTGGACCCGGCCGGACGGAGTAAGCGAAATCGTACCGCCCTCGTGGCTTCGCTACTCCTCGGACTCCGGTCAAGGCGAAGGCATATCATGGCCGGCCCTGCCAGATCCCGTTAACTGCGCTCCCTAAAAGTAGTGGTCGCGCATAGCACCATCGTACCTGCCGCTGTTGCGGCAGCACTTCTTGAAAGCGCCTCCCGGAGCCGCAGGGGCAGAGGTCTTCCTTCCCCAGCTTCTCTTCAAGCTCCTTGTCGCCGTGCACTATCCGCCTGCCGCGCTTTACCGCCGTTTCGGATGGGTATCCGCGCCGCCTCTTGCTCGACGGCTCAAAAGCAGAAGCCCTCGTCGAATGGGTTGTTCGTATTAGTAGCCATCTCATTTGCCTCGCGTTCTATTCACGTTGGATGCTCCTTCGGATTATCGGGGCACCTATCACGCCTGTCAATCGGTCGCTAGACCTATCACGTAGACCTTCTGTAGGGGCTGGGGTCTGCCCCTCCGCTAGCTTTCATACCCGGTATTGAACGCTTATTTTTGTCACCCCTCGTTTGCACAAGCATGATTGCCGTGATATGATAACCGCGTCCTTACCGCCATCGCACGGAAGCACCAACACACGAGGAGCTAAATGGACCTATCCGGCTCTCATACTTTTGACGCCCCCCAGCAAGTCGTTTGGGACGTGCTCACCGAC
>JBJMMB010000076.1:0-4015 GCA_045805005.1 Chloroflexia bacterium
ATCTGGATGCTGCGGGCGACGCCGTCGGCATCCACCCTGGCGTACCAGCCGCACGTGCCGTTGCTATCCGCCTGCCACCAGATGACGTGCCGCCTGCCCAGCCCGTCATGGGCCACGCGGGGGCTGCCGTTCTGCTTCCAACCCGACTCCTCGAGGTTCCTCGCCCCGAGGAAGTTGGCCAGCCCAAGAACGGAGTTGCTATGGTTAACGATCCTGCCGAAAGCGTGTTGGGTCCCCTCGTCCCGCGATTCCTCGGCCACTGTGGCCCCGTCGTTGAGAGCCGATCCCCCGACCGCCGGGTCATTGTCGTAAACGCCTTGGGCGTTGCTAACGTTTACCGGGTTCTGCCAGGTCTCGTTCGGCGCTGACGGCGCCGACGCCGTAGATGCAGGCGACGCCGCGCCCGCCATCTGTGAGCCGCCTGTGCTCAGGCCGAAGACCAGGGAAGCCAGCATTATACTTGCGAAAATCAGCGCTCCACGCGCTCGGTTTTTGCTTGCGTTCATGTTGATCTTGTCTCCTGCTCTAGCGGCCCGCCGCGCCGCTCTGGACACGTACATTGTCGAATTGCGAGCCCCTGTCGGCGATGGTCCACACGCCCACCCACCCCGACGCCAGGTTCGCGTCGGTTGCGTCGAAGAGCTGCGTGCCATCCACCGATGCGGTGATGTGGTCGCCCGCTGTCTTAACCTGGACGTGCAGCCACTGGCCAAGGTCGAAGCCTTGCCAGCTACTGTTCGCCGCGATCTGCCCGCCGCCCGCTCCCACGCGCTCCAGGGTGGCCCTGGGGCCCGAGTTGGGGAGGTTCGGCGAAAGAATTAGCCTGTAGTACCCCGCGTCCGAACCGCGGAACAGCAGTCCCACGCCTTCGCCGCTGGTGGGATTTACCATCGCCTCGAATACTCCATCGCGGAAGTCGCTGTAGTTCGTTACGAGAGCTATCTGGTCGTTAGCCAGGTCGCCTGCCTCGTTACCCCAGGGCTGCAAACGCCCATCCTGGGCCTGCCACGTCCCCGCGGCCTCGCGAAGGTTGTGCCACCCGCTCAGCGACGTGCCGTCAAAACTGTCACTGAACGTGACCGCACCGGTGGCGGGCGGCAGCGCGGGCGCGTTGGCCATCCCCGGCCGTCCGTTGTCTCCGGCCTGCGGTGGGGCCAGGGCGATGGTCGCCGGTGGCACCTGCTGGTTCGCGGCCTGGCTGGCGCCGGCCACTATCACCGCCGCGATGGCGACCAATAACAGTGCTGCCAACGGTAGTATCTTCTTACCTGACATAAGTCGGGTCACTCCTTTCAACTTGCCTTTAGCCTCTTGTCCAACCGATTATGAAGCAAGAACCGCCCTTTATGAGGATTTTGCACATCAACGTGCCAACCCACGTTCTCGCTTGCCCAGCCCCGGTGCCCACGCTTCCACGCGTGTAGAGCCTTGCCTCGCCACTCGGTTTCTCCAGTACCAGGACACCTATAGTTTCTTGCGGGGATGCATGAGGAGATTAGATAGCAGTCGCCATCGGAGGTCTTGGAGAGGAGTAGAATATTCTCCGCGCCGTACAGGCGCGGTTGCCAATTGAGCGATTGGAGAACCGAGTTATGCAATAGCCTGTGCCCTCTATTACGATTACGCGTGCGCGGGCCGCACTCCGGAAGCCACATCCGTCGCCGTTGACAGGTTGGTGTTTGGGAAATGTATGGTGTGCTGCTGGTCGAGTGTGCTGCGGAGACGCGCCGTTGCTCTCTCCCACTCGTCAGGTCGTGACCGCAATCTGGCCCGACCGCTTTATTGACTGTACTCGATTAGCTTCTCGATCTAGAAGGGGAGATAGTATGCGGGCTTCGCCCGCTGCCCCTTGTGTCTCTCCACCGGAGGGCAGCATACAACATTCCGGTGTCATAGCTCCGCCTCGAATAGCGGCTTGTATGCCTAGCCATGTGTGCCAAGTATACGGAATGACCCGAATCCTTGTCAACGCCAAACTCTAGTACATTAGTACCTTTGGCTCCGCCATTTGCCCCCTCTAGTACTCTAGCCATGCCCGCTCCACAAGTGTAATAATCCTGTATTGCGGACTACCTGATAGAGTGTTGAGCAAAGGCAACCCCGTGCGTTCTCCCGAACATAGCTTCGCACACGGTAGCTCATCACACATTAAGCATTACGCATTACGCATTACGCACCAAGTTTCACACGTCCGTGGTATGAAACCTGCACCTGATAGTCAAACGTACATGTTGTGCCGGGGTTGCACCCGAAAGCCGATTTTCTTTTGACACCAGCAATGCCAAGGTTGTATAATTCATCGAGTAGCGTTCGTGACCCAGGTTCCGCTGAACCGTTTGGCGGTGCCTTACGTTATTACTATAGGGACGAGGTCGACGCTTTTCTCCGTGAACATAACCTGGCCGTTAGCGTGCCAGCCTGGCCCGCTAACCCCGGCACCGAGCTTAGTGCGTAAGAGAAGAAGGTCAGACGGTTCTATCCCTGAACCACGGCACAGCCAATACGCATTGTGCAATGCGCATTACGCGATAGAGGAACAGGTATTAAAGGACTTACGATATGACAGACAATAAATGGCTTAGAAACAGCTTCGTATGGGTCATCATCATGGTTGCCATGCTGGTGCTCTTCTTTACATTCGTTGGCCAGCGCTCCAACACTACGCAAATCCCCATCTCTCAGGTCGCTGCCGATGCCAAGGCCGGCCTGGTTACTGAAATTGTAGGTCACGAAGAGAACAACGACGTAACCGCTTGCTATGGCCCCTGCGATAAGGGCCAGACCAAGACCTCCGTCAAGGAATCGGGCAACGACTCTCTCCAGGCCTATCTGCTGCAAGCAGGTGTGCCTCAGGACAAGATGCCCAAGATAACCATTGAGAAGGCTGCCCAGTGGGGCAACTACGTCGGTCTCCTCGGCTTCCTCCTCCCCACCCTCATCCTGGTGGCCGTCTTCGTCTTTATGATGCGCCAGGCCCAGGGCACCAATAACCAGGCAATGTCCTTCGGCAAATCGAGGGCTCGCCTGTTCACTGGCAATAAGCCCACCATTACCTTCGCCGACGTCGCGGGCGTCGAGGAGGCCAAGCAGGAGCTTGCGGAGGTGGTCGAGTTCCTCAAATATCCCGATAAGTTCAACGCCCTGGGCGCCCGCATCCCTCGCGGCGTCCTCCTCGTAGGCCCTCCGGGCACTGGCAAGACCATGCTCTCACGGGCAGTGGCCGGCGAAGCGGGCGTGCCCTTCTTCTCCATCTCCGGCTCCGAGTTCGTAGAGATGTTCGTGGGCGTCGGCGCCAGCCGCGTGCGCGACCTCTTCGATCAGGCCAAGCGTAATTCCCCCTGCATCATCTTCGTAGATGAAATCGACGCCGTAGGCCGCCAGCGCGGCGCGGGCCTCGGCGGCTCCCACGACGAGCGCGAGCAGACCCTCAACCAGATCCTGGTCGAGATGGACGGCTTCGACAGCCAGACTAACATCATCGTCATTGCCGCCACCAACCGGCCCGACGTGCTCGACCCCGCGCTCCTCCGACCCGGCCGCTTCGACCGCCAGGTGGTCCTCGACCGCCCCGACATCAAGGGCCGCGTCGCCATCCTGCAGGTCCACACTCGTGGCAAACCCCTAGACAAGACCGTCGGCCTCGAAACCCTTGCCAAGCAGACCCCCGGCTTCTCCGGTGCCGACCTTGAGAATCTGGTCAACGAGGCCGCCATCCTGGCAGCCCGCCGCAACCGCAAGACCATCTCGATGTCCGAGACCGAAGAGGCGATCGACCGCGTAATCGCGGGCCCGGAGCGCAAGAGCCGCATCATATCGGACCGCGAGAAGGCCATCACCGCGTACCACGAAGTGGGCCACGCGTTGGTCGCTCGCATGTTGCCCAACGTGGACCCCGTTCACAAGATCAGCATCATCGCTCGAGGCATGATGGGCGGCTATACCCGCGTGCTGCCCGGCGAGGACCGCTATATGTGGTCCAAGTCGCAGTTCAAGGATAACCTGGCCTTCGCTCTTG
>JBJMMB010000077.1:0-2234 GCA_045805005.1 Chloroflexia bacterium
GAGATGAGAATAGTGAACGTAAGAGTTCTAAAGCAATGCAGCAATCAAGCTGGCACATTTGGAGGGGATCATGAGTAGTTCGTCAACAGATATAGACACCAGTAGGCCAGAACAGCCTGCTGGCCCTTCAGCGGAGGAGGACGAGCCCCTGGTGCTGCCCTTTAGCGAGATCGACGCCGGGATGCTGCTCCAGGTGGGGGGCAAGGGCGCGAACCTTGGCGAGCTTAGCCGCGCAGGACTGCCGGTGCCTGATGGCTTTTGCATGACCACGGCTGCCTACCGGCTCATAAGCGATAGCGCGAGTCTTGCGCCGGTATTGGACGAGCTTGCGGGAGCTGACCCAGGCGACTCGGCACGACTTCAAGAGGGGGCGGCCAGGGCTCGCGATGCCATCCTGGGCGCGGATATTCCTTCCGTTGTCGAGGAGGCGATTCGCGAAGCTTATGGCCAACTCTCCCCCGCCGAAGGTCCCGGTGATCCAGCCGTAGCCGTGCGCTCGTCGGCCACCGCCGAAGACCTCCAGTTCGCCAGCTTTGCCGGCCAGCAGGATACGTTCCTCAACGTGGTGGGGGCCGATGCTCTTATTGACGCGGTAAAGCGCTGCTGGGCCTCGCTGTGGACCGACCGCGCCGTGAGCTACCGCGCAAGCAACAATGTCGACCAGCGCACCGTGCGCCTCGCGGTGGTTGTGCAGCACATGGTCGATGCGGCGGTAGCCGGAGTGCTCTTCACGGCCAACCCCCTCACCGGCAAGCGTCGTCAGGCCGTCCTCGACGCCAGCCCTGGCCTGGGCGAGGCTGTGGTCTCCGGGGCCGTCAACCCGGACCGCTTCGTCGTGGATGTTACACAGGAGAAGATAGTGGAGCGCCAGCTGGGCGATAAGCGGGTGTCGGTCCGGTCGGTGGCGGGTGGGGGCACGGAGCGCGTCGAGTCGGCAAGCGGAAGCGACACTGCCTCGCTTACCGACGAGCAGGTAGTGGCTCTGGCTCACCTGGGCGAGCAGGTGGAAGCCCATTTTGGCGCGCCGCAGGATATCGAGTGGGCCATCGATGAAGCGGGCGTCTTATGGCTCACGCAATCGCGGCCCATCACCACCCTCTACCCGCTGCCCGCCGGGGCCCCCACGAGCGATGACGATCTGCGCGTCTACTTCTCCATCAACGTCGCGCAGGGGGTGTACCGCCCCTTCACGCCGATGGGCCTGGCCACCTTCCGCTTGATGATCTCTTCGGGGGCGAGGCTGGCGGGCTTCCCCCCTCCCGACCCGGTGGCGGGGCCTCGCTTCCTGGTCGATGCCGGTCAGCGCCTTTTCGCCGACATGACCTTCTTGGTGCGCAGCGAGGTGGGGCGAAGGCTCCTCTCGGGGGTCATGGGCCAGATGGAAGCTCGCTCGGGCGTGGTCTTCCGCTATCTCACCGAGGATCCTCACCTCTCCCTTATGCCCACCCCGCGCAGCACGTCGGCCCACAGGCTGCGGCGCGTGCTGCCGCGCATCCGTCGGGCTCCACTCTACGCGCTCCAGGCTCTTATCAGCCCCAGGGCAACACGGCGTCGCCTCCGCCGCGTGTCGCAATGGGTGAGGGGGCTGGGCACCGTCCCCGGTAACGCCACCTCCGAGGAGCGGCTGGACGCCTTTGAGCGAATGCTCGTCGATACCACAGCCCCCCTCATCGTCCGTGTTGTGCCCCTGGTAGTGCCCATATTTGGCTTGCCTACGCTCTTGAGCAAGCTGCTGGGCGACCTCGCTACCCCCGACGAGCGGCAGACGGTGTTCCGCAGCCTCCCCTACAACCCCACTACGGAGATGGACCTGGTGCTCTGGAAGCTCTCCAGGCGGATCAGCGGCGATGCGCGGGCAGCCGCTCTGTTTCAGGACCTCACCCCCGCGCAACTGGCCGCGAGGTATCACGAGGGCAATCTGCCCCCCGTGCTGCTGCAGGGGCTGAGCGACTTTATGCGGGTGTACGGCCACCGCGCCATTGCCGAGATCGACCTGGGGTTGCCCCGCTGGTCCGAGGACCCCACCCACATCCTCGGCGTGCTGGCCAACTACCTGCAACTCAAGGATGAGAACCTGGCGCCGGATGTGCAGTTCAAGAGAGGAGCCGTGGAGGCGCGGGCCATGGGAGTAGAGCTAACCCGGCGGGCGGGCACGCGGGGGCGGTTGCGCGGAGCGCTGGTTGGCTTCGTCATCAATCGCATACGTAATATCAACGGCCTGCGCGAGGTGCCCA
>JBJMMB010000078.1:0-8860 GCA_045805005.1 Chloroflexia bacterium
CATACTATATATTACAATATTACACCGAAAAGCCTCCCGTGTGAGGCTTTTCGGTGTAATAACCTAAACCCTAATAAGACGAAGCCAAATTTTCCTTGGCGTTGGTCTCGTCGAAGAACTGGTCAGGGTTGATGATCTTGGGAGGTATCGTCTCTCCGTTCGCGTACTTATCCAGCGTCTCAAACCCCTTGGGGCCAAATCGCGGATTGCACTCGCAGGTCGCGCCCAACTTGCCATCTATGATCGCCTGCAGGGCGTCCTTCTCACCGTCGATCGATACGACTGTCACGTCCGTCCCGGGCTTCTTACCCGCAGCTTCCAAGGCCGCGATCGCGCCGATGGCCATCTCGTCGTTGTGGGCGTACACAGCCGTCACGTCGGGGTGGGCCTGCAGCAGCGTCTCCATAACCTTGCGCCCCTCGTCGCGGGCGAAGTTGCCCGACTGCGAGGCCAGGATTTCCATGCCCGACTGCGCCTTGATGGTGTCGTCGAAGCCTTTCTTCCGGTCGTTTGCCGGTGAGGAGCCGGTGGTGCCCTCGAGCTCGATGATCTTGGCCTTACCACCCGTCTTCTTGATCAGCCATTCGGCCGTGCGCTGGCCTTCCTTGATGAAGTCCGAGCCGATGAAGCAGACGTAGTCCTGTCCGCCCTTGGCCTGCGTCTCATCCACGTTGCGGTCGAGCAAAATCACGGGTATCCCCGCTGCCTTGGCTTTGAGGACCGCGGCCGCGAGCGGCTTCTCTTCGCGGGGGGCCAGGAATATGAGGTCGACCTTCTGCGCTATCATCGAGTCGACGTCGGATACCTGCTTGGCTGCCGAGCCCGCGGCATCCGTATAAACGAGTTCATCCCCTCGCTTCTGAGCCTCGTCCTTCATGCTCGCGGTTTGGGCGAGCCGCCAGGGGTTGTTGCTCTCGGTCTGCGCGAAGCCCACCTTGTAATGGTCCTTCTTGGTCAGCTTGGGCAGCCCGGAGCTTGCGCCGGCGCCGGGGGCTGCGCCGGTATTGGGGGTTCCCGCCGCCCCGCTGGTATCCGCCGTGGGCGCTGCTCCCGAGTTGTTACCGCTTGCAGCCGGGGTGGCCGTCGGGGCGCCCCCCATGTCGCACCCCGCGAGAACGAACATCGCGATTACGGCTAGAATGAGTATCCTGTACAGGGACTTCCTGTTCACGTGCTTCCTCCTTTTGATTCTGACGACGTAGTTCTGCGTACTCTACACTTCTGTGTGTGCTGACCTATATCATGTGCTGTGATCTCCTCTCTAGGTCTCCCAGCCGCGGTTTGCCACCCTCCGCAAGCGAGCTTCAAAGTCCTCCGCGACCCACCTGGTCGGTAGCGGACCGGCGAAAATGTGCTCATCTTGAAAGGTGCGCCTGATCAGGCGCACGGCTCCATCCAGAGGGTGTGCGCATAGTAACACCGGTAGGGTTAGCTGTCAAGCGTCCTAGCACCCGCGCCTTCATGGCCGGGCCCCCAGCGTTACCTCCAGCTTCATGGTTTTGGCGTCCCGCTCCACGTCGAGGCTGACCGTGTCCCCGGCCTTGTACGGGCTCAGAAGCACGCTGAGCGGGGTTTGCTCGTCTATCTGCTTGCCATTGATCGCCAGCACCACGTCATCCGTGCGCAGGCCCGCTTTGGCCGCCGGGCCGCCGGGCGCTACCTCCCTGACGACGATGCCATGGTCGAGCAGGTTGAGGTCGGCCCCGCGCAGGTTCTCCAACGCGGCTCGCGAGGGGGTTACGTCGTCCGCCGTGAACCCCAGGTAGGGGGATGCCCCTGTGCCCAGTATCTCCACGTCCAGGTCCAGCTTGCTGAACACGGCCGCCGGTCCGGTGGCTCCATCCCGCAGCCTCGGGTGTTCGTCCACCGCCAGGTCGCGAACGCTGGTCCGCACCCGCCACCCCTCGGGACTGCTCTTCTCGTAGCTTCCGCCCTTGCTGGCGATTTCAAAGTTCGAGCCCGTAGTTGGGGTCAGCGGGTTGGAAGCTGCCAGCTCCAGTATGAGCCCTTCCTTCGTCACAAGCTGGACCGTATTTATCAGGTCCGGCTCGCCATCCTTCTCATAGTTCTGCCCCCTCACCAGCGAGATCGCCCCGACCGGCCACCCGTAGCTTGAAAGCACGTCCAGGTCGAGCCGGTGCGTTTTGGACTCTTTCAAGGTGTCCAGCGTGAAGATCCACCCCTGGGCCACGGGCAGCACCGTTGCGCTGCCCTGTGCGGTCGGAGGTGAGCTCGCCGGCTCTACAGGAGTTGGGGTAGGCCCGACGGGCACCGAGTCGCAGGCGGCCAGCACCGCGCAGGTTAGCAGGAGGGCTGCGAAATGGAGCGACCGCGACCTCATAGCCGCCCCGCCTCAAGCGGCCGCGCCTGGAGGAACGCCTCGACCTCGGCCCGCGCCGGCATCCCTATCTGCGCCCCCGCCCGCGTCACCGTGAGGGCCGCCGCCGCGTTCGCGAACCGCAAGCGGGTCTCCGGGTCCGCCCCCTCCAGCGAGGCCACGGCGTAAGCCGCCGCGAAGGTATCGCCCGCCGCCGTGGTGTCCACCGCCTCCACCCGGAAAGCGGGTACGTGCGTCGCTTCCCCTTCCCGCACGAGCACCGATCCCTCCGCGCCAAGCGTCACCAACACCGCGCCGCACCCCTTCGCCAGCAGCGCCCCCGCGGCCTCCCTCGGCTCTGCCCTGGAGCCGGAGAGGGCCGCCAACTCCTCCCTGTTCACCACCAATGTATCCACCAACGGGAACAACTCTCCTGGCAACTCGCGGGCCGGCGCGGCGTTCAGAATCAGGTGCGCCGTTCCGTTTCGAGCCGCCTGGGCCGCCCGGAGCACCGTTTCGAGCGGCACCTCCAACTGCAGCAGCAGCGCGTCTGCCTCGCTGATTTGGGACGAAGCCGCTTCCACGTCTTGCGTCGAAAGCCTGGCATTGGCTGCGGAGTCGAGCACGATCACGTTCTCGCCCTCATCGTCTACGAAGATGAGAGCCACGCCGGTGCTTACGTCCGGTGTGGAGATCACGCAGGAGTCGTCTGCTCCCGCCGCCCGCAGGCTCTCGCGAAGAGCCACCCCGAAGGCGTCCCCGCCTACGCGCCCCACCATGTGCACGTTCGCGCCGAGCTTCGCCGCGGCTACCGCCTGGTTAGCGCCTTTGCCGCCGGGGGCCTGGAAGAACGAGTGCCCCGTCACCGTTTCCCCAGGGGATGGGAGGTGTGGGACCCTGATAACGAGGTCTATATTCAGGCTGCCGAGCACAACAACCCTTGTCATGTCTGGCATCCGCCTGTCCTCTCTAGTCGCCATCGACAGCAAGCATCAAGCAATGCAAGCGAGGCTGTGGTCTGGTATGGACGTGGTATAGAAGACGTGGTATAGAATATGTTATCAGGTCTGAACGTGCAAGACAAGCCCAAAATTTGTTACACTACTTATCCCATGCAAATCACCGATGTAACCACCATAAAGCTCCGCTTCCCCATGGACGTCCCCATGGCCGACGCCATCCACTACATGCCGGAGCGTCCGGCCTTGCTCGTGCAGGTCCACACCGACGACGGCTACGTGGGCCTGGGCGAGGCCGCCGCCTACGGAGGCTTCCTGGATAGCACCGAGGCCCTCATCACCGGCGAGCTCAAGCGCACCATCCTGGGACAGGACCCCTTCCGCGTGGAAAAGCTCTGGCAGATGATGGCCATAAGAGCCCAGCAGCGCGGCCGGCGCGGCATGCTAATGATGGCCATCAGCGGCGTCGATATCGCCCTCTGGGATATCATCGGCCAGGCCACCCGCACCCCCCTCTACCGCCTGCTAGGGGGCTACCGCGATACTCTCCCCGTCTACGCCTCCGCCGGCTTTTACGCCGGGGGCAAAGACGCCAAAGCCCTGGCCGAGGAGGTGGGCGGCTACGCCGAGCGCGGCTTCGGTTGCGTCAAGATCAAGGTGGGCCGCCAGCCCGACGCCCTCCTCAACCCCCTCGCCGAGATGCCCGCCTCCGACTATGCCACCGTCAGCTTCGAGGAGGACGTGGCCCGCGTCCGCGCCGCCCGCCAGGCCCTCGGCCCCCGCGTCAGGCTCGCCATCGACGCCAATAACGCCTGGACCCCCTCCCTCGCCCTCAAGTTCATGCGCGAGGTCGAGGACCTCGATATTTTCTGGCTGGAGGAGCCCGTCTTCACCGAAGACCTTGACGGCTCCGCCCTCCTGGCCCACCAGCTCGTCACTCCCATCGCCGGCTACGAGACCGAAACGGGCCTCCCCGGCTTCCGCGAGCTAATCACCCGCCACGCGGTCGACATCGTCCAGCCCGACGTCATCTGGACCGGCGGCATCACCGAGTGCCGCAGGATCGCCGCCCTCGCCCAGGCATACAGCCTGCCCGTCATCCCGCACGTCTTCTCCTCCGCCGTGAGCACCATCGCCAACATGCACTTCATCGCCTCCATACCCAACGGTAGCTGGCTGGAGTGGGACCAGAACCCCAACGCCCTCCGCTCGGAGCTTTTCAACGAACCCCTCCAGCCCGGCCCCGGCGGCCACGTCCACCTCCCCGACCGCCCCGGCCTCGGGGTCACCCTCAGGCAGGAGACGGTTGAGCGTTACAAGTGGTCAGTGGCCAGTGGTCAGTGATCACTGGTAGTAGGCAGACACTGATCACTGGCCACTGACCACTGGCCACTCGTACAGGAGCACAACCATGGACCCCTACAAAATGCGAATAGGCGCGGAGTGGACCGGCTCGAGCGACGGCCGCACCCGGCCCGTGCTGAACCCGGCCACCGGCGAACCCTTCGCCGAGGTGCCCGAGGGGACCAGGGAAGACGCCCGCGCCGCTCTCGTGGCCGCCCGCGAGGCCCAGCCCGCCTGGGAGGCCCTCACAGGTGTGCAGCGAGCGGCCTACCTGCAGCGGGTGGTGGAGCTTATCCGCCAGGACGCCGAGCGGCTGGCCCAGGTGATCGTGCGCGAGCAGGGGAAGCCGTTGGTCGAGGCACGGGGCGAGGTAGGCGGGAGTGCGGGCTTCTTCGAATACCACACCACCTTCGCCCGCGCCCAGACGGGCGAAATAGTCGCCTCGGACAACCCCAACGAGGACATCTGGGTACGAAGCGTGCCTTACGGGGTCGTGGTGGGCATCATCCCCTGGAACTTCCCCTCGGCCCTCTTCGCTCGCAAAGTGGCCCCCGCCCTCATGGCGGGCAACACCATCGTCGTCAAGCCACACGAAGACACCCCCCTCAGCTCCCTCGAGCTAGCCAGAATCTGCGAGGCCGCTGGCATACCCCCCGGCGTGGTCAACGTCGTCACGGGCGCGGGCACCGTCGTGGGCGACGCCCTCGTGCGCGACGAAATCACCCAGCTTGTCACGGTCACGGGTTCCGTGCGCGCCGGTAGGCAGATTCTCGCCGCGGCCGCCGAGAACATCACCGTCGTGTCGCTGGAGCTTGGCGGCAAGGCCCCCTTCATCGTCATGGACGACGCCAACCTGGATCTGGCGGTCCCCCAGGCCATCCACGCCCGCTTCGTCAACTGCGGCCAGGTCTGCACCTGCAACGAGCGCACCTACGTCCACCGCCGGGTCTTCGACCAATTCCTCGAACGCTACGTTGGTGTGGTCAACAAGCTCAGGGTGGGCGACCCCATGCGCGGGGACACCGACATAGGCCCCAAGGTGAATCAGATGGAGTTGGAGAAGCTGGAGCGGATGGTCTCCCGCGCTCAAGAGCAGGGTGCGCAGGTCGCCGTGGGAGGCGGCCGGCCCCAGGGCGGGGAGTTTGACAAAGGCTTCTGGTACGCTCCCACCGTGCTCACCAACGTCAGCAACAGCATGGACATTATGCAGCAAGAGATCTTCGGCCCCATCTCCCCCGTCATGGCGTTCGACGACTTCGAGGAGGCCATAGCCCTCGCCAACGACACCAAATATGGCCTCACCGCCTACCTCTTCACCAACGACATAAAGCGGATGATGCGCGCCGTCCAGGCCGTTCGCTCGGGTGAGCTCTACATCAACCGCATCGGCCCCGAGCAGTTCCAGGGCTTCCACACCGGCTTCGGCCTCAGCGGCATGGGCGGCGACGACGGCCACTATGGCTACGACCACTACCTCCGCAAGAAAACCGTCTACCTCAACTACGGCGACGCCCCTGCCCAGGGTCTCATGCCCTACTCAGATCCTGTAGCCGAGTTCCCGCCGCAGTAGAGAGAAGCACCATGAACAGCGATATAACCCAACAACCCGCTGCCATGGTGGCCCTCAATCCCTACGAGGCCCGCACCGCAGCGGCCATCTTCGAGCGGCTCTTCCCAGCCGACGAGCACGGCCCTGGGGCCACGCAAATGGGCGTAGTTACCTACCTCGACCGCGCCCTGGCCGGTGCCTACCGGGGCAGCGCCGAGAGCTACAGGGTCGGGCTCGCCACCCTCGACCGCATCGCCCGCAGCCGCTGGGGAGTGCCCTTCGCCGACAGCACCCCCCAGCAGCAGGACGCTATGCTGGCCGAGCTTCAGCAGGGCACGCTCGAAATGCGCGTGCCCTCCCAGCGCGAGTTCTTCGCCATGTTGCGCGCCCACCTTCAGGAGGGGCTCTTCGCTGACCCGGCCTACGGCGGCAACTTTGACAAGGCGGGCTGGAGGTTCCTGGGCCACCCCGGTTTCTGGTTCGAGAACAGCGCCGAAGAAAACCTGGCAATCGAGCCCGCCCTCAAAGGCGGCGTCATCCAATCCCTCGCCGACGTCGGCTACTGCCTGGACGGCGGTCCCCGCGAGCCGCAGGAGATACCCGGCTACGACCCCCAGCTAGGCGGCGAGCCCCCCTCCGGCCCGGCAGACGTGGTGCTGGTGGGTGTGGGCGCTGCCGGGGCCCTCGCAGGCTGGCTGCTGGCCCGCACCGGCCTCAAAGTGGTTGGTCTGGAAGTCGGCCCCTGGCGCAACAAACGCGACTTCGTGCCCGACGAGCTAGGGTCAGCCTACTACTGCCGGGGCGCGATGGGCCCTAAGTTCCTCAGCGAGACCCCGCACTGGCGCCGCAACGAAAACGAGCCCACCCGCGAGGCCCCATTCACCCTGGGCCGCATGATGAATGGCGTGGGCGGCTCGGTCATCCACTGGGGCGGGGCCCTCCGCCGCAACCACCCCCACCACTTCAAATACCTCACCTACGTGCGCGAGCGCTGGGGCGAGAAGATCCTCCCCGACGGTCACACCCTGGCCGACTGGCCCCTCACTTACGAGGAACTGGAGCCCTACTACACCGAGGTGGAGTACCAGATCGGCGTGGCGGGCGAGGCTGCAAGCAACCCCTACGTGCCCCGCGGCAAGCCCTACCCCCTCCCCAGGATGCGCCCCTTCACCATGGGCGAGCTTTTCAACAAGGCAGGTAAGTCGCTCGGCTTGCACCCCTACCCCACTCCCGTGGCGGTCAACAGCGAGCCCTACAACGGCTTCCCCGCCACCACCTACTGCGCCTGGAGCGGCGGCTTCGGCCCCTTCAACAACGAGCGCTGGTATCCCGGTATGACCTGGGTGCCCGACGCCCTGGCCACCGGCAACTTCGACCTCCGCACCCACTGCCGCGTCGTCCGTGTTCTTACGGATGCAAATGGCCACGCGAGCGGCGTGGAGTACGTCGATGCCAACGGCAACTGGCACATACAGGAGGCCCGCACCGTCATCCTCTGCAGCTACACCTACGAGAACGTGCGCCTCATGCTCCTCTCCGGCGACGGGCGCCACCCAGACGGCCTGGGCAACAACACCGGCCAACTCGGTAAGCACATCATGACCAAGCTCTGGTCAGACGTTTCGGGCTTCGTCCCCGATGTCATCTTCAACGCCCACACCGGCCCCGCCGCCCAGATGTGGAGCCTCGACGATTTCATCTCCACCGATTTCGACTCGGTCAGCCACGGCTTCCTCGGCGGGGCCACCCCTAACGTCGAAAACCAGCGCCTCCCCATCCAGATCAGCCGCGAGGCCCTGCCGCCCGACGTGCGTAGCTGGGGTCTCCCTTACAAGGACCACCTGCGCGAGTGGCAGCACATGTGCGCCGTGCGCCTCCAACCCGACAGCCTCTCCTACCACGCCAACTACCTCGACCTCGACCCTCGCCACCGAGACAGGAGCGGCCTCGGCCTCCCCCTCATCCGCATCACCTACGACATGCAGCCCAACGAGCACCGCCTGTCCGACTTCATGGAAGCCCGAGCCGAGGATATCCTCCATGAGATGGGGGCCACCAAAACCTGGCGCGGCCAGCGCTTCGGAGGCGTCGTCAGCAGCCACGAGCTAGGCGGCTGCCGCATGGGCGAGGACCCCGCCGGCTCCGTAGTCACCCCCGACCTCGCCGTCCACGACACCCCCGGCCTCTACGTCTTCAGCACCGCCGTCTTCCCCACCTGCCACGGCGTCAACCCCACCCTCACCATGTGGGCCGTCTGCTACCGCGCCGCCGAGCAGCTAGCACGTAGGTTATCGGCTGGAGGCAGCAACTCCGCCCTATCCTGAATCCGATAACCATATCGAAATCGCCTGAGCGGTAGCAACTCCGAGTAAATGTTTCGACCGCGAGCCGCCAGGCTCCCGGCTCACTTGCCATCGTGCTGTATACTGGGCTACCGGAAAGCTACGTAGGTTGAAAGGAGTAAGAATATGGTTAGAGTAGCATTGTTTGTTCGATTGGAAGCCAAACCCGGCAAAGAAGCGGATGTCGAGAGCTTCCTCCGCAGCGGCCTCTCCATCGTCCAGGAAGAACCGGGAACAACAACCTGGTTCGCGCTCCGCTTTGGGCCGTCAACATTCGGCATCTTCGATGCCTTCCCCGACGAGTCGGGGCGGCAAGCGCACCTGGCGGGGCGGGTCGCAGAGGCATTGA
>JBJMMB010000079.1:0-6549 GCA_045805005.1 Chloroflexia bacterium
CCAACCTGCGCTCTGAGTTGAGCAAGGAGGATTGGGACCGACTGAGGGGGCCGGTGCTGGACCGGGCGGGGCGGCGCTGCGAGATATGCGGCGGGAGGGGCATCGAGTACCCGGTTGAGTGCCACGAGGTTTGGGAGTACGACGACGCGGAGCACGTGCAGCGGCTTGCGGGGCTGGTGGCGCTCTGCCCGGCCTGCCACGAGGCGAAGCACATGGGCTATGCAACGAGCCAGGGCCGAGGGGGGCAGGCGCGGGCCCACCTGGCGCGGGTCAACCGCTGGAGCATGGAGATGGCCGAGCTCTACCTGGAGGGCGTGTTTGAGCAGTGGTCGCGGCGGTCGCAGCACGAGTGGACTCTGGACCTGTCATGGCTGCGCCAGTTAGGGGTGGATGTCACTCCGGGACGGTGAGGCCGGTGCCCGTTTCATAGCTCCAAAGTCGTAACGCAGGAAGAGATGGCTTCCGGCCCGCTTTACCCCTACCAGGGTGCCCCAGGCCGGGTGCTCGGGGGCCAGGCTCCGACCGGCAACCAGCCCCGGACGCTCAGTCTGCCCGTCTCGGCCCACGACTTGCGGTGAGAGGGTCACAAACATCTCATCCAGGCAGCCTTCCGCGAAGAAGGTTGCCATCAAGTGGGGACCGCCCTCCACCAGCACCAGGCCGCCCTGGCCGGTGCCGGCAATCGCGTCCAGAACGGCCGTGGCGGCGAGCGGGCCGGCGCTGTGTGCTGCTTCAACCCTGACCTCCTGAGACGTAGGCGGCTTGCCCCGTTGCGCGATCCGGCGTGAGCCTTCCTCGCTTGTCACTACAAGGGCTGGAACCTCGCCGCCAAGAATCGTCAGGTTTGGGCCCAGGTCGCCGCTGCTGCTGACTACGACATTCAGCGGCACTCGCGCCTTCCCCAGAGCATTCCGGAGTTGCCGGTAAGACTCCTCCATCAAAGGGAAGGCATGCTCAGGGGTCAGAACGTGGTTGGGCGATGCGCGTAGGGTTCCCGCGCCTGAGACCACGGCATCGGCAGCAGCCCGCAAGAGGCCCATAAGGAGCCGGTCATGCGTATTGAAGCCGCTGATCTCCTTGCCGCTCGCCTTACCCGGTATGCCCAGCGATACGACGCCGTCCAACGACGTGACCAGGTTGCCTATGACATATGGACGCCCATGCGTGACCGGAAAACGAAGTGAGCCGTAGATGGTCTCCAACTCGGGAGGCAGGGGAAGCGTCGAGCCTTCACTTATGTCGTATAGGGTCTCGAAGGGGGAGAGGCCGCCCTCGGCCAGGGGCCTGCTGGGCGGCGTTGTGGTCGTTGTTGCTGCTGTCATCCTGGCCCCCTAGCGTTGCAGGCCGCAGGCAGTGAAGAACTCGGCCCTGAGCGCGGGATCGTCGTCGTAGGCCCCCCGCCAGAAGGTGGTCCTGGTGAGAGGAGAGCTTTCATGTACCCCTCGCATCTGCATGCACATATGGTGAGCTTCCAAGTAAACGGCGACGCCATGCGGCTCGAGCATGGTATTGAGGGTATCCGCGATTTGCTGCCCCATGCGCTCCTGTACCGTAAAACGGCGTGCGAACAGGCGGACCAGGCGGGTGAGCTTGGAGATGCCGATGATGCCTTCGTGAGCTATGTAGCCGACGTAGGCCTTGCCGTAGAAGGGGAGGGCGTGGTGTTCGCAAAGGGCGTAGAACTGTATCGGCCCCTCGATCACCTGACTATTACGGCAGTCAGGGCCTCCCCGGCACTCGGTGTGGAACACCTTGAGCAGGTTGGGATCGCCGTCATAGCCATTGGTGGCTTCGAAAAGCCCCTTGATGAAGCGGGCGGGCGTGTCCTGAGTGGATGGAGTATCTGTGTCCATGCCGAAGGCGGCAAAGATTTCGGCGGCGTAGCCCTCGAACCTGCGCATCTGCTCATCCGAGAGGTGGCGCTTGTGCAGGTCCATACTGGAGGTGAAGTCTTCTGCATAGTCTATGTCGAGTATCATTTCGCACCTACTTCCGCGGCTACTTGGGGCAGCCTGCGATAGAGCTCATTTGCTGTGAAAGGACCGGGCTCCGAGATAAGGCGGCGCGCGGCGTCTACCTGCCCCCACACGTTCCAGAGGAGCACACCTCGCACTCTGCCATCCCTCAGGTAGTAGATCACGCCTTCGCGGTATGGTTCTTTCCAATCTGCCACCACTTCCATGCGCGAATCCAGTTCTCCGACAGCTTCGTATCCGAGGTCAAACATATCGGAGTAGAAGAAGGGCAGGTGGTTGTAAGGCTCCGGAGCGATGCGCATGGCGGAGGCCGCCATAGAGCGCCCGGCTGCTTTGCCCATGGTGTTGGCGTTGTCTTCGTGCTCGACCCGGCGGCGCGCTCCCAGCGTGCGATCCGGGTATGAGGCTACATCGCCCGCGGCGTAGATGTTCGGGTCGCTCGTTTTCAGCAGGTCGTCCACGACTATGCCGTCATCAACCCTCAGGCCGGCGGCCTCTGCCAGGCGGGTGTTTGGTTCGATGCCGATGCCTGCTACCACGCTGCCGACGATAATCCCCCGTCCGCGGCCCCGGGTCAGTTTGAGCGCGCCCTCTGCCGCGTCCGCGGCATCCAGGGCCACTGCCCGCTCGCCTGTCAGGAGGGTTACGCCCTTTTGCCGGTAGTAGCTGTTCAAGGAGCGAACGAGATCGGGCGGATACATACGCTCCCCGATACCCTTCTGGGATAAGATCATGGTTACGTCTTTGCCGTTCATCGCCAGGGCGGCGGCGATCTCGGTGCCGAGGAAGCCGCCACCTATCACAGCGAAGCGCTGCCTGGTTTCTGTGAGGGCCCTGAGACGCCTGAAATCATCGAGCGAGCGGAAGTAGATTATTCGGTCGCCGCCGAAGGGCAGCCGTCTGGGGGTGCCTCCCGTAGCAAGCAGTAATTTTTCGTATGTATATCGGGTGCCTTCTTCATCTATGACATACCTTTCCGCGGGATGGATGGATTCAATCGTGTGCCCCAGGTGCATTTGGACCCCATCCGTGCTCATGCCTTTCCACACGGTTTCTATAGGTTTGCCCTGCCAGAGCTTCTTGGAGAGGGGAGGTCGCTTGTACGGCGGGTCTGCTTCGTCGCTGACAAGACCTATCGAGCCGTCTGGATCTATCTCGCGTATGCCTTTTATGGCGGCCGCGGCGGCCATTCCGCCGCCTATGATCAGATATTTTTGAGCGTTCATAATTGTCTTTTCTCCTTGTTTGATGACCGAGCGCTTCGTGTTGCCACTTAGCTCTCAGTCGTTGATATTTGTTACCTCTTTGCCGGGTGGTGTGGTGGGCGGGCGGTGGAGGGCGTCGCGCATCTGTTCCAGCCAGCCCGCGGCCAGGCCGCCTCGTTTCAGGGAAGAGAGCACTTGAGCAGCGTGCGGACTGAGTATGCCGGGCAGCCGGTCTCCCAGGTCGGAGACCAGGGTAGCCAGCGCGATACTGTTGCGCACGTACCAGCCGCCAAACTCCACCAGCATGCGGTGCGTGGTGCGTATAGCGTAAGCCTCGTCGTCAGCCGGGTCATTGTCGATCTCTCCCGCGAGCATCTCCTTACCATCAGCGCCCACCACGAGCCAACGGCTGCCTTCCTCCGGTGAAAGACGATAGCGATAGATATTGCCATGGCAGTTGCCGCACTCCCGCGCGCAACCTGCGAGGCAAAGCGTGGTTACGGGCACGCCCCTCGCTTCAGCCGCGGAGACGGAGGCGGCCAGCGCACGCGCTTCTTGCGGCCAGACAGCCAGCAGCAATTCGTTTTCCGCATCGTCTACCAGGGTGCGAGCATGATCGATAACCGGGCGATAGCCCTCCACGTTCCACGAGTAGTCCTGGTTTGCCACAGGGCCTTTGTCCAGTAGCGCTTCCTCAGCAGCGGCAAGGTCATCGTTGAACCTATCCGCGAGCCGTGGCATGAGCTGGGAGGTAGGCACCGCCGAGTAGCGCGCGCCCGAAGGGGAGTCCACCCGCACGACCGCGCCTCTCGCTTCGAGCCTGGGGAGGACCTCATACACATTGGCCCTGGGTACGCCCGAGACTTTGGCAAGCTCGTAACCGGTTATCTCTCCATTCCGGAGAAGGCCAATGTAGGCTCTCGCTTCGTAATCTCCGAACCCCAACCGCTGGAGCAACAGCGCAGTATCGTTATCTTTCATCGAACTATCCTTAGTAGTTGCTATAACTACTACTATATACGGCATTTGGTTACACTTGTCAATACGTCTTCGGTAGCACCTGATTAAAGGTCGGGTGTTGGGTGTTGGTGCATCCAGGTCCTAACCTTTTTCAGCTTGCCCCGGCAGTGTGAATTGACGATAATTGGAGTGGTGGACCAATCGATGCATCTCAATAGGTTATGGAGTTGCTGCGTGGGAATCAGGCCTCGATAAGCTGCATAAGCTACAGTAGGAAGTACCCCACGGATTGGTTGTGCCTCTCTAAAAGCAATGACACAGAGCGCTGGCGAAGCCCCAATTGGCATAGCGGGCGTCGGTACGTATATACCGGAGGGGTATATCACCGGGGCGGAAATCGCGCGCCTAACGGGGATCCCTGAGGACGTCATCATCAACAAGTTCGGGCTGGTCCGCAAGCCCGTGGCGGGGCCCG
The DNA here is from genome assembly GCA_045805005.1 of Chloroflexia bacterium. Taxonomy (GTDB): domain Bacteria; phylum Chloroflexota; class Chloroflexia; order QHBQ01; family JADMIH01; genus JADMIH01. The sequence goes on from JBJMMB010000079.1 coordinate 4,617, forward strand.
ACGACCATACGAACTATATGGCCCTGCGCGCCTCGCAGGATGCTCTCACGAACGCCGGTATCCACCCAGACGACATCGACCTGGTGCTTTGCACGACCGAAGAGTATAAAGAGTACCCGCTGTGGACCGCGGGTATCAGGCTGGCGTATGATCTGGGCGCGACCAGGGCCTGGGCGCTCGACGTGCAGATGCGCTGCAGCACCACGATTGCCGCCCTGAAGATGGCGAAGGCTCTCATGCTCACAGACCCCGGCGTGAATACCGTGTTGATTGCAGGCGGCTACCGCAACGGGGACCTGGTGGATTACTCTAATAAGCGCGCCAGGTTCGTCATCAACCTGAGCGCAGGCGGGGGCGCACTTATCCTGCGCAAGAATTACCCGCGCAACCGCTTGCTGACCTCTTTCGTGATCGTGGACGGCTCTTTCTCGTACGATGTAATAATACCGGCCGGCGGCACGGTTGAGCCGATCACGGCCGAGGCCATCGCCGCGCGCCGTAACCGGCTGGACGTGCCGGATCCCCAGGGCATGAAGGAGCGCCTGGACGAGGTGTCTATGCGCAACTTCCTCCGCGTAACGGACACCGCGCTAGAGCAGAGCGGCCACACGCGAGCCGGCATCGGCTACCTCAATATCCTCCACATGAAGAGGTCGGCGCACAATTTCATCCTGAGAGAACTGGGTGTACCCGAGGACCGTACCTATTACCTTGACGAGTTCGGGCACGTGGGCCAGCAAGACCAGGCCCTCTCCATCAAGAAGGGACTGGAAACAGGGCGCCTAAGGGACGGAGACCTGATGGTCATGGTGGCAGCGGGCGTTGGCTATGCTTGGGGAGCGAGCGTAGTGAAATGGGGGCCGGATTAGGTGTACGTCGGAGATTGGCTGTACCGCAGGGAGTTGCTGACACCAAATCGGGTGGCGCTGCTCGATGCCCAACGCGACTTTCGGCCGGTAACTTACAAGGAGTGGAACCGCGCGGCCAACCGCACGGCCAACTGGCTGGCATCGCTAGGCGTGAAGCAGGGTGACCTGATTGCGGTGCTGTCTGTGAATTGTGTGGAGTACCTGGACATCTGGTTCGCCTGCGGCAAGTTGGGGGTGATCATGCAGACGCTCAACTGGCGGCTCACCCCGCATGAGCTCACGGGCTTGCTGGCCGAGGCTACGCCTGCGGTGCTTCTCTACGGCGGCGATTTCTCAGAGCAGGCAGCCGGTTTGAGGGAGAGGGTTGAGGGCGTGCGGCATTTCGTGGCCCTCGACGGTGCTGCGAAGGCAGACCCCTCCGACCGCGATTTTCGCGACCGCGATAGCTTCTCCGACAGCCCGCACCCATCCGTCGAGCTCACGTGGGATTCGCCCTGGGTCATCTGCTATACAGGCGGGACCACGGGCCTGCCCAGGGGCGCCGTGCTTACCCACGGCAACATCGCCTGGAACTCGATCAACACGGTAATGAGTTGGGGCATATCGGAGCACGACTTTACCTTCTGCAATATGCCGATGTTCCACACAGGTGGGCTCAATGTGTTGACGGCCCCGCTGGTGCACGTCGGAGGCACGTCGATCGTCTGCACAGGCGTGGATGTCGACCAAATATTCGACCTGGTTGAGCGATTCCCGATCAGCATCTTCTTCGCAGTGCCCACAATTTTCACGGCCATGCAGCAGCACCCACGCTGGGAGAGCTTTGATTTCTCGAAGGTACGCTGGGTAGTAAGCGGGGGCGCTCCCTGCCCGCCGCCCATCTTCGAGAAATGGTGGGAGAAGGGTATAGAGTTCAAGACCGGGTACGGCATGACCGAGTCGGGCCCCAACACCTTCTGGTTGCCCAAAGAGCTGGTGAAGCAAAAACTGGGGTCGGTGGGCAGACCGCTATTCCACGTTGAAGTGAAGGTGATCGGGCCGGACGGCACAGAACTGGGAGCCAA
>JBJMMB010000080.1:0-18733 GCA_045805005.1 Chloroflexia bacterium
AGATCACCACCCGCCAGGGGCACCTGCTGGCGCTATTCGTCACCCAGGAGTTCCCCATGCTGCGCTCGCTGGAGTGGACCTTGGCGGCAGTGTACGAAGCAGGTGGCATGTTGATCGCACCGCACCCATTGTCGTGGCTCACCACGTCGATCCGCGAGAAGGCACTGCTGGCGGCAAACGAGGGTAAATACCCCTTCCACGGCATCGAGACGTTCAACCCGTCGTACGCAGGGCGGGTGGCGCACAACCGCGTGAAGGAACTCAACAGCACAGTGCTCAACCTGCCGGAGTTCGGGGGCTCAGACGCACACGCACTCTCCATGATTGGCAAGGGATACACCTACTTCCCCGGCAGATCGGTGGAGGACCTGCTCCAGGCGATGCGCGACAAGACCACCGAGGCGGGTGGCACCTTCATGAACCTGCGCGACCACGGCCAGATCGCAGCCCCGAACCTGTGGAAGAGTATGATCGTGCACCCGACCTATAAGGTGACACGCGCCGTGGGCAGGCACCTCAAGTCGCGGACCTCGGAGCGGAGCGACGTCTAGAGACGAGGTTATTGCCTATCAAGTATTGCGTGGAGGAGTAAGGGAAGTGGGTCCTAACATTCAGGCTTCGGGTGCAACCGGCACGCAATATACACAACGCAATAACCCTCAGTCGCCGAGCGGCATTTCTCAGCGCACCCTGAACATCGGCCTGGTCTCGCCCTATGACTACGCGAACCAGGGTGGAGTCACCGAGCACATCAAGCACCTGTCGGCGGAGCTCAATGCGCTTGGGCAACGGACCAGGATACTGGCGCCCTTTTCGTCCGACCGTGGGGACTTGCCCCCGGACGTGTACGCCCTCGGCGCGGTTACGCAGGTGCCCGCGAACGGCTCCATCGCTCGCATCTCCCTGTCCCCGGACCTGGGGCGCACTATCAAGGCCATCTTGCGGGCCGAGCGCTTTGACATCCTCCATCTGCACGAGCCGCTGATGCCAGCCGTGCCGCTGCTGGTGCTTCGTTCCGGGACCGCGCCCAAGGTGGGCACTTTTCACGCTTTTGGGGATATGTCGACCGCTTACGCGCTGAGCCGGCCGCTCCTGCGCCGCTTCTTCGACCGCCTTGATGGGCGTATCGCCGTTTCAGCGGCCGCCTTCGAGTACGTCTCGCAGTATTTCGGGGGCGACTACGAGATCATACCCAACGGCGTGGACGCCCGGCGTTTCGACAGGCCTATGGAGCCGGTTCCCTCCATGGCCGGCGTGAGGCCCACGATATTGTTCGTGGGGCGCTTTGAGGAGCAGCGCAAGGGCCTGCGGTGGCTCTTGCAGGCGTTACCGCTTGTCGAGCTATATTTCCCGGACCTGCGCCTTGTGGTGGCCGGCGGGGGCGACCCCGATGAGGTGGCCGACTGGCTGCCTTTGCGCGACTACACCCAGCCCGGTCGCACAATCTTTCGTTCCGCGGGCTCTGCCATGGAGGTGGAGTTCGCGGGCTTCGTGTCGGACGACGAACTGCCGCGATACTACCAGTCTTGCGACATATTCTGTGCGCCCTCTGTTGGCGGGGAGAGCTTCGGGGTGGTGCTGTTGGAGGCGATGGCAGCAGGAGCGCCTATCGTAGCGAGCCGCATTCAGGGCTACTCAGGAGTGATGACCCATGGCCGCGAGGGGTTCCTGACCGAGCCGAAGAACCCCGCTGCTATCGCCACCGGGTTGGTACGGCTATTGAGCGACACCGAGCTGCGCCACCAGATGGGGCAGGCGGGCAAGCGCACAGCCATGCAGTACGACTGGCCCAGTGTGGCCGGGCGGGTGCTGGCCTTCTATGAAAGGGTGCTTGCCCGCACCCGCGCGGCTCAACCCGTGAAGCAACGGCGCTCCTGGGCCGGGCTCAAGAGGACTGCCCAGAGCCCAGAGTAGCAGCTATGGTATAATGGCCCCTTGTATGGGGCCATTTTAGTTTGGGTGGAGCCGAAGTTAGGGGTCCGCGCTTATGGCGAACTGACTTTGGAGGCTGGATCGCAGCGCCCGAAACAATGGTAGGAGGGGGTACTTGCTAACACAGTTGCTGCAGGGTTGGGCACGCAGCATGGCGCGCAGGACAGCGCAAATCTTCGTCAAGACGCCGATCACGCCCAACATGCTGACGATATTCGGGCTCTTGTTGAACGTAGTTGTGGCGGTGTTGCTGGCGACCGACCACCTGGTGGCCGGAGGGATAATGATCATAGTGGCGGGCCTGTTCGACATGCTCGACGGAGCGCTGGCCAAGATCACCAACCGGATGAGCACCTTCGGCGCTTTCCTCGACTCGGTGGTAGACCGCTACTCGGAATCCCTGGTCTTGCTGGGTCTGCTCCTCCACTTTTATTACCAAGGTGGCACGCAAAACATAGTGGAGATCGTGCTTATTTATGTGATCCTGGTCGGCTCTATGATGATCAGCTACACTCGCGCACGCGCCGGAGCGCTGCACATCCACAATGAGGTAGGCATCCTCGCCCGCCCCGAGCGTCTGGTCCTTCTGGCAATCGGTCTGATTTTCCAAACGGTGCTGCTGTTCTGGGTGCTCGTCTTCCTGGCCGTGGGCACACAATTTACCGCCGTGCAGCGCGTGCTGTATGTGTGGCAGGTCACTACCGGTAGAAGGGAAAACAAGTAATAGCGGGAGGGGACGAGGGCGGCCAACAGGGGCCTGCCGCTACAGGGTTTGGTTGGGTATGCGAAAAGGGCAGCCACCGGGGGTCGTCCGCTTCCACCGCTTCGCCGATGCCCTACGAGTCGGACCTGAAGAAGCGCCTCACACGCTCGATGAAGGACAATTTGTTGCCCGATTCCGCGTCCGGCGTTGAGTTTACGGCCGTATCCCCATGTGTTCCCGCTGTCGCCGAAGCTGGAGAGTGATCTGCCGGAGTTCTGGCAGAGAAGTCACCGGCGTTGTCCGCCTCAGCGGCGAGGGAGTCTATTTCAAATTCGGACAACCGGGCACGAAGACGCTCCACCTCAGCCTGCAGGTCCGCATGCTGCCGGCGCATTACCTCGGCCCAGCCTTCCCACATACGTTCGGCTGCGCGCAGGCCGGAGTTATTGAAGTCGAGCACCTGGTTCACCTTATAGAGCTTGAACGCCTTGTACTTCATGACCGAGTACATAGAGTGGTAAGCTGCCAGGTCGTTGGCCAGCCGGTCGACGCGTGCAGCTTTCCCGTCGACGCCGTCGCTCTCGATGCCTCCAAGCCGGAGCCTGCCGTCCTGGTAGCCGAGGCCGGTCAACAGCAGGGTACGCAGGCCTTCGTCAACGTCCCACTCGTTGTCGCGAATCACGCGGAGGATCTCGTCGTACGACTCCTTCAAGATTTCGATTTCCACATTGATAGTGTCAGCAGCGTCCAGAATCGGGATAGGCTCCAGCCCTGGGCGGACTCGGACAGGTGGGGTCCGCTGCTCAGGTTCGCGCTGCGGCGTCTCAAATTCGCGGAATTCCGACATTAGTATCTCTCCGAAGGCGGCCCTCGCCATAAGAGGGTCCAAATTCTGAGTTAGCCCCTGATGTTTGGAAGGCAAGACTCAGAACCGAGCGCTCGTGCTACGTGCCAAAGGTAATACCACCGGCGGTACACGAATGGTTCTAACGAGCGGATCAGACCAGGACACTGGCCCGCATGTATCAGGTTTCAGCCGCGGCGAGGTCGGCTGCGACGTGAGCCTGCACCAGCTCGGGGCTCAGTGATCTATGGCGAGCCCCCGGCTGCTCTTCTGCCTTTAGCTGCCCGCAAGCAGCGGCGATGTCCACTCCCCTTTCGATGCGCACGGTTGTTGGGACGCCCGCGTCCTCGAGGATCTTCTGGAAGGCGAACACCTGCTCGCGGGGTGTGGCCCGCATTCCGGTGCCTGGAACCGGATTGAGGGGTATCAGGTTGACGTGGCACAGCAGCCCTTTCAACCGGGCGGCAAGTTGCCGGGCCAGGTCCAATCCGTCGTTGACGCCATTGATCAACACATACTCGAAGGTGATGCGCCTGTGGGTAGCCTCCACGTAGTCGCGGCAGGCGTCGATAAGCTCCGCCACCGGATAGCGGTCGTTCATCGGCATCATGCTGCTGCGCAACTCGTCATTGGGCGCGTGGAGCGATACAGCCAGGTTGACTTGCAGGGCCTCGCGGGCGAACCTCCTCATTTGTGGGGCGACGCCGACGGTCGATACAGTCAAACGCCTGGCGCTCATGCCCAGCCCCTGTGGGGAGTTGAGCGTCCGGATGGCGTTCCACAGGTTGTTGTAGTTAACCAGAGGCTCGCCCATGCCCATGAAGACGATGTTAGTCACCGCCGTCAGCGGCTTCGGCGCGGAGGGCTCTTCACCCGGGCCGGCGGACACGAACCAGGAATCGGGGGTCACGGGTTGGGGGTCGGGGGCCGGAGTTTGCCGGTTGCCTGGGTGCTGACCGCTGATCGCCGACCTCCGAGCGCTGGGGTGCTCCCTGAGCCAGCGATTGAACCAGAGGACTTGCTCAAGGATCTCACCAGCGGTGAGGTTCCGGGTGAAGCCCATCTGCCCGGTCGCGCAGAAGGTGCAGCCCATCGCACAGCCCACCTGCGAGGAGACGCAGACCGCGGCGCGGTCGTGGTAGAGCATGAGCACCGCTTCGATGGTGTTCCCGTCGCGCATCTTGAGGAGCACTTTCCGGGTCCAACCGTCGCTCGAAATCTTCTGCGCGACCAACTCTGTCGAGCCCAACCTGAACTCGGCAGCCAGGCGCTCTCGGAGGGTCGCGGGCAGGTTGGTCATCTGCGCGAAGTCGGTGACAAGGTCTTTATAGAGCCAGCGCAGCACCTGGTCAGCTCGGTAGGCAGGCTCTCCCCAGGCCCCCAGGACACCTGCGAAGGCCTCGGGCGAGAGGTCATATATGTTTCGCGCACGACTCCGGAGCAACTCGGGTGCGGGCGAAATGGGGATTGCCTGGCTCATAATAGTAATTATACCAAAAAACGCCACCCTCGGACCGGAGTCCGAGGGTGGCGTTGTAACCTTTATCAGAGTTAGTTGCGGCTGCGGCCCATGCCGCTGACCAGCATGACGTAGTAAAGCAAGTTGAGGACCGAGGCCGCAAGGCCGGCGATGTAGGTGAAAGCGGCGGCGGTCAGGACCGAGCGAGCCTGCCCGTACTCTGTCCTGTCCACCAGCCCGTTCGCGGTCAGCATCTGCATAGCGCGGGTGCTGGCATTGAGTTCCACCGGGAGCGTAAGCACGGCGAAGAGGGTGCCCATTGCGAATGCGAGCACGCCCAGCCAGGCCAGGCCGGTGGCATGGAAGATAAGCCCGGCGAAGAGCAGGATCCAGCCGATGTTGGTGCCAATGCTGGCTGCGGGGACTATAGCCGCTCGGGCCCGCATCCAGGGGTAGCCCTGGGCGTCCTGTATAGCGTGCCCCGCCTCGTGAGCGGCCACGCCAAGGGCCGCGACAGACGCCTCGGCGTACACGGTGGGCGACAGGCGCAAAACCTTCTGCTTGGGGTCGTAGTGGTCATCAAGCGTGGGGGACGCAGCAGCAGCCTGACGCGATTGGATTGGCGCGGTGGGCTCGATGTTTATGTAGGTCAGGCCCGCGCTATCGAGTATCCGGCGGGCCGCCTGAGCGCCCGTTATTCGTTGCATGTTAGGGATTTGCGAGGCCTTACGGAACGCGCTCTTGACCCACCATGTGGCCAGCATCGTGATGACCAACACGGGGAGGAACACGTACAGGAAGTAACCTGAGTTGAAAAATAGAAACGGCATTTACAAACACCTCTGTTGCGCAGTATACACTCAAACCAGGCGACAATTGCCGCCTCTTACATACTATTATACGCAATTGCGAGGAGGAACGTTGCGAGTCGGAGGTCAGGGGTAGGGCGTTGGGTGTGAGGGGTAGGGGATCAGTGTTCGTTCCGGCCGGTGAAGCGTATGATGGCGAACTTGTCGAGGGGGAACTCGGGAGGCTCGGCCAGCACGAGGGAGGCTAAGAACTCGCCGATGAGGGGACCGAACTTGAAGCCGTGGCCGGAGAAGCCGGCGGCGACAACGGCGTTTGCTAAGCCGGGGACGTGGTCGATGATGAAATCCTCGTCCGGGGTCATCGCGTACATGCAGGTGCGCGCCAGGGCTACCTTCCCCTTTGCCGCCGGTGGGATGTACTGCTCCAGCAGCGACAAGACCGTCTCCGTGAACTCGGGATCGGTGGGTAAGTCGAGGTCAGGGTCTATGATTGGGCCGGGCAGGTGGATCGAGGACTTTTGCAGCCCGGCGGCGTCGAGCGGGAAACCGTAGAACTCGTGGTCGAGATTGAGGAAGACCGGGAAGTGTCCAGGCTGGAACTCGGCCCCAAGACCGCTCATATACACGACCTGCTGCTTGTGTGCTGTCATGGGCACCTTCAGCCCAAGTCTGGGAAGGAGCTTTGCTCCCCACGCCCCCGCAGCCAACACCACTCTTGGAGCCTTGAATTCGCCCCCGCCGGCCAGCAACAGAGTGTGGCCCGAGCCTTCCGGGCGAACGTTGGTGACCGTCGACCCCTCGCGAATCTCGCCGCCCAACCGCCTCACTTCATGAGCCAGGGCCGCCACGCACTCCGAAGCACGCAAGAATCCGCCCTCCGGGTTGTAGGTGGCATAGGTCATATCGGCGAGGCCGAACTGCGGGAAGCGGCTGCAAAGCTCCTCGGGCGAGAACTGCTGAATGGGTATCCCCATCCGTCGGAGGGTTTCGTAGGACCTCTTTGCGAAGCTGTCCTCTCCGCGGCCCCAGCACACCACGCCGCACTTGACATACAACTCGCGCCCGCTCACCCGCTCCAGATCGCCCCACAGTTCCAGCGAGCGTCCGACCATATGCGAATAGAGCTCGTCTTCCGCGTACTCATATCGTATCGCCTTGGAACTATCGGTCGATGCCGCGCGGTCGTTCCCAACCCGGTCGCGCTCCAGCACGACCACGCCCCGAACGCCCCGCTTCAAGAGCGAGTATGCCGTGGCAAGCCCCATAACCCCGCCGCCTATAACGGCAACCTCAGGCGTCAAGGGTCAGGCTCCGAGTACCGAATACCGAGTACCGAGTGCTGGGAATCGGGCGCATCATTGGTTTTATCCGGTTGCCGGGCTTGAGAGGCCGGTGGTGGTTGGCGTCGCCGCCTCTGTGCTCAATATGATCCTGGCGTCCTGGCGGTTTTTTCTATGCGATCCCATGCGGGCGCAGCCTGGGGAGCTTAGCGGTTGGTGTGGATAGGGGAGCCGAGCACCTGGGCGTGGGCTGTTTCCTGGACTGCTTCCGGCATGGTCGGGTGCGCGTGGATCGTGTGGGATAGCTCCTCGGCGGTGATGCCCTGCTGCACAGCCAGGGTGCATTCGGCGATCACATCGGAGGCGTGGGCTCCCAGTATCTGCACACCGAGTATAACTCCAGAGCCTGGGTCGCAGACCATCTTCACTATGCCGTTCGGCTCACCTATGGCCTGAGCCCGGCCTAATGCCGCGAAAGGGAACTTGGTCACCCGCACCGGAATGCCGAGGTCTTTAGCCTGCGCCTCCATGAGGCCAACGGAGGCGATTTCCGGGATGGTGAAGATCACGTCGGGCACCGCGCTGTAGTCGGCGGCACGGTAGTGGCCCAGGATGTTATCGATCGCTACCTCGCCCTCGTATGAGGCGACGTGCGCGAGCATCGGCCCCGGCACCACGTCGCCAATGGCATATATGCCCGGCACCGAGGTCATCATCCGCTCGTCAACCGGGATGTAGCCGCGGTGGGTCTCGATGCCCAGATCGCGCAGCCCGAGGCCCTGGGTGTACGGAAAGCGCCCCTTGGCCCAGAGCACGTTGTCAACCTCGCGCACCTCTTCGGCTCCGGACGAAGCGTTCTTGATCGTGACCTTCAAGCCCCGTCCGCCCTCGCGCTCGACCATGTTCACCACTTCTGAACCTGTAACCGTTTCGATGCCATGCCCCTTGGCGACCTGGCTGAAGCGACGGGTTATCTCCTCGTCAACAAGGCGCAATATGCGGGGAGAGGAAACCACAACCGTGACCTTCGCCCCGTAGGCATTGAAAATCGACGCGAACTCCATACCGACGATGCCGCCACCTACGATGATGATGCTCTCCGGCGGGTTGGGCAGGGCATGCATCGTCAGGTCCGCGTCCAGGATCTGGTCGGACGTGATCACCTGGGGGAGGTTCCCGCCCGGCACGTCAGAAGCGAGCAGCGTGCCCGAGCCGGTGGCGATCACGATATTGCGAGTGCGTACCTCGCGCCCGTCGACCCGCACCAGGCCGGGGGAGATGATGGTACCCGTGCCCTGGATGACGTCCACCTTACGAGACTTCATCAGGCCATTGAGGCCATTCACCAGCCCATCGACCACCTTGTCCTTGCGTTGCACGGTGCGCTCCCAATCGAGGCTGACGCTCCCTTCCAGGGACAGCCCGTACTGGTCGGGGTGGCGCATTTCAAGCATCAGCTCGGCAGTCTTCACCATAGCCTTGGAGGGTATGCAGCCTCTCAGGAGGCAGGTGCCGCCGAGCCGCCTGTCCTTCTCGATGAGGGCGATCTTGGCGCCCTTGAGCGCTCCGTAAAGCGCCGTCACGTATCCGCCCGGCCCCGCGCCGACTATCGCTATGTCGTACTCTGTATTCCCCTGCTCATCTGCCATCTAAGACTCTCCTGTGTCCGGTTTATTTCATATCCATTGTACTATTTCCCGTTACTTTTCACTTGCGGGTGGTCCACGCGTCAGAACCGTACTTCTCCGTGGCAATCCGCTGCGCGGCCTCAATTTCGCTTGATGTAAGCCGTCCGGGCCCGAGGTCGATCTCGAAGGTCTCCGCGAAGCCTCGCCGGACTGTCTGGCTGACTTCGTGAGCCGTAACCGGCCTGCCGAGTTCCTCGCTCAGGGAGGTCATGCGGAGGGGCAGCTTTTGAGCTGCCCTTTGCCGCCCCGCTTCCGAGCGATAGGCGAACACGGCGGCCCAGGCGTCCCAATCTATGTCAAGCAAGATAGAACCGTGTTGCAGCAGGGCCCCGCCGCGCCTGGCCTGAGCGCTGCCCACCAGCTTGCGGCCCCGGGCGGTCAGCTCATAGTCTGAGGCCGCATCGAAGCAAATGGCCCCATGGCTGCCCGACGGTTTGTCCTCCGATGCGCCGGGCTGCGCCCTCATGGAGAGCGCGAGCGCCCTGTGCATGGCCCTGTCCGGGGGGGCCAGAGCTACTTCCGCGCCCAGCAATCGCAGCCCGGTAACGAGGGCCGCGCTGATCTTCCGGTACGATTCTACCACGCCACCCGACACGAGTGGGTCGTTCTCGCGGACGGCCACCGAGTAGGTAAGCTCGTGCTGGTGCAGCACGGCCCGCCCACCGGTCGTTCTCCGCACTACATCAAAGCCCCGCCTCTCGCAAGCAGCCCGGTCCACCTCGCCCAGGGCCTGGTTTGCCCCCAGCGATAGTGCGGCGGGCTCCCATGTGTAGAAACGGATGGTAGGCGGTCCACCTGCGATGACCGAATCGAGCAAGACTTCATCTACCGCCATGTTCAGTGCTCCCGGCAGCCCCCAATCGACAATCATCCTCCAGGCCGTCCGCGGGCCATCGCGAGACACATCGCTACGCGCTTCAGTTGTTAGCACTTCAAATCACCTTCCAAAATTGTCGCCACCATCGCGCGTCACTTCAGCCTATCGTCTCCCGCCACCACTACGATATCAACAGGCAGACCGTCGGTGTTGGCCTTTGGAGCCTTCGCCGGGTCGCCGGTCTTGACGCTCGAGGGGCTGATGCCCAGCCGGTTGGCAAGGGCCTGGATGGTGTTGGGCTCCTTACCGCTGCTGTAATCGGTGATTGTGGTGTGCGGGTACGTGCCCTGGTTCGGCGCGGCGCTCAGGTCGACGACGTCGAAGCCGTCGGTCAACAATTCGTCTTGCAGCTTGCGGGCTATGCCCGAGGTGGTAGTGCCGTTCTGCACGGAGAGGCGGGCGGCTTCCTTTGCCAGTTTGGGGTTGGCCATGAGTTGCTGGACCTTGGGCCTTATCACGTTCCAGTTGGGCACTAGCACGTCGGCCCCGTTGACGAACGTTTCGGTAACCATATCGGCGTCGATCGCCAGCGTCTGGATGGAGTCCTTATCGATCTCCTTTGCCAGTTGCGCGAGCGAGCCCACCTGCATTACCGATAGGTCGGTCTTGACGGTGTCGGGAAGCTGGGCCAGGAGGTCGTTGATGTGGCTTATAAGATTCAGGCTTACCCCCTGCTGGCGGAGGGCCAGGAGCACCTGCTGCTGCCGTGCGTTGCGCCCCAGGTCGCTATCCGAGTGTCGAGAGCGAGCGTATTCGAGGGCCGTCCTGCCGTCCATGTGTTGAAGGCCCGCCGGGACATAAATGCGCGTGGTGCCGTAGCTGTTCTGGGCGAGGGGGTAGTCGCTGTCGGCAAGGGGCTTGGGCACGTCAATGGTCACACCGCCCATGGTGTCCACGATCCGCTCAAAGCCACTGAAATCGACCTGGGCGAAATAGTGGATTTTGATACCGAAGTTGTCCTCAACCGTGGCCATCGCCAGCCCGGGGCCCGCGCCGGGCGAGTTGGCTTCCTTCTCTCCGAGTTGATAGGCCGCGTTGATGCGGGCGTCGCCATGCCCCGGAATCGTGAGCCAGAGGTCCCTGGGGATTGACAGCATGGACGCGGATTTTGCCACGGGGTCGATGTGCACCACTATCATGGTATCGGAGCGCGTGTCCTCTTCCTTGGGCCGATAATCGAGCCCTAGCAGTAGGATGTTTACCGGCTCCTTACCCCATTCGGGGAACACAACCGGTACTGGCGTGGCATTCGGCTCCAACGCGGGACGCTCGTGGACTGGCGTCATGAAGACCTGGGGAATGACCCTGGCAACCTGGGTGATTACCCCCGTTTTGGGGTTGAGCAGGAATGCCCAGGCGGCTACGGCCCCGGCGGCGAGGAAACCCAGCGCCAGAAACATCGCCATGCGGACGCGCCTGCGCCGCCTCTCCGAGCGCATGTGAGCATTTGCGCGCTCGGTGATGACATCTCGACCAAAGACATTACCCGTGGGCGCGGGGCGCGCCCGGTAGGAGGGCTGCATCTTTTGCGGCTTCACGTTAGGGTTGGGCTGGGTATTCTGTTTTGTGGGCCTGCCGGCTGTAGATGGGGCAGGGTCCCCTTGTGACTGCTGCAACTTGGTGTAGATCCTCCGCTAGTTATTTCGCGCCTCCGCGGCCGAGCCCGTTGGGGGCGCTACCCGCCGCGATTTTGCCGCTTGCGTCCTCGACCTCGATGTCGGCTATGAGCTCATCCTCGCTGTTGATGCCAGGCAATTCTCGCGCCTCGGCAAGATTCGCCTGATCACGCTTCTGCCCCTGGGTGCTCTCCTCGCTCTGGCGCGAGGGTACGCCGGCCTCGGCCTGGCGGGGGGTCATCTCCTCCGCGAAGCGCCGGTAGAGATATAAGTAAATGTCCCGCATGATTGCCGCCACCGGCACCGCTGCTATGAGACCAACAAGGCCAGCCACCTGGCTGCCCACCACCAGCACCAGCATGATAATTGCCGGGTGCAGTTTGACGCTGTCGCCCTGTATCTTTGGAACGAGCAGGTTGTTCTCAAGTTGCTGAACAATCACGTAAACGGCGAGAATCTTCAGCATCAGCACCCAGTCGCCGGTAAAGGCTCCCAGCGCGAGCCCCGGAATGGCGCCCAGGATCGGCCCCACCACCGGGATGACTTCGGTAAACCCGGAGATGATGCCGAGGACCAGGGGGAACGGCGCGCCGACAATGAACATGCCAAGCGTGGTGGCAGCCCCCACAGCGAGCCCCAGGAGCAACTGCCCGCGAATGTAGCTGCTCAACACTCCGTTCGTGATGCGCACGATGCGCCAGAAATCACCCCGCCAGCTCCTGGGGAGCATATTGTTGATGCCGCCGATCGCCCGGTCTTTGTCTTTGAGCACGTAGAATAGCCAGAACGGGACGATAACCAGCCCGACGATGAAGCCCATCGTGCTCGAAACCAGCTTTATGAGCCCCACCGTCGCCTGCCGAAGCGCATCTCCGATGGACCCGCCGGCACTGCGAAGGCTATTCTCGATCGACTGGCGCACCTCGGGCGACAACGGAAGCGAATTGTACCACTCGGTCGCACTGGCGGTCCACTCTTGGACGCGCTGCGAGTAGGCCGGTAGCTCGTCCACAAGCTGCCGTAACTGGCGGCCCACAGGCGGCGCGAGCCACCAGGTGGCCCCTACTACGAGCGCAGTGAAAACAAGGTATACCACCAGTATTGCCGCGGCCCTGGGCAGGAACCGGTCAAGCCTGTCCACCACGGGAAGCATGAGGTAGCCGAGCACCAGCGCAAAGATGAAGGGTCCGAGGGCATCAAACGACTGAGCGAGTAGCCACCACACGACGAGTACGGCAAGCCCCACGAGCACGAGGCGCCATCGCTCGTGGGCCGTTATCCGTATCGGGGGTATGAGCGGCCCGCGGCGGTCCGCGTGCTCCGTGCTAACGTCGTTCGTCAAATTCTACTCCTGGTAGCCACACCATCGCTTCAATTGTAACATAGGCGATTTTCAACCCACAAAGAATTGCACCCGCGGCTGCCTTTTCGCTACTCTTGCGAAACTGTATGGAACAGAGCTTGGCACTGTACCTGCTTGATATTTGCTACCCGCAGCAGTTCTGGTATAATTGCAGTACCGGCCTCAGCGATACTTTTCGGGCCCGGTGTGACAGGGTCGGAGGCGAACGTGAGCAGGGACAATCAAGGTCCAACGGGATACTCCCAACCAGGCGAAAACCAGGGCCAACATGCTGCCCGCATTCTTCCTTACGACCCTCAGGACGGCCAATCGTACGCCCCTCGCGCCTACGCCGGCCCCGATGTGCCCCCAACTGCTGCTACCAAGGGCACGACCGATCCTGCTAATGCTCCATATAACCCGCAGGTTAGTCCTCAGCCCGCAGCCCCCAGGACCGGCCCCTCGGCCTGCCTGGTGATGGCGGTTACTTTCGGAGTGCTAGCCTTCTCCTGCATGCTACTGACGTTCGCGACCTTGCAAGGCGGCCTGTCGGGTCTGGGCAAGCTGGGGGGCCTGGTGCCCTCACTGGGCCTGAGCTTTGCTACCACTCCAACCGTGACGATTGACACCAGTCGCCCCAGCGTTATCGAGCAGGTCCGCTCGCTGAGCAAGCTGGAGACGGTGCACTATGACCTCGAAAAAGTCATCACGGGCAAGAGCAGCGGCCCGCTCTTTGACTTCCTTACGTCGGACAAGATACTGCTGGTGGCGCATGGCGAGGTGGTCGGCGGGGTAGACCTGGGGAGCGTTACGACTGACGCGGTGAAGGTGGACGGTGACCGGGTGACAATCCGGCTGCCCAGGGCCGAGATCCTGTATAGCAAGCTCGACAACGACAAGACCTACGTGTACGACCGGCAGACCGGCCTGCTCAGCAAGCCCGACCCGAACCTGGAATCGCGGCTTCGAGTGGCGGGCGAGGAACAGATAGTGGAGGCGGCAAAAGAGGACGGCATTTTATCGAAGGCCGAGGAGAACGTCAAACAGACCCTCCGCATTATGTTGCACGGGCTGGGTTATGGCGATGTCCAGTTTGAGGAGGAACCCTGATGGCGAAGAAAGACGAGGTGAAAACCCTTCAACAGAAATCCAAGTTCGCGGCGATGGAGGGTCTGCGACCAACATCCCGTTGGCCCGTGTCCCCCCGCAAGGCCATGGCGCAGGCCAGGAAAAGCTCGAAAGGCCGGGGCTACCCGGTTCCTCCATACCCCGACGCGAACCCGCTCCAGCTATTCCGCTGGGGCAGGTCGGAGTGGCACAGCCTGGGCCGGGCGCAGAAGGTGGCGCTGCCCGTGATCATCTTCACGGCCCTGACGACATGGGAGAAAGAGGACGCAATCCGAGAAGAGCGGCAATTCGAGCTGGATAGAGCGAGCGCGAAGGTATATGCGGCACGCCTCTTTGGGGCTTTCGGCGAGCCCAGGCGGAAGCGCAAGCTGCTAGGCATTATTCCGTTGCCAGGTGGTAAAAAGCAAGACTACTGACTTCGAGACGGCATCACCTAACTCATCGCAAGTGCCACAATCAAATATACCGTGGGCCATCAAATGGAGCACAACGTCACACCCACAATACAGCCGGCAAGGCGCGGGCTCATCGCGCTCGCGGTGCCGCTGCTGCTGGTCAGCGTGGTCTCCGGAGCCAGGAGTACGGTGGCCGGGATCGCAGCACCCACGCCTCCCGGCAGCTTCCGTTTCGCCATGATCGGTGAACTTGGGTCGGCGGTCTACCCTGAGGAGGGACAGGTGGCCAAGATAATCTACAACGCCTTCATCCATACCTAGCTGACGTATATGGTTGCAGCAGAGCTGGTGTGTACGGAGAACGCTTTTTCTTCACGGTACCACTATACAACCCAAAAAGTTTGTGGTATAATGTAGCAAATATGTTCTAATAAAGGGGGCGGTCAACTCCATGGTAGAGCGCCTGATTTCGGCAAAGACACGCGAGAACGAGGAAGAGATCGAGCAAACGCTGAGGCCCAGGCGTCTGCAGGAGTATATCGGGCAGGAGAAGCTGAAGGAGAGCGTGCTGATCATGCTGGAGGCTGCAAAAGCCCGGGAGGAGGTGCTCGACCATCTCCTTTTCTACGGCCCTCCTGGCTTGGGCAAGACCACCATCAGCTCGGTGATTTCCAACGAGATGGGCGTGGCGATGAAGACCACTTCGGGCCCGGCCATCGAGCGCCCCGGCGACCTGGCCTCGATCATCACCAACCTAAAGGCAAACGACATACTTTTCATTGACGAGATCCACCGGCTCAATCGCGCAGTGGAGGAAGTCCTCTACCCGGCTATGGAGGACTTCGCCCTGGACGTCATGCTTGGTAAGGGCCCAAGCGCCCGCTCGCTGCGCCTCACGCTGCCCCCGTTCACTATTATTGGGGCCACTACGCGCCTCGCCATGCTATCGTCGCCGCTCCGCGACCGCTTCGGCGTTACATTCCGCCTGGATTACTACAGCATGGACGCGATGGAGTTGATCATCAAGCGGGCCGCTCGCATCCTGGGCGTGTCCATCGAGGAGGCCGGAGCCCACGAGATAGCCCTGCGCAGCCGGGGCACTCCCCGCGTTGCCAACCGCCTCCTCAGGCGGGTGCGCGACTTCGCGCAGGTGCGGGCCGAGGGGCAGATAACGGTCCCCGTGGCACAGGAGGCGCTCAAACGCCTGGAGATCGATGGATTGGGCCTGGACGAGACGGACCGGCGCATCCTACACTCGATCATCGACAAGTTCGACGGCGGCCCCGTGGGCCTGGATACCATCGCCGCGGCCACAAGCGAGGAGCGCGACACCATTATGGACGTGTACGAGCCTTACCTTCTGCAGTTGGGCTTCCTGGCGCGCACACCCAGGGGCCGCGTAGCCACCCGCCGCGCCTACGAGCACATGGGCGTACCCTACCCCACCAGGCCCGAGGACGAGATCGAGGTCGAGCAGCCCAAGCTCTTCTAGTAATCCACACCGCCACAACGTGATATACTCGCCCCAGGAGGTACCGAGTGAATTCCGCTCCGATGGAGTGCCTGGGGCTGCTGGCGGTTGTGGCCGGCATGATGATACCCATATTACTCTTAAGGCGGGGCCTGACCGTAATTGGTGAGGGCCAGCTTGCCGTCGTCGAGCGACGGGGCCGCTTCGCCCGCATCCTCCACCCGGGCCAGCACCTGCTCGTTCCCGGCGTGGAAACGATACGGGAATACGTGCCTCTTCAGGAGTTCATCTACGAGAGCGGCAAGCAAGAGCTGCTGACCAAGAACCTGGCCCAGCTAAAGATCAACGTGATCGTGCACTTCCAGATCATCCGTGCCATGGTGACCGAGGGTAAGAAGCGCTGGCACCGCATCGACCTGGACGCGGTGTACCACGCGGTATACTCTGCTGAGAACTGGCAGGAGGCCACGCAGTCGGCCACGCGGTCAACACTCGCAGAGGTCTTTTCGATGCTAGACCTCAAGACAGACATCTTCGAGGTGCCGGACTGGCAGGACCAGGTAGCCGCCATGCTCCGCAACCGCCTCAACGACAAGACACGCCGCTGGGGAGTGCAGATCACCGATGTTGCGTTCAGCGGCGTGGAGTTCCCCGACAATGTCAAAGATAGCCTCTCGGCAGCGGGCCGCCTCCAGCGCGAAGCCTACCTCCGCGAGATCGAGGCAGCGTCCTTTAAAGAGACCGCCCAGACTTTGGGCCTGACCCCGGTCGAAATGCTGAATTGGCGCTACGTGGAGACTCTTAGGGAGATCGCCAAGAACCCCAATGCGCGCATAGTGGTTTCGCCTGATCCGTTTGGGGAGGCTGGCGAGAGCTCGGCGATGACTACGGGGTATATTGGGGATGATGACCACGCGGCTCCCTAACCTGCCCTTCCTTATGCTAGGATGTCGTAAGCAAGGGTAGGTTTCCCATGACTAAAGTACACCTCGACACTGACATTGGCGGGGAC
Organism: Chloroflexia bacterium; assembly: GCA_045805005.1. Lineage (GTDB taxonomy): Bacteria > Chloroflexota > Chloroflexia > QHBQ01 > JADMIH01 > JADMIH01. The sequence continues at coordinate 16,557 of JBJMMB010000080.1, forward strand.
ATTGACGACCTCTGCGCGCTGGCGATGCTGTTGCGGTGGCCGGGTGTGGAGTTGTGCGGAATAACCACCGTGTCGGACGATAATGGGCGAAGAGCGGGATATGTGCGGTTTGCACTGTCGCTGGTGGAAATAGAAGGCGTCCCCATTGCTGCTGGAGCGGACATATCGGGCGGCTATTACCGTGAGAGGCCGGGTTTTCACGACGAGGAGAGGTATTGGCCCGAGCCGATCGCTCCAGCTCCCGGCGACCTGGAGGAAGCTATCGGCCTGCTCAAGGAGAGCATCGAGCAGGGGGCCGCGATCATGGCGGTTGGGCCGTATACGAACTTGCGGCTGCTGGACGAGAGGCACCCTGGAACACTGAAGCGGGCGAAGCTCTATCTGATGGGGGGCTATATCTTCCCTCCTCGTCCCGGGTTCGCGACTTTTCGGAACGAGTACGATTACAACATCCAGGTAGATATGGATTCGGCCAGGTACGTGCTCGAAAACGCCGACCCGGTAGTCATTCCGCTCTCCGTAACTGCCGAGACTTTCCTCCGAAGGGCCTGGCTGGAGGATTTGCGGAAGTCGGGGAGCCTGGGACGGCTGATTGCACGCCAGGCAGAGGCGTTCGCCGAGGACGAACGTTTCGAGTTCAGGTACGGGCAGATGTGCGAAGCCCTGCCGAACGACATCATCAACTTCCAGCACGATCCGCTGGCCTGCGCCATCGCCTTGGGGTGGGACGAGGGTGTGGAGATTGAAGTGTTGCCGTTGGTCTTCGAGGAAAAGGACAGCTGGCTCACGGAGCGGATTGACGCCTCGGGCAAGCCGACGCGGGTCGTAACGAGGGTAGATGGGGCGCGCTTCAGTGAGTTCTGGTTGGAACTGGTTGCCGGACCGACACAGTAGACGCGGAGATGGACCGGTGTCGTCGCCGGGGCTCCTAAACCCCAACTATCTTGCGCGAACCGAACCGGACAGCGGTTTTGCTTGTGTATTTCTTTGACGCCTAGGAGCCCTCGCCCATATCGCGATGAAAGGTGGGCACGATGATGCAAGTACCGCCATTCACTACGGAGCGCAGACGGCAACCGATACCAAAGAGACGTACTGAGGCCAAACGGGAGCGTGGGCGGGCCCCATTCTTTAGGGTGGCCCCGGCGGCCCGCATGGCCCTTGTTGTGCTCCTAGTTCTCCTGGATTTAGGGGCGGTCGAGCAGGCGGTGCATGCCACGGCCGCGCGTGCAGCCACTCTGTTAGGGCCTGCCGGCCAGCGCGTTGAACCTCCCAACCCCATCCCAGGAAGCGGCAGCCGCACCTTCCCGGAAACGCGCAAGAGCGTCACGGCGCTATTTCTGGAGTACTGGACCACGCATGGGGCGCTGGCCCAGCAAGGATACCCTATCTCCGAGGTCATGGGCGAAGTCTCCGATCTCGATGGCAAACCGTACCCGGTGCAATATTTCGAGAGGGCGGTGTTCGAGTACCACCCGGACAAACCCAAGCCATACGACGTGCTCCTGTCCCAACTGGGCACCTTCCGCTACCGGGAACGTTATCCCAACGGCGCGCCCGCCCAGAGCGCCAATACGAGTCCAGGCTCGGTGCTCTTCTCCCAGACCGGACACCGGGTGGGCGGCAAGTTCCTCGACTACTGGACCACTCACGGCGGCCTGGCGCAGCAGGGCTATCCCATTTCCGACGAGTTTACCGAGGTCAGCGACCTGAACGGCAAATCCTACCGCGTTCAGTACTTCGAGCGTGCGGTGTTCGAACTCCACCCGGAGAACCAGGCCCCCTACGACGTGCTCCTCTCCCAACTCGGCACTTTTCGCTACAAGGCAAGATATGCGGGCCAACCGGCGCCTCCCGTGCCTTCAGAGGGGCTGGTGGACGTAGCAGGGTATAAGCTCTACTACAACTGCGTGGGACAGGGCAGCCCAACCGTGGTCATGGACGCGGGCCTGGGCGTCACGTCCGCCACGTGGGACGCCGTCCAACCCGAGGTGGCAAAGTTCACCCGTGCCTGCGTCTACGACCGGGCCAACCTGGGCAAGAGCGAGCGAGGGCCGGCACCGCGCACGGCCACCCAGATATCAAGGGAGTTGCACGCCCTCCTGAGCAACGCCAGGGTCGCGGGGCCGTACGTGGTCGTTGGTCATTCCCAGGGCGGACTGAACATGCTCATGTTC
>JBJMMB010000081.1:0-2376 GCA_045805005.1 Chloroflexia bacterium
TCCAACCCACCACCATTACGCATTACGCATTACGCATTACGCATCGATCCCATGCATCTACCCCTCCAAAACCTTCATAAATGGGACGTGAGCCCGGAGGAGGCCGTGGCGATCCAGTTGTCGCTCGCCGGCAAGGTCTCCCTGACGTCCGACCTCGGCGATGTCAAACTCATCGCCGGGGTTGATATGAGCGCCAAAGACGTGGCCCGCGCCGCCGTCGTGATCCTCTCTTACCCCGACCTGGAAGTCCTCGAAGTGGCCCGCGCCGAGAAGCCCCTCAGCTTCCCCTACGTCCCCGGCCTCCTCTCCTTCCGCGAGGGACCGGCTATCCTGGCAGCGTTCGAGAAGCTCACGCGCTGGCCCGACCTGGTCTTCTTTGATGGCCAGGGCATAGCCCACCCCCGCAAGATCGGCATAGCCTCCCACATCGGCGTGCTCATCGACCTCCCCACTATTGGCGTTGGCAAGTCCCCCCTGGCCGTCCACGGCCCCGAGCCAGGCCCCGAACCCGGCTCCTGGACCGAGTGGACCAACCGGAAAGGCGAAGTCCTGGCCGCCGCCCTCCGCACCAAAGCCCGCTCCAACCCCCTCTACATCTCCCCCGGCAACAAGATGGACCTCCCGACCGCCGTCCAATACGTCCAGGCCACCACCCGAGGCTACCGTCTCCCCGAGCCCACCCGCCAGGCCCACAACGCCGCGGCCCAACCGGTGTGATTTTGAATCATGTATTTTGGGTTTTGAATTATACTATCTCAAGCACTTATCTTATCGCCGTCGCAAGCCTTGCGCAATGAAGCCAAATCAAAAATTCAAAATTCATACTCCAATATTCATAATTCTCCTTCTCGCCGTCCTCCTCCCTCCGCCCGGCCCTCCTGCCCTCGCCCAGGGAGCTTCGCGCACCATCAACGGGCATGCGGTCGGAGGCCGCTTCCTGGAGGTGTGGAGCTCCCAGGGTACTGAGCAGAATAACGTCTATGTGAATGGCCTCCCCATCACCGACCGCCGTGCCGAGATTTCCCTCACCGACGGCAAGACCTATGACACCCAGTGGTTCGAGCGCGCTCGCTATGAGGCCCACCCCCCCAACCCGCCTCCATACGACGTGCTCCTCGGCCTCCTGGGAACTTCCCTCACCGCCGGCCGGGGCGCGCTCGACCCTGCCACCCACAAGCCGCGCAACCCCGCCGATGCCGCCTTTGTGGGCATAGACCCACCAAAAGACGCGGACAACAAGACCAAGGTATGGTTCCAGGAGACGCGCCACTCGGTATCGGGCAAGATCCTGGAGTATTGGAACAGGTATGGAGGCCTCAAGCAGTTCGGCTTCCCCCTCAGCGAGCAGTTCCAGGAGATATCGGCTACTGACGGCAAAACTTACACGGTGCAGTATTTCGAGCGCAACCGCTTCGAGCTACACCCTGAGAAGGCCGCCCCCTACGAGGTGGAATTGGGCCTCCTCGGCGTCCAGCAATACCTCGCCACTCCCATTCCTGCTGACAGACTGCCCATCGCTCCTCCGCCCGATGCCAGCGCCATGCAAGACACCCTCACGGTCGCCATGTCGCAGGAGCCCTCTACCCTCTTCCCCCTCTTCGAGACCACCTCCGTCGCCCGCTTCGCCTCCGAGCCCCTCTTCGACGGCCTGGTCAACCGCGATGCCCACGACAACCTTTACCCCGAGCTGGCCTGGTACGTGCCCACCGTCGAGAACGGCGGGGCCTACTTCTCAGGCTCCGGCGAGGACCGCCACCTCTCGGTGAAATACAGCCTCAGGCGCGGCGTCAAATGGGCCGACGGCGCTGAGATCACCTCAGCCGATGCTCTCTTCTACCACAGACTCGCCCTCGATCCCGGCTCCCCCATGGCAGATCGCACCCTCTTCGAGGAGGTCGCCGGCGTCATCACCCCCGACCCCTACACAATCATCTTCGACTTCATGTCCCTCGCCCAGGCCCGTGATTTCTACAACCGCACGCCCGACAAAGAGCACTTTAACTTCCTCAAGGCATTCGTGGACCGCAACAGCCCCGCGGTCGACCCTCTCTACAACACCGTCGGCGGCATCCTCCCACGCCACATCCTCTCCAAAATCCCCGCTGACAGGATCGTGGAGAGCCCCTACGCCCGCAACCCCGTTGCCAACGGCCCCTTCAAGGTGGACCACTGGACCCCAGGCATCGAGATCGTCCTGGCCCGCAACCCCAACTACAACCTCACAGCTCCCCCCACCCTCAGCAAGATCGTCATCAAGCTCATCAGTGATGCCGGCCAGACCATGACCCAACTCCGCAGCGGCGACCTCGACGCCGCCACGTCCGAGGCATTCCCAGCCCCATCCCAGACCTTCGACACCCTACTCGGCTCCGGCCA
>JBJMMB010000082.1:0-11697 GCA_045805005.1 Chloroflexia bacterium
CTACGACCTCCTGGAGCCCAACGAGAAAGACCTGTTCGGGACCATGTCGGTCTTCACAGGCGGCGGCACCCTTGAAGCAGTGGAAGCGGTGGGCACTGGTCTGGGGTCTGTGCACCCGGGATTGTCTGAGACTCTGATCCCCGACCGTCGTCCGCTACCGCTCCCGCCGCTGACGCTCATACCCCTGACACCCGAAATTGACATCCTCGATGTTGTCTCCTCCCTCCTGGACAAGAGCCTGCTGAACCGGAGGGAGAGCCCTAACGGAGAGACCCGGCTTTGGATGCTGCAAACGATAAAGGAGTTCGCGGGCGAGCAGTTGGAGCTGAGCCCGGAGGCGAATGAGGTGCGGGAGCGCCATTCGACCTTCTATCTGGATATGGCCGAGGCGGCCGCGCCCCGGCTACGCGGACCCAGGGCAGCGGAGCAGATGGATACGCTGGAGGCCGAGTTCGACAACCTGCGAACTGCGCTCGCCTGGATGCTCGATGCGGGCCACTCAGAGCCGGCCCTGCGCATGGCAGTCGCCCTTTGGAGGTTTTGGGAGGTCCGCGGCCATATCACCGAAGGCCGCCAATGGTTGGACAAGGCGCTATCGAGTGGCCAGTGGCCAGTGGTCAGTGGTCAGTCTCCGCATACTACCACTGGCCACTACTCGATACTCGCTAGAGCCCGGGCTCTAGAGGGCGCGGGCGTGTTGGCCCAGCACCAGGGCGACCAGGAGCGGTCGCGCGCCTTGTTAGACGAGGGCCTGGCCCTGTACGAGCAGATACAGGATAAAGAGGGCATCGCCTACATGCTGAACCACCAGGGCTCAGTGGAAATACTCGAAGGCGATAACACGGCGGCCAGGAGGCTTTTCGAGCGCAGCCTGGCACTCTTCCGGGATGTAGGCAGTCCTCCGGGGATGGTCTACCCGCTTACCAACCTGGGAGAGGTGGACCGGCAGGAGGACGATTACGCCGCAGCCCTCGGCCGCTACGAAGAGGCGCTGTCCCTGGTAAGGGCGGCGGGCTGGAAAGACTGGCTGGTGATAGCCTTGCAAAACCTGGGCCATGCGGTGCACCACCAGGGCGACGCCAAACGGGCCTCCGGCCTCTTCGCCGAGGCTCTCGTGGCCGGCAGAGATATCGGGTTCAAGCCGCTCGTAGGCTTCTGCCTGGCCGGGATGGCGGGTGTAGCCGGCAGCCTGGAGCAGCCCGAGCGAGCGGCCCGCCTGTTCGGAGCAGCGGACGCCTTGCTCGCGGCCCTCCACGTCCCGCTCGACCCGGCGGACCGCACCGAATACGAGCGCAATCTCGCCGCCGCCCAAGCCCAGGTGGACGAAGAGACCTGGCGCAAAGCCTGGGACGAAGGGCAGGCCATGACAATGGGGCAGGCGGTCGACTATGCCCTAGAAAATGAGGCCTAAAGCATAAAACGTAAAGGATATGGCGTAAAGCGTAAAGGATATGGGCGTAGTTGGTTCCTGGTCCCTAGAACCAGGCATCCCTACCACCGTTACGTTTTACGCTTTACGAGTCCGTTTTACGAGTCCTCCTCCAGCGCATACGCAATAGCCTGCTCCATGGTCATAGCTCGGCCTTCGTCCCAGGCTGTTTGCCAAGAGGCGTCGTCCAGGCCGTCGCGTGCACCCGCGATGTAGCTCTCGTAGCGGGGCAAGTCGTCGGGGAAGCGGGGGGCCCCGACCGATTCTCTAATGGCCTCCGCCGCACCTAGCAATCGGGCCGCGCGCTTGGAGGCGGCGTTGTCCCCCAGCTCCGCGTCGGGTTGCCGGGCAGCGGTACCTCCCAGACCCTCAAGCGACATCGCGGCGCCCACCTTGTCGCCCAGGTCCCGCCGGATGGCCAGGCTCTGCCTCTGCAGCGAGAAGGCCTCGGCGTAGTTGCCCAGGTCGTAGGCCACGTCAGCGAGATTCACGAAGGCGTCTGCGACGCCCATCTTATCGTTCAACTGCCTGCGCAGTTCGAGGCTCTCCTGGAGCAGCGTGTACGCCTCGTCGTAGTGCCCGTCGCCGTAAGCGACCAGCGCCAGGTTATTAAGCACATAGCTCTGGCCCCACTTATCTCCTTGCTTCTTGCGCATATCCAGGCTCGCCTGCTGGAGCAAGCGGGCCTCGGCGAAGTTCCTCCGGGCCCAGGCCACATTGCCCAGGTTGCTGAGTGAAGTTGCGATGTCGTCCTCAACTTCCAGGTCGCGCCGGATGCTCAGAGCTCCCTCGTGGAATCGCTGCGCCCCCGCGTAGTCGCCTTGGTTCAGCGCGAGGTTCCCCGCCACATTGAGGCCTTTCGCATAAAGTGCATCCCGAGCCGCACCTTGCTCGTCCGCCCGTGCCAGGGCTCTCTCCAGCCATGTCCGCCCTTCGGTGAGGTGTCCTCGCGTCTCCCAGAAGCGGTAGAGAGCCGCCGCCGCGGAGAGTGCCACCTCCACACGCTGGAGGTCGAGGGTCAGCCGGCAGACGGCAGACGGCAGTATTTGCCGGTCGCTGACTGCCGTCTGCCGGCTGATCGCCTCGGCCCCCGGCATTGGTTCGAGGGCCCACTCGAGCATAGCCCGTATGTTGTCGTGCTCTTCTTCCAGTAATTCCAACCAGGCGACCTGGTCCCCAGCCTTGAGTTCGTGCTCTGCCTTCTCCGATAGGTCGAGGAAGAATTCCGCGTGGTGGCGGCGCATGGCAGCCGTCTCGCCGCTCTCATCCAGTTTCTCCCTCGCGTACTCGTGTATGGTTTCGAGCATCCAAAGGCGCAGGTCGCCGCCGGCCGCCTCACGCTGGTACATAAGGCTCTTGTCCACGAGCGAGGCCATGCCGTCGAGCACGTCTATCTCCAGGTCGCCCGAGGCGTTGCACACGCGCTCGGCGGCCTCCAGGGTGCGGCCCCCAATGAACACGGACATCCGCCTGAACAACTGCTTCTCCCCCTCGTCCAGCAGGCCGTAGCTCCACTCTATGGCCCCGCGGAGGGTCTGCTGGCGGGCGGGCAAATCCCGGGCCCCTCCGGTCAGCAGCTTCAGGCGGCCGCCAAGTCGAGCCAGGATGTCATCGGGCGACAGTATCTTGGTGCGGGCCGCCGCTAACTCTATGGCGAGGGGCAGGCCGTCCAGGCGCACGCATATCTCGGCGATGGCGGGGGCGTTGAAGTTGGTAACCTGAAAATCGGGCCTGGCCGCCTGGGCGCGAGCGATGAACAGCGCCACCGCCTCGTACTGCGAAAGCGCATCAATAGACGGCAAGGCCCTGGGGTTGGGCAGCGACAGCGGGGCCAATGGGTACTCGCGCTCTCCGTACAGCCGCAGGGCTGACCTGCTCGTGACGAGCACTTTGACCTGGGGAGCCCCCTTGAGCAAGGCGGATATCGAGGGCGCTGTCTGGGGGGATTCCAGCAGTTGCTCGAGGTTGTCCAGCATCAGCAGCATTTGCTTCTCAGCCAGGTAAGCCCCAAGCGTGGCGGCAAGGGCCTGGCCCGCCCCCGCTTCGTTCATGCCCGCCGCCTCGCGCACGCCCAGCGCCTGTGCGATCGTGGGGATGAGCACCGATGGGTCGGTCACGGGAGCCAGGTTTATGAAGTAGACCCCATCGGCGAAGTCCTCCAGCAACTCGGCAGCCACCCGCAGAGCCACGCGGGTTTTACCGATGCCACCCACGCCGGTGATAGTGAGCAAGGCCACGTCCTGGCGGCGCAGCAAGGCCACGCATTCGGCTATTTCGCGCTCGCGCCCGACTAGCGGTGTGGGCTGCAACGGGAGATTGTTAGGTCGGGTCTCCAATGTGCTGAGTGGAGGGAAATCGGCGGGCAGGCCAGGGGCCGCCAGTTGGAAGACCCGCTCGGGGCGGGCCAGGTCGCGCAGCCGGTGCTCGCCAAGGTCCTTGAATGCCACACCCGGCGGCATGGCATCGCGGGCCAGTCCCTGGGTGGCGAGGGTAAGGAGCACCTGCCCGGCGTGTCCCGCCGACAGGAGCCGAGCCACCCGGTTGAGTAGAGGGCTGGCATAGTCCCCCTCATGAGGCTCAGCCACTCCCGTGTGCAAAGCCATCCGAGTACCGAGTACTGAGGTAACGTCACTTGGTACTCGATGCTCGGTGCTCGCTACCTGGTGCATAGCCTCGAAGGCCGCATGCACGGCGTCGGGGGCCGTGGAGAAAGCAGCCTGGAAGGCGTCCCCAATTCTCTTATAGAGATAGCCGCCGTTTGCCTCAATGGCCTGATGAATGACCTCGTCGTGCTTGACGAGGGAGGGCTGGGCCTCGTCGCGGCCGAGGGAGCCACCACGGTTGACAGGGTTCCCTTTTGGGAGGGGTTCGTTATCTATGAAAAGGAATGTGACCGTCCCAGACGGCAAGCTAACCATCATATAACTCGTGATCTAGAGCCTGCGCAACCCAGGCAGAATTAGCATATCGTTTTATTTAGTACGGGGATATAGAGGAGAGACCTCTACAATGTATTGTACCAGATATTAGAGGCTGGAGGTCAGGGGTATGAGCGAAGCGCCGGGAGCGTCAACGGACGACGGCAGTCAGCAGTCAGCAGTCAGCAGGAGGCGACCGGCAAATACTGCTTACTGCCCACTGCCTACTGATCCCCGATGCCCCCGATCCCTGGTATAATATGCGTAGCCGCGAAACGGCATACCTGGGCGTTGGAGTCTCGTTTATGGCACGCCGCTTGGTCCGCATACATACTCTGCTCATCGGCTGCATCTGCGTGGCGCTGGCGGGCTGCGCATCAAGCGCGACGCCCTCTCCCACCCCCGCATCGGCCCCCCCGACACCCGCGGGCGCGAAGCTTACCCTAACGAGTTCAGCATTCAACACCGGCGAACCGATCCCCCGGCCCTACACTTGCGACGGCGGAGACCAATCGCCTCCCCTGAGTTGGAGCGAACCGCCCGCCGCCACCCAAAGTCTGGCCCTCGTCGCCGACGACCCGGACGCCCCCGGCGGCACCTGGGTGCATTGGGTCATATACAACCTCTCCTCCAGTGCGCGGTCGCTGCCGGAAGGCATCCCCCCTGACGCCAGCGGCCCGGAGGGGAGCAGGCAGGGTCGGAACAGTGCCGGCAGACTCGGCTATGGAGGCCCCTGCCCTCCGGCCGGATCGACGCATCACTATTTCTTCAAACTGTACGCGCTCGACATCCTACCCGATGTGCCGTCCGAGCCCACCGCCGCCCAACTCCAGAGCGCCATGGACAAGCACATCCTGGCATACGGCGAGTTGGTAGGCACCTATGCTAAATAGGTAAGTAAGAGCCAGCATGCTTCTCGCAAACTTCTCAAAGGTGAGCAAAGACTACGCCGGGAACCGGGTGTTCGATGAGATCGACCTGGAGATCCTTGAGGGCGAGCGCATCGGCCTGGTGGGCGAAAACGGCAGCGGCAAGTCCACCCTCATGAGGCTCATCGCCGGCGTGGACACGCCCACCGAGGGCACGGTCTCCCGCCGCCGAAACATGACCCTGGGTTACCTGGTGCAGGAGGTCGACCCGGCGCAGTTGCCCAAGAGCGTCTACCAGACCGTGGCCGAGGTCTCACCCGAGGCCGCCACGCTGGGCACCAGGCTGCGCGACCTCGAAGCGCGCATGACCGATCCCACCGTGGCCGCCGACCCCGAGGCCATGGAGAAGGTCCTCGAGGAGTACGGGGCCACCCAGGAACGGTTCGAGAGCGTCGGAGGCTACACCCTCGAACACAGGGTAGAGGAAGTCCTTCATGGCCTCGGCTTCCGACCCGCGCAGTACGAGCAGCAGGTGGGCTCACTCAGCGGGGGCGAGAAGAAGTTGGTGAACCTGGCCCGCATACTGCTGCAAACTCCCGACCTCTTGCTCCTCGATGAGCCCGACAACCACCTCGACCTCGATGCCAAGGCATGGCTGGAGCAGTTCATCACCAACTACAGGGGCACCGTCCTCGTCATCTCGCACGACCGCTACTTGCTGGACCGCGTGGTCAAGAAGATCTACGAGTTGGAGGACGGCCAGATATCCTCTTACACAGGCAACTACACCTACTACTTCCAGGAGCACAAGCAGCGCCTGCTGAAGCGGCACGAACTTTACACTCTGCAGCAAGACGAGATCAAGCGGCTGGAGGTGGTGCTGCGCAACCTGAAGAGTTGGGCCAAGCAGAACCCCAAGTTCGCACCCCGCGCCGAAAGCATGGAGAAGCGCGTGGAGAGGGCCAAGCGCGAAGCCACGGAGCGGCCCGTCATGACCAGAGAGCGCATCAAGCTCAACTTCGACTCCGAGCGGAGCGGGCAGAAGGTACTGGAGGCCAAAGCGCTGACCAAGTCGGTGGGCGGGCGCAGACTCTTCGCGCCTTTCGACCTGCTGGTGCATTATGGAGAGCACGTGGGCATAGTGGGGCCCAACGGCAGCGGCAAGACCACCTTATTGAAAACCATCATCGGGCAAGTCGAGCCCGATTCGGGCACCGTTAGGATCGGGGCCAGCGTGGTCATGGGCTACTACGCACAGGAGCAGGACACGCTGCCGATGGACAGGACGCCCATGGAGTTCGTGCGCTCCCTCAAGCAGCCCATGACCGAGGAGCGCGCCGTCGGCATCCTACGCCGCCTCCTCTTCTCCTACCGCGACATGCACAACACCATCCGCCATCTGAGCGGGGGCGAGAAAAGCCGCCTGCAAATCGCCCGCCTGATGCTCACCGACGCCAACTTCCTCGTGCTCGATGAGCCCACGAACAACCTGGACCTCGCTTCCATAGAGGTACTGGAGGAAGCCCTCGACCAGTTCGACGGCACGATCCTGGCCGTATCCCACGACCGCTACTTCCTCGACAAGATCGCCACCAGGACCCTTGCCATCGAACCCGGCGGCCAGGTGCACCCCTACGCCGGGAATTACTCATACTACCTTGAAAAGCGACCCGCTCAGAGCACCTAGTGGCCTCAATACCGCAAACCCAACCACGTTAGGGGTGAACCTTGTGTTCGCCCTATTACCATCGGGTTAAGGAGGAGTGCGTGCAGTCCAGGGTCGTCCAGGCACGAAAGAGGCCCTTCTGTAGGGGCAGGCCGCCGTTGCCTGCCCTGGCGGCTTACTCCTGCGCTCGTGGTATGCGCACAGGGCAGGCAACGGGGGCCTGCCCCTACAGCGAACATTACTCCCAAATCTACTTGCACTCTTTTAGCCGGATGTGTACGGGGCGAACACAAGGTGTACCCCTACCAAACCTGATTTTTGGCATATAGTTCTTAGCGACAGGAGGGGATATGTCTGATTACCGCATGGAACCCGAGCGCGCCACACTCCACGGTCACTTCTCCCGCGACCTCCCGCCCGTGCTCACCATCGAGTCGGGTGACCGCGTCCGCTTCCGCACCATCGACGCGGGTTGGGGCCTGGAGGGAAGCGCATCGCCCGGAGCATCGCGCCGCAAGTTCGAGCCACGCGACGAGCAATTGGACATCGGCCACGCCCTATGCGGGCCGGTGGAGATCAAGGGCGCGCTGCCGGGCATGAACCTGGAGATCGAAATCAACGACCTGCGCCCCGGTGATTATGGTTGGACGGTGGCCGGCGGCTGGTCGAGCGAAGTCAACGACCGCCTGGGCGTGGTCGAGGACGAGACCTACCTCATTTGGACCCTGGACGCCGAGCGCATGGTTGGCCGCAACCACCTGGGCTACGAGATCGACTTGCACCCCTTCATGGGCGTCATGGGCATGACACCCGACGAGCCGGGCATTCTCCCCACGTCCCCGCCCCGCCCCTCCGGCGGCAACATAGACTGCAAAGAGCTTGTCGCGGGCAGCAGACTCTACCTGCCTATCGCCGTGCCCGGCGGGCTCTTCTCTGTCGGCGACGGCCACGCGGCGCAGGCCGACGGCGAGGCCGGGGGCACAGCCATCGAGTGCCCCATGGACGTGGTCGACCTCACCTTCCGGCTCCATGAGGACATGCACCTGACCACGCCCCGCGCCAACACCGCTGCAGGCTGGATCACCTTTGGCTTCCACAAAGACCTGAACGAGGCCACGATCACTGCCTTGGATGCGATGCTCGACCTTCTCAACGAGCAATACGGCCTGCAACGCTCCGAAGCCCTCGCTATGGCGAGCCTGGTTGTAGATCTGCGCATCACTCAGATAGTCAACGGCGTCCGAGGCGTCCACGCCATCCTTCCCCATGGGGCTATTAACCGGCGCGTTTAGACGCGAGGCGCATGGTGTTCCCTGCCGGGGTTTGGGAGAGTGGAGTCCACCTTGACTCCCACCGGCCTCTGACCTATAATTGCGTAGTTACCCATGAAAAACATAGCTTGCGGGAGAGGGGGGTGATAACAAGTGACAGAAGTCGTAGTCGGAGACACCGAATCGTTTGAGAGCGCGCTGCGGCGCTTCAACAAAAAGGTACAGCAGGAAGGCATCCTGGCCGAGGCGCGCCGCCGTGAGTTCTACGAGAAGCCGAGCGTGATGCGTAAGAAGAAGGAAGCCGCCCGCCGCCGCAAAGCCATCCTGAAGTCAAACCGGTAATACTGCCGGTCAACTCATTCAAGCACATTCCACGGGTCCAGCGAGCCGTTTGCGGCCAACTGGACTCGACTCGTCCCTGAGCCATGACAATCAAAGAACAACTGATGAAAGATCTCCAGGACGCCATGCGTAGTGGAGATGAATTACGCAAGTCCACGATCCGCATGGCGCGCTCGGCCATCAAATACGCCGAGATAGACCGCATGGGCGAGCTCGACGACGAGGGTGTGCAAGAGGTTCTCCTCAAGGAAATCAAGCAGCGGCGTGAGTCGGCTGACATATATGCGCGCGCTGGACGAACAGAACTCGCGGAAAAGGAAACTGCTGAGGTAGCCGTGCTGGAAGCCTACATGCCCAGGCAGATGTCCGAGGAAGAGATAGCCGCCGAGGTGCGCGAGGTGATGGCAGAAGTGGGTGCATCCGGGCCGCGAGACATGGGCAAAGTCATGCCTGCCGTCCTACGTCGCCTCGGAGACCGCGCCGACGGCCGCCTGGTGAACAAGGTCGTTACGAGGCTACTGGCAGGCGAGTAAGCTCCGCTTCGCGGAATTACAAATTACAAAACTACGAATTACTAATTGGCCCGCATCGTATTTAATTGGTAATTCGTAATTCCGCGAAGCGGATTGCGTTATAATGCTCACAGCAATGTATTCGCACGCTGTGTACCGTTCGCGTAGTGGCCGCACCGCTATGAAGCTCAACGACGGCACAAGGCATGAATAACCAAAAGAGAAACAGTTTGCCGGATGGTGGAGGGCTTGAGCCCGGTGAATCGGGTTCCGGCGTGGGAAAGAGCCACGATGGAGCCGTACCTCACGGTGCCCCCATTCTCGACGGTGGGACGGTGTCGCCCCCTAACGGCCATGGTGGGCTGAATGGGGCCCCCACTCGCGTCGAGCCACAAGGCGCAGTAACACGCTCCCTTACCAATCCGCGAGCCGGGGCCCTCGCCGAGCCGGAGGGCCAGGAAGAGCACACCCGGGGTATCATACGCCTGGTTGTTTCCGCCCTGGTGCTTACCGTTGTGCTCAGCACGGTGATGTCGATGTCCATCGTGCCCGGGCAACTGGAGATCCGGCCCGGTATGCCCGCTCCCCAGGATATACTCTCGCCCGCTTACCTTAACTTCCCCTCGAAGATCCTCACCGAGAAAGCACGCGACAAAGCCATGAACGACCCCGCCAACGAGGTGTGGGTGCAAGACACGGCGGTCGTGCAGCGCCAGCGCTCTCTGCTCATCAACGCCCTCGCCGTGGTGCAAAGCGTTAGGGACGACGAGTCGTTCGAGCCCAGCGGGTTAAAGCAGCAGCGCCTGGCAAACATCCCCGGCATCCAGATCACGCCCCAGCAGGCAAACCTCCTGCTCAGCCTCTATGACGCCGATTACCAGCACTGGCAGGAGAACGGCGTCATAGAGGGCTTCGACGCAGCGATGAAAGATCGCAGGCTCACCAGCCAATCGGACGTGGACGCCACGAGCCAGCAACTCGGAAGCCTGCTGGTGCCTTCTCTGAGCAGCGACCTCAAAGCCGCCGCGATAGCCTTTATCGCGCCTCTGCTGGCCGTGAATATGCACCTCGATGAGGAGCAGACCAAAGACAGGCAGCAGGCGGCCGCGAACAACGTCAAGCCTGTGATACAGACGGTGCAGAAGGGCGAGGCCGTACTGCGGCAGGGCGAACTCGCCACCCCGGAAGCAATCGAGAAGATGGAGGAGGCCGGGCTGCTCAGCCGCGTACTCCCGCCCCAGAGCATAGTGGGCACCATCGGCATCGTGGCCCTGCTCATGGCGCTGCTGCACCTGTACATCTACCGGTTTTCCCCGCAGGTCTGGCGGCGCCAGCGGCAGATCTTGCTGGTCGGCTTGCTCCTCGGGTTTACGGTAATCGTCGCCCGCCTCTTCCTGCCCGGCCACCCGCTCCTCCCCTACCTGCTGCCCGTGGCCGCCGTGTCTATGCTAATTGCGGTGCTCCTCAACGCCAACCTCGCCGTTATGGTCACCGTCGTCATGTCCGTGCTCCTCGGCATGACCCTGAGCACTTCTTTGCCTCTCGACGTGGTGCTCTACTACTTCGTGGGCGGCCTCATAGGCATCCTGACCCTCACCAGGGTGGAACGAGTGAGCACCTTCGCTCGCGCAGCCTTCTATATTGTTGCGGTCTCGTTCCTCACGGCGCTGATGCTGCGCGTCCTCTCGGGAGGTCTGGTGGACGCTAACAGCATCTGGATGTTGTGGCTCGCGGCGGGCGTCAACGGTTTCATATCGGCCTCCATCACCTATGCCGCGTTCTCTCTGTTGGGTAGCCTGTTCGGCATCACCACCCCGCTCCACCTGATGGAGCTGGCCCACCCCGACCAGCCCCTCCTGCGCAGACTCATGCACGAGGCCCCCGGCACCTACCACCATTCGCTCGTAGTGAGCAACCTGGCCGAGCACGCCGCCGAAATGATAGGGGCCGATTCCTTGCTAACCCGCGTGTCGGCTTACTACCACGACATCGGCAAGGCCGAGCGCCCCTACTACTTCATCGACAACCAGGCGGGCCTCGCCAATGTCCATGAAACCCTCTCCCCGTGGGAGAGCGCCCGCATCATCGCCCAGCATGTTCAGGACGGGGTGAAGCTGGGCGAGAAACACAACCTCCCGAGGAAAGTGCTCGACGCCATACCCCAGCACCACGGCACGATGCTCATCAAATACTTCTACCACAAGGCCCTGCAAATAGACCCCGGCGCCGACCCGGCGGACTTCCGCTACCAGGGCCCCAAACCCCAGACCAAAGAGACCGCCATACTCATGCTGGCCGACGGCGTAGAGGCCACAGTGCGCGCGATGGCCCAGAGCGGTGCGCTAGACAAGATGGCGGCAGCCAACAACGACGCGAGCGAGAGCCCATCCCTGTATACCGATGCCTCCTCCCTCTCCGACGACGCCGTCACGTCTGTCGTGCACAAGACCATCAACGAGCGCATTGAAGACGGCCAACTCGACGAATGCGACCTGACCGTACGGGACATAGCCCGCATCCAGGAAGCCTTCGTCAGCATGCTCAAGGGCATCTACCACCCACGCGTCGTCTACCCCGAAAAGCCCAAAGAGCCGGTGGCCGAGCCCGCAGTGGTTGTCGATATGACAAGAAAACAAAAAGCAATTGCCCGAAGACAGCGGGCCGTCGGGCGCTAATAAGCGGTGCATGGC
>JBJMMB010000083.1:0-2996 GCA_045805005.1 Chloroflexia bacterium
CAGGTGTAGCCCGAGATGATGTCGTGGTGGTAGGCTGTTTCTATGTAGCTGTAGAAGGCGTTAGATTCAGGCACGTCGGTGAAGGTAGGGTTAGGCGGGGTGTATGTGGGCCAGCCCTCGGCCAGGACAACTATCTTGGACAACTGCCCCCTGGTAGTGAGGTTGCCGGGGCGGAAGGTGTTATCGGCGTAGCCGGAGATAGCACCGTGGCAGTAGAGGTAGGTAACGGGGTCGTAGAAGTAGTCGGTGGAGTGCACATCTGTGAAGGTGATGCTGCACGGGGTGGTGACGGCGGTGGCGGTGGGAGTGCTGGTGAGAGCCGGCGGGGGAGTAGCTGTAACTGTAGGGGTGGGAGTGCTCTGGCCGCAGGAGGGGAACTTGAAGGAGCCTACTTTGGTGCGCCAACTGACGGCGCCGGTCGTTTGTACGTACTCGTTGGTATACCAGAAGGTGCAGCCATCCGAGGGGTCTACCGACAGGGTGGTGTAGTCGCCCCAGCGGTTCTCGGGGCCGGTTTGCGCTCCCGTGCCCGCGAACATGGTTACCTCGCCCTGGCTTAGTTGGCCCAAGGGGTCGGAGGCGAGCCGCCCTGCGTAGGCAATCGCCGGGTACATGGTGGAACTCGACACACTGTAGCCGATGGCGATATTGCCGTCGCGGTCCATGGCCGCGCTGCCCATGAAGCGGCTCTTGGCGTCGGGAGCATACGTGCCCTGCTGGTAGACCGTGGGGGCCGCGCCCCGAGGGTTGCGAACTTCGAGCCAGCGTATGCCCGTGTAGCCGGTGTCGCTGCTGTTGGCGTCAACAGTGTGGTTGACGACCAGCGACTCGTGGTCGCCGAAGTTGCGGTAGCTCAGCCGGTACATCAGGCGGTCGCTGATGGCGTCCAGTTTGATGGCGGTGCCCTGCTGCGGGACGCAGTCGCGGTCAAAGCCGGAGCAGGCGGTGCCGTCGAAGGCGGCGGTGGGCACATGCACGGCGGCGCTGAAGGTGCTATTGGCCGGGTTGGTCCAGTCCACGTGGAAGTTGTGCAACTGAAGCTCGTCGGCTGTGGTGTTAGGCGGATCCCAGTCGGCGTCAGTCACCTCGGCGAAGGTGTTGGGCGCGCCCGCGGGCGGAAGGACGTTGCCTTCCAGGTCTGAGGGGAGCATGCCACCCCAGTCGGTGGCGGGAAGCTCGACCAACTGCATCGTGGCGGGCTGGCCGAGCAGCATCTTGGCCCGGTCGAAAGCGTACGCTCCCTGACCGGCCCAACTGAAACCGGGTGCGAGGAAAAGGTGGGCCGTCATGTAGTAGGCATCCGGCCACACGCCGAAGTGTGGGTAGTCGTTAAGCAGGGTGGCGCTTGTCTGGAAGCCATAGCGGTTCCAGGTGCCTGTAGGGTCGGGGCTGGTGGACACAGCGATGCACTGGTAGAAGGGGCCATTGGGGAAGTTGATGGCGGCGAACTGGCTGATCATCCAGCGGTTGGCCAGTTGGTCGTACTGGACGATGGGATCGCCCGCATTATCTGCCTGGCACTGGCCGCCGAATCCTGCCCAGATGGTGTTGCCGTTGACCGGGCCGAGCAGAGAGGTGCCGTTCTTGTTCCAAATCTGCAACGAGGTGTTGACCCACTGGACGTAGTTGTCAGGCCCAACGTCGCCGGTGCTGTCGGAGGGGTAGCCGCCGTTGATGTTGCTGACGCCCTCGATGACCAGCATGGGGGTGGGCATGACGAGGGGGCCAAAGCTGCTCTGGACTACCGGGTCTTGCTGCCCGGAGCCGGAGGGGCTCGAACTGCCGTGGGCATGGCTCGGCTCCTGGATCTCCTTCCGTGCAGGAATGGGAGCGGTCACAGGCAATGAGCGCAGAGGCGGGGATACGTCGTTGCGGTCGGAGTGTATGACCGTGGAGTGCAAAGGGTAGCCGGCGGTGGACGCCTGGCCCGCGCCCTTAATGGCAGAGGCAGCCTGGTTTGAGTTGAGCGCGGCTACCGCGTGTTTAGAAGACCCCACCGTGGCGGTGGATAGTGTGCCCGCCTGCGGCCGGGTGCCAACCGCGATGCCCCCGAGGAGCACCAGCATGGCAAGGACCGCCATAAGGGCAAGTTTGCGCCTTTTTACTTGTGATAACATCTCTCTTCCTTCTTTAGTTGTTGTGATACGATTATGGTAACAATACGCCGAGGGATGGCTCGTTCCAGTTGCGCAGGGGGTTACAGGTCCAGGGTAGAGGACGGCCAGGTAATAGACCTCTCAGGGAAAACAGGCAGATACGCCGGCCGGAGATAGGGCCACACGCTCGAAGCGCGACCACCCTTCAACGCCGGCGGTCTATCGACCCCCGGGTCATAAACGCAGACCACCTGGATGTAGGACAACGAAGATTGCGCCGCTATCCTAAGGACTCTTGCTCCCTTCCAGCAATTGGGAAAAGTCGCGCCCTATCCAGCCCACACAGGACGCATGGGTATTATATGGTTCTGCCCGCCAGGAGTCAATATCGGAGCGGATTAATATTCTGACAATATTCATAAATAACAACAGGAACGCCGCCCGTGGGCGGCGTTCCTGTTGTTTAGGCTGCCGTTGCGGCTGCCGGTTGTCTACGGAGCGATAACGGCGAGGTAGACGATCTTGGAGATCTGCCCCCTCGTGGCGTTGTTGCCCGGCCTGAACTCCAGACAGCCCGTCCCGCAGTCGTAACCGGAGATGATGCTGTGAGAGTAGGCTGTCTCCACATACCCGAAGAAGGTGTCTCCCACCGGTACGTCCCGGAAGGTGGCCACGCTCGGTGGGGTTATCTCCCAGTTCTCGGCCAGCACCACTATCTTGGTGAGCTGCGCCCTCGTCACGTTGTTGCCGGGGCGGAACTCCAGGCAGTTGGTGCCACAGGTGTAGCCCGAGATGATGTCGTGGTGGTAGGCTGTTTCTATGTAGCTGTAGAAGGCGTTAGATTCAGGCACGTCGGTGAAGGTAGGGTTAGGCGGGGTGTATGTGGGCCAGCCCTCGGCC
>JBJMMB010000084.1:0-9470 GCA_045805005.1 Chloroflexia bacterium
ACCCAGCGTGGTCGCGGGCAGGCAGACGTTACTCCCCGGTGCACTGTTCGAGGTGAATTGCAATGCCCCGTTAGAGCTGACATTTGCGCTGGTGAACGCTACCCCGTACAGGCTGTAGGCGAACGGCAAGCCAATCGTCGTCGCGCAATCGTTGCAGTGGTTGCCTGTATCAGAGGTACCCGGCACAATAACCCCGTTGAGGCGCTGTTGGACCGTGTAATTAGAGTCGGTTATGCAGGTGGGTGTCCTCGTGGGGGTGAGCGTGACGGTGAACGTACGGGTCGGTGTATTGGTCGGGGTGCGCGTCAGGGTGATCGTGCTGGTGGGCGTATTCGTAGGCGTATTAGTGACTGTGCTCGTCGCCGTGCGAGTCAGGGTCACGGTGCTCGTTGGCGTCTGAGTTACAACCGGGGTATTTGTTGGCGTGCCTGTGGTGGTCGGCGTGCTCGTAGGCGTATTAGTGGACGTGGCGCTAGGCGTGAGAGTGATGGTAGGGGTTGCTGTCCTGGTCGGCGTTTGGGTTACTGTGGCCGTATGGGAAGGCGTGGGTGTAATGCTGGGCGTGCTGGTAAATGTAAGTGTAGGCGTGACGGTTGGCGTGCTGGTGGGAGTATTGGTGATAGCGGACGTAGGGGTGATAGTCGGCGTGCGTGTGATGGTCGGCGTGAGAGTAATAGTCGGGGTCCTCGTGAACGTTGAGGTCTGACTGGGTGTAGGCGTGATGGTAGGCGTGTTGGTAATTGTGGGTGTGCGCGTGACCGTGGGCGTGTTCGTTGGGGTCGATACAGTGGTGGGAGTAGCGGTGAACACCGGTCCACCTACCACAAGAGTCAGGTCGCCTGGGTTGTAATTCTGGGTGAACGTTCCGCCCTGTACTGTTGAGAACGCGCCGGAACGCGAGCCGTATAGCAGCACCGTGAAGCTATTCCCAATGCTAGGATTGAAGCCGTTGACGGAGCTAGCACTCAAGGTGCCGTCCAGGGTCGCCGTGCCGTTCACGGCCAGCCTGTCGTACTGCGTGACCGGTGTGAGCCCGCCAAGCTCGATGTTCAGCCTACCCGCCGGCCCTTGTACGTAATCGCCTGTGATGGTCATCAACCCGGGCGAGTATCCGGGGCTCACGGTGCCGCCGGTGTTATTCACCGTCCCCGTTACAACGCCCGACCCCAACAGAAGGCCCCCTTGCAAAGGGAAAGCCTGGTCGAACTGGAGGCTGCCGCCCGACATGCGCGTTGTCCCTGCTGTCTGCGGATAGGCGAAAGTCTGGTAGTACATTGTGCCGCTCTGTACGTCCACCAATCCCTGGTTATTGAACCCCGCGTTGGAGAAGATCGGTGTCGTGCCTGTGCCCCCCGTTTTCGTTATCGTGCCAAAGTTGTTGAAGACGCCGGAAATGCTCAATTGTTCGTCGTTGAGGATATTGAAGACGCCGCCCGGTTCGTTGTTGAAGGTAGCCGGTTGGGGGCCCACCCCGCTTCCTATGTTGAAACGCATTGGGCTGCCGCTCCAATTCACGGTGCCCAGGTTATTTACTGTGTGTCCGGTCTCGATATTGACGCTTTGCGCACCGGTGTCGCCGACGAATACATTTACTTCCGCGCCGGCCTGCATATTCGTGATGCCTATGCTCTGATTATTGAAGGGATCGCCCAGGAAGCCACCTAACCAATCGAAGCGGTTAGTGACGTCCATCGTGCGGGTGCCGGCCAGTATGCCCTGGGTCTGGGTGAGCACGCTCACCGTTGAGGAAGTATTCGCCCCCACGCTGTCAAAGTTAATCTGCCCTCCGAGCACAGCCACCGTCGGTAAGGTGAAAGTACCACTGATGATGCCCGTTCCTCCTTCTCCCACTAGCGTACCCCCTCCCGTAATGGCCGAGCTGGACCCGAAGACGTGCGTGCCGCAGTTGCATAAGTCGATGCGGGCCCCTGCCGAGACGTTGAACGTGCCCGTGCTGCTGCCGGTGCCAAAGAGGAGAGTACCGTTCTGCACGTTTATCGTGCCGCTGTTCGTGAAGGACGTGAAGAAGGAAATCCTGGTGTCACCTGAGCTCGTCTTGGTGATCGCACCGAAGTTGTTGAATGTGCCCGAGAATATGTCCAGGTTGTTTTGGATGCCGAACGTTGCTCCCACGTGGTTGTTCAACGTAGCCCCATTGATGTTTATAGAACCGCTGCCACTCGTCCAGGTGCCCGTGCCGAAGTTGTTGATTACCCGCCCGCTATCGGCGTTAACCGGCCCGGTGACGTTGAACTGCCCACCCGCCGGCACATCGGTGTGCCCGGTGCCCGTCTGTTGCGAGCCGCCGCCCCAAGTGAAGACACCAGTCACTGTAATGGTTGAACTGCCCCCTATGATGCCGCTCGTCTGGTTGAGCGTTCGCGTCCTGACCGGCATGTCGTTGTTGAGCGTGCTGTTTGTATCCAGCAGAATTCCGCCGTTCACCACACTCAGGTTTTGAGCGGCGGTGGTGATCGCCCCCACGCCGAACTTGATACCCTCGCGGGCGTTCTGCCCGTCGATTACCGTTAGAGTTTCGTCACCGGGGTTGGTCCAACAGGTGCCACACGTTCCGCCCGCGTACCCTCCTGTCATAGTGAACGCCTTGCCTATGCTCACAACGGGCGTCGAGCCGCTCCCTGTATACGTCCCCGCCGCGACCCGTATCTCATCGCCCGACGCATTGGCGGCTGTGATCGCGGATTGGATAGAGGTGAAAGCCGTGGCATTGGTGCAAGGCGCAGCCGTGGACCCGCCGCTGTCGTCCGTGCACAATACCTGCGTAACCGCCGGGAAGGAGGCCGGTCCGCTCTTGGTCCGTAATTGCGTAAGAGAAAGCAACCCTCCATCCGCCCTCGTTCTCGCGGAATCAACTGGTTTGCTCGCGAGACCCTTCGCAGATGTGTCCGAATTCCTTCCAGGAGCGGCCCACAGGATCTGCGCTCCCAGGAACGCTGCTAGGGCGAGTACCATAGGCGCTACGACCGCCATTCGGACTACGAAGCTATCTGCCCGTAGCTTCGTAGACGTTGGAAGGTTGACACTCCAATTCATCTTATTTCTCCTTCTCTTGCCCATCCCACGTGGCGGGTAAATCCAGCGTGCTCTTCAGGAACCCCAGCATAGCCTCCCAGTCTCGGAAGGAGTGCGTTTCGCTCGTGGCTGCGTGGTGTATGCGGCCGCGCCATTCGACGCGCCCATCGCCCAGATCTTCCGGCCACACCCTCAGCGTGAAAAGATGCGAGCGCATTGGGCTACTGCGTGTTGGCATAAAGTCCCCCGGTAAACAATCTGGTACAGGGTGTATATGGGAAGGAGCGTCTCTGAATCGTCTGAAAATCGGCACTTTTCCTCATCATCAAACAAAAATCCCACACTTAGGTGGGATTTCGCTCGATAGTAAGGTCGCCGGTCAGGGAATCAACACAGGCTTTGTGCCAGCGCGATAGCCTCCTCCATACTCATGTTCCGACCTTCGGCCCACGCTCCGGCAAAAACCGCCTCGTCCAGCATATGCCTGGCGGCGGCCACGCCTCGCTCGTACACATGGCGCTCATCCGCGACAAGTACAGCGCCGATAGCTTCCAGCAGCGCCTCTGAGTGTCCGAGCAACCGGGCCCCCGCCACATGCTGTGCTTCCTCCAGCGTTTCCTCACTTGCTCCTTCCATGGCCACCGACGCCACGCCCAGGAGGCACACCGCTATGCCATATCGGTCCCCGCTTTTATGGCGGATATCCAGACTCTGCCGGTAGAGGGAGCGTGCGGATGCATAGTCCCCTTCCGATGAGGCCACGCTTGCCATATTGCCGAGGGTCTGGGCCACGCCTCCCCTGTGCCCTACCCGCCGTTGGGCAGCAATGGCGCGCTCAAAAAGCTCCCGCGCCGCTACATGGTCCTCTTGGAGTTGCGCTACAACCCCCAGGTAGTACAGTGACCAGCCCATTCCCACCGTGTTTGCCACCTCCCGGTGGGCCGTTAGCGCCTCCTCGAAAAGCTCCCGCGCTGTGGCGTAATCCCTCTGAATCAAAGCCACGGTTGCTATACCTTGCAGCGATGTGGCCATGCCTTGCTTGTCGCCTATCTCCCGCCTGACCGTTAGACCCTGCTCATAATACGAGCGTGCAGACACATAATCCCCATGGATCTGCGCCACGGCTCCCAGGCCCTGCAGCGTGGAGGCGACACCCTGCCTGTCGCCTATCTCTCTACTGATTGCCAGGCTCCGCTCGTAGAAGGAGCGGCATGCCGGGTGATCATCTTGCTGGAAAGCCAGCCGCGCCGCGACATACAGTGCTTTTGCCATGATTGCCTGCCACGACTTTTCTGTTTGTCCGTAGCGCTCAAGGTGCTCAGAAACCGGCGGTAATACCGCGCCCCCGACTGCCAGCATCTGCGCCACGTGCTCTCTCCCCTCGCTGTGATAGCCCCGCACCAACCAGAACCGCCACAAGGCCCCGACCATCCGCAATCCTATCTCGGTCGCTTCCTTCGCTGCGTCGCTCCCGACCATAGGTAACGGCTCCTCTGCGCCTCGTCCATCGTCCATCGTCCATCGCCGTTGCTCCCCGCCTCTCCCCGCCTCCCTGGCCCAGCGCAGCGCCGCCCGTAAGTTGTCGTGCTCGTCCTCCAACCACGCCAGCCATGCAACCTCCTCCGAGCCCACCAGATGAGCCTCCGCCTCCACCGCCAGCCGCATGAAGTAAATGGCGTGCTCCCTCCGCAAAGCTTCCTCTTCCCCGCTCTCTTGCAGTCTATCGTGGGCGTATTCCGTGATCGTTTCCAGCATCGAAAAGCGCGGCGGCCTCTCAGCGGTGCCCGCTCTCTCCTGCCTTAACAGGCTCTTACTTACAAGGGCAGATATGCCTTCAAGCACGTCCGCTTCCTTAACGATCTCTTCGGCGGCATCAAGAGTGCATCCACCCGAGAAGATCGCTAGTTTCCTGAAAAGCGCCCGCTCCGGTTCGCTGAGCAGATTGTAGCTCCACGCGATAGTGGTCTCCAAGGCACGCTGCCTTGCCGGAAGGTCAATTCTGCCGCCCACCAGCAATTTCAGCCTGCGGTCCAACCGGGACAGTATGGCTTCCGGTGTTAGCACCTTCACTCGCGCGGCCGCCAGCTCGATAGCCAGGGGCAGGCCCTCAAGCCTCCGGCATATTTCGGCTATGGCCTTCGCGTTATCTCCGGACAGCGCGAATTCGGGCGATACTTCCAGCGCCCGCTCCATAAACAGGGCTACCGCCCCATACTGCGCCAGTTCATCGGGAAGTGGAAGATTGTCGACGTCCGGCACCCCCATGGGCGGCACAATGTACTCTCGCTCCCCTCTCAGGTTCAACACCGCCCTGCTCGTCACCAACATCTTCACACCCGGACAGCGGGCCAGCAGTTCCCCCACCAGCGGGGCCGCAGGAAGTATATGCTCGAAATTGTCCAGTAGCAAAACCAGCTGCTTAGTCCGCAGGTATTCGAGCACCTGCTCCCATAGTGCGCCATCTCCTCTCTCTGCTACCCGAAACACCTGAGCAATCGCGTTCACCATAGCGTCGGCTTCAACCAGCGGTGCCAGATTCACGAACCACACACCATCCGGAAACGGGCCAGCCGCCTCGAAGTTTACCAGGCTCGAAGCCACCCTGATACCCAATCGAGTCTTGCCGACGCCCGCCACACCAGTAAGCGTAATTAACCTCACCTCATCTCGCCGCAACCATGCGGTCACTGCCAGCACTTCTCGCTCACGACCAATAAAGGCCGTCGTCTGAGCAGGCAGGTTGGCGGGAGCTTCCACCCTGCTCCCGACGCGGTTCTTGCCGCCGCCTATCTCCCTGGATTTTGCGCTTTGTCTCCCTGCTACCTGCTCAGCTCCCACGAGGAGTTGTTCTGCGCGACGGGCGATTTCATTCGTGGCGTGGCTTGGCTCCAGGTCCAACTCGCGTTTCAGCATACGCTTGCAGTTGCGATAGACGCCCATCACATCGGCGAGGTCGCCCTGGGCAAGATGGAGGCGCATCAGCCGCCGGTAACGCTCCTCGCTGAACGCGTCATGCCGTAGCACCCGCTGGGCGTAAAGAATGGCGATGCTCAACTCGCCCGCGCTTTCCAGAGCATCGATGAGTTTTTCTGTTGCGCTCAGGAAACCCAACCTCAATCGCTCACGCGGGCCTGCAATCCACTCGTCGTAACAACCGGGCAACAGATCGCCGGCATACATATCGCCTACCTTTTGCATCGCCCGCACACTCGCATCCGCAAGGTGCTCAACCTCGGCCATCGCCTCCTCGAATTCGGCTACGTCCAGTGTAAAGCGGCTGTCGCTTCGCCATTGAAGCGTTTGTCGCTCAACCTGAACATACTCATCGAAGCTGGGCAGGGCATGGCGCAACGCCATGAGCAAGTTTCGCAGGTTGGACTGGGCCTGGGCCTCAAGCGAGTCGGGCCAAAAGAGGAAAGCTATATGCTGGCGAGGTTGGGGAGCATCGCGGTGGAGAAGCAGGTAGGCGAGCAGCGCCTTCAATCGAGGCGTCTTGATCGCCGTAACCGGCGTCTCGCCCAAAAATACCTTGAACCCACCGAGCAAACTTATACGTAGCATGACAGGACGCTTGTGGGATGAGGCGAATTCTATCTGGTGCCGGAGGCGGGACTCGAACCCGCATGGGTTTCCCCACTCGGTTTTAAGCCGAGCGCGTATGCCATTCCGCCACTCCGGCAAGCTAGGATCTGGGTCAGCTTGCTACTTGCTCTCCTCGTTGTCGCCGGAACTTGCCTTTACTAAGTCCGCGGTGGTTCTCCCGTAACGAATGACAATTAGGACATAGGATTCGCAAGTTTTCCAGTCTGTTGTCGTGCGGATCTCCGTTTATGTGGTCGAGCTCCAAAGGTAGCCGTCCATCTGCTGCCCGCTTAGCCCATCCGCACTCTTCGCAGTACTGCGGTTTAATCTCGTCCCTCCACAGCCGAAGTTTGAGCCCATAAGTCTGGGTGGTCGAGTTAGCAACCAGGCAGTCCGCAAGCGGTTTCCGCGCCCCGTACTTGGGCCTATTCCTTCCCGCCATATTGTTCAAGTGATTCACCCCCCACGCCTTTAGCCGTCGGTTTAGAGTGTCGGGCTTACACTTGAATTGCGCACAAATATCGCTCTTAGGCACTCCCGAGGTCAGCTGAGCGATAATATGCACTTTGGCCGCATCTATGTCATCTCGAGTTCTGCCATGCACGCTGCCCATTATAATAGGAGGCGTTATACTTTGCAATAGCAGACGCCTCCCATTCTTGAATAACAAAAAAAGGGAAGCGCACTGCACTTCCCCGTGGAGCGGAAGACGAGATTCGAACTCGCGACCTTCTCCTTGGCAAGGAGACGCGCTACCGCTGCGCCACTTCCGCAATCTTATTGCAGCCCTGATTATAGCAAATACCCGCCCCCCTGTCAAGCAAATTTCCCGGGCGCGCACGCCCCGAAAACACCGCGCAATTGTGCACCGCGGAGCCACAGGCTGTTCCAAAACCCCAATTTGTACCTGGTGCTCTCTTGGTGTCCTCCGTGCCCCGGTGGTTCCATCTTCTCCGCGTCTGTTAACCACCCAACCCCAAGATGCGCCTCCCGGCCAACCCAATACACATCCCAATACAATGGAATCTTGGCGTCTTTGTGTCTTTGTGTCTTGGCGGTTTCTGGAGAAAACTCTGCGCTCTCTGCGTCTCCGCGGTGAATTATTAGCCGGTTATGGCCCTACGCCATGCTCTCTTGCTCGCTCGCCCCGCGGTTTCACCGCCACCGCCGCCACCGACGATCCCGCCGGGAAGTCCACAAACCGCAGCAGTAATCGCTCCAGCCCCACCACCCCCGTAAGTAGTGCGTTTAGCGGCTCGGGTGGCACTACGATGTCCGATCGCGCCGGCCGGTCCCGGTCGTCCTCCCCGTCCCTGCGCACCAGGCGAACCGCCATCACCACCGGCAGCAAGAACATGTTCCAGTAAGTCACCCGCCGCACCCTGAAGCCCGCCTTCCGTAGCTTCCCCTTGATCTCCGGTTTCGTGTAGCGCCGGGCGACGGACGTGGCCCGGTCGTGCTCCCCCCTCAGAAATGAAAACGCCGGCAAGTTCAAAAACAGCCGCCCTCCTGGCTTGAGCACCCTGTACAACTCCACCAGCGCCCCCGCCTCGTTCGAGGTGCCTGCGTCGTTGAGCACGTCGCACGAGATCACCGCGTCGAAGCTGTCCGCCTGGTAAGGGATCTCCATGATCGAGCCCAACTGCACGTTCGTAAGTCCCCTCATCCCGCAGAAGTGCAGCGCCGGCGGGTTGACGTCGAACCCCTCCGAATGGGCAAAGCCTGCGCTCCTCAGCGCCTCCAGATTGCCCCCGGTCCCGCAGCCCGCGTCCAATATCCTCCACGACGTGCTCCTGGGGTCCTTAAGCCCTAGCAGCGAGAACATAACCCCACGCAGGCCACGGTACCACCAGTGCCGGTCCTCGGCCTCGTACATGATCCTGAACTCTTCAAACTCCAAGAGAAGTCCCCTGGCCCCCGCCCAACGCTTTCACCGTGCGGGCCAAACCCTCCTCGAAACTCACGGTGCAAGAGAACCCCAGTTTGGCGGCCGCCTGGCTCGCGTCGGCCATCGAATGCTTCACGTCCCCCTTCCGTACCAGCTCGAAGATCGGCTCGATGCTGGTCCCCAGCAGCTTGTTCAGCTCGTCCACAAGCTCCAGCAGAGAGATGCGCTGCCCGCACGCCACGTTCAGTGCGCAACCTATCGCCTCGGCGCGCTCGCAAGCCAGCAAGTTCGCTTCCACGACGTTGCTTATGTAAGTGAAGTCCCTCGACTGCTGGCCGTCGCCATAAATCGTCGGCCTGTGTCCCTGCAGCATCGCCGTGGCGAACGCTGGTATTACCGCGGCGTACTGCGACGTGGGGTCTTGCCTCGGCCCGAACACATTGAAGTACCGCAAGGCCACCGTCGGCAACCCATAGACCAGCGCGAGCGTCTTGCAGTAGTGCTCACCCGCCAGCTTATTGACCGCATATGGCGACAGCGGGTCGACGGGCATATCCTCGCGCTTCGGCAGAGTCGGGCTGTCCCCATACACCGACGACGACGACGCATACACCACGCGCTTCACCCCCGCGTCGCGAGCCGCTATCAGCACGTTCAGCGTGCCCGTGGCGTTGCATTCGTGCGAGGCCAGCGGGTCGCTCACCGACCTCGGCACCGAGGGCAGGGCGGCCTGGTGCAGCACATAGTCCACCCCCTCCATCGCGCGGGCTACCGTGGCCGCGTCCCGTATATCTCCCTCCATGAATTCGATCCGCGACAGGAATCCTTCCATGTTTTCCCTGCGCCCGCTCAATAGGTTATCAAGGGCGCGCACTTCCTGCCCTCGCTTCACGAGTTCCTCGGTGATGTTCGACCCGATAAAGCCTGCTGCTCCCGTAACCAGGTATTTGGCCACTGTGGTTCCCCC
>JBJMMB010000085.1:0-6146 GCA_045805005.1 Chloroflexia bacterium
CAGGAAGCTGCGCCGCTACAAGAGGCGTTGGAAAGTCGAGCGCTTCTTCGCCTGGCTTGGTAACTTCCGCAAGGTGGTTGTGCGGTACGAGCGTCATGTTGAGAACTTCGCCGGTTTCGTGAAGCTTGGCTGCATCGTCATTCTACTCCGTGCCCGTTTTTGAGATGAGTTCTAGTAATCGCCAGGCGCTAATCGTTCTTGCATCAGCTTGAACCAAAATCCACAATCCAAAATCCAAAATCAGCTATAATAGGACCGCATGATCCTGTTCATCACTCGCAAGCACCCCCCCTCGGTCGGGGGTATGCAGAAGTTGAGCCAGAGCCTCACCAAGGAGGTGGGGCGGCTCACTCCTACGAGTACGATATACTGGGGCGGCTCCACGGTGTTCGTGCCGTTCTTTGTGGTGTACGCCTTCCTGCGGGCGGTGTTCACCGTGCCCCGCTCCAACCACGTCAAGCTCATCCACCTCTCCGACGCCCTGCTCACCCCGCTCGGCCTGGCCCTCAAGGTTTTGCTGCGAGTGCCAGTGGTGGTCACCGTACATGGTCTCGACGTGACCTACTCGCTCGGGCTCTACCAGTGGCTCATACCCAGGTGCCTGCGCCGCATGGACAAGGTCATCTGCGTGAGCAGCTACACCCGCCACCAGTGCATAAAGCGCGGCGTCCCCCCCGCGCTGTGTGAGGTGGTGCCAAATGGCGTGAACCTGCGCGAGTTCACCGACCAGTACACCTCGCAAGGGATGCGCAACCTGCAATCGGCGGCGGTGGACTGCCTGCGGGGGCGCAAGGTGCTGCTCACTGTGGGCCGGCTCATCGAGCGCAAAGGGGTAGTGCACTTCCTCACCGAGGTCATGCCCCGCGTTTTGGCCCAGCGGCAAGACATCTGCTACCTCATCATCGGCGAGGGGCCCCAGCGCGAGCTGATCGAGACCCGCATCGCATCTTTGCACCTGGGCGACCACGTGGTGCTCCTTGGCCGCGTGGATGATGACACCTTGCGGGCCGCTTACCAGGTCGCCGACCTCTTCGTGATGCCCAATATCCCTGTGCAAAATGACATCGAGGGCTTCGGCCTGGTGGCCCTCGAGGCTGCCGCCGCGGGCCGTTACGTCGTGGCCTCCAAGCTCGACGGTATCCCTGAGGCCATCGTGCCAGGGCAGAATGGCACCCTCCTCGACCCACTCGACAGCGAGGCATTTGCCTCCACTATACTTGATCTGCTTGCGGACGACGAAAAACGCATCGCCCTTGGGCAGAAAGCAAGGCAGTATGTCGAGGACCACTACTCGTGGGACATTATCGCGCGCAGGTACCAGCAGGTGTTTATGAGGGTCGTGCAGGGCCAGTTGGAGCCCAGGAGACAGACCGTACCCCCCGAGACGGAGGCCGACCAGTCCACCAACCAGCCGTGACCCCGGTCCGCAGGCAAACCCGCACGCGGGTGGTAATCCTCGGCTGGTACGGGAGCGATAACACTGGCGACGAGGCCGTGCTGCAAGCCATCGCGGCCGCCCTCCGCAAGCGGGGAGTGACCGACCTGCACGCGCTCTCCATCGATCCCGCGAAGACCTCGGCCCGCCTCTCTATCACTTCGAGCCCCAGATCCCTTTTCAACCCCCGGACCCTGCGCTCCCTCCCCGGGGCGCGAGCCCTTATCCTGGGCGGCGGGGGCCTCATCCAGGACCGCACTAGCGTCTATAACCTGCCCATCTACGCGCTATTTGTGCTCGCCGCCCGCCTCTCAGGTGCGCAGGTGATGGGCTGGGGTCTGGGTGTCGAACCACTGGACACTCTGCTTGGCAAGCTCCTCGCCAGGTTCATATGCCGGTCAGCTGCCTTCTTCAGCGTGCGGGACGCGAGCTCGAAGAAGCTCCTTGAAAGCGCGGGCGTTACCCCGGCTGACATCCGGGTCAGCGCCGACCCGGCGTTGCTGCTTGTACCGGAGCCCGCTTCAGACACACGGCCCGAAACGGCCCAACCCAAAGTCATCTTCTGCCTGCGCGACCTTCCGGACAACCGACCTGGCCTCAACCTTCACTACCTGCTGCCCATCGGCCTTCGCCGCAAGCTGGGCATCGGCTCCGCGACCCGCGAGGACCGGCGCGACAGGTTCGTGCAGGTCATGGCCCGCGCCGTCAGCACCTGCACACGGGAATTCGGAGCAGCAGTGACCTTCCTGCCCCTGTGGCCGGGGCGCGACGAAGCCATCATGCAAGCGGTCGCGAATGCCGCTATCGACCTCGGCGTATCGGCAGAACGCCTTGATTGGGCGCGCCCGGAGCCCGGCGACGTGAAAACAGTCGCCGGTGCCATCGGCGGCGCGGACCTACTGGTTAGCATGAGGCTCCACGCCCTCATCTTCGCGGCGGTTCAGGGAGTGCCCTTCATAGCCCTCGCCTACGCCCGCAAGGTGCGCGGTCTTGCCCGACTGCTGGGCACAGAGCGCTGGCTGGTCGAGGTCGAGACCACACTTCCCAGCGCCGAGGAAATAGAAGGCAAGCTGTGGAACCTGTGGCGCACGCGGCGCGAGCAATCGGTCGCTGTGGCCGTTGCGGCCAGTCAAGCCCGGTTGCGAGCCGAGCAAGACGCGGAGACCATCGCCCGCTTGCTGCGCGGCTCGTAAGCAGAAAATAAATCCCTACTGTATAATATGGCAATGTCCAGATAAGGAGCGAAGCATAAGAATGACAACACAGGCATCCAACCAGGCAAGCCCGATACCAGATTCCTACAAAGATCTTCTGCGGTCGACAGCGGTGGCCAACGTGGCAACAATTGGGCCTCATGGCGAGCCACAGGTCAACCCGGTGTGGTTCGACTGGGACGGTGAGACCCTCCTTTTCAGCCAGACCAAGACCCGCCAAAAGATCAAGAACATAGCCCGCGAGCCGCGGGTCGCTATCTCAATCGTAGACCCTGCGAACCCATATCGCTACCTGGAAATACGCGGCGTGGTAGTTGAGGTCGTGGACGACTCGAATAACAAATTCATCAACTCAATGGCGAAGAAGTATATGGACCAGGATGTATATCCGTGGAACCAACCTAACGACGAGCGCGTAGTGGTCAAGGTGCGTCCCGAGCGCACTACCCAGATGGGCTAGCACGGCTGGTCCGAGGCTGGAGTGTTTTGTCAGGGGTCAGGTCGAATGAATAGTGAGTATGCACCTACGGGCATACTCGCGCATGACAATAGGCCATACCCCTGACCGCTATTTTCATGATAGACTGTAAGCCACTCACCAGGTCGCGCGGCTTGACAAGGCCGCCGGGCGTACCGTATAATTTTTGCGTGGCCTAGAAGAGCCGCACGTTGCATTATTCCGCGATAGCTCAACGGTAGAGCAGGCGGCTGTTAACCGCAAGGTTCCAGGTTCGAATCCTGGTCGCGGAGCCCGCACACCAGCAACGCAAACCTGGCCCCGGTACAAGCCGGAGGCCATTTTTGTTTAATCCCCTCCGGCACCGGCGAGCAGGGCCGTGTAAATATCGTGGGCTTCAGCCCTGAAGCAGACGAATCGGACCAATCGCAATTCGGATTGGCCCTGTAGTGCCTGCTCCACGGTGCTGACCGCGATCCTCGCGGCGCGCTCCAGGGGGAAGCCGTATGCGCCCGTGCTGATGGAGGGGAAGGCAATTGAGGTGATCGGGTAATCGGCGGCCAGGACCAGGCAATTCCGGTAACAGCGCGCCAGCATTTCGTCTTCTCCGTAGGAGCCGCCACGCCAGATTGGGCCCACCGTGTGAATGACCCACCGGGCGGGGAGGTCGTAGCCCCGTGTGATCTTCGCCTCGCCGGTGGCGCAACCGCCCAGGGTCATGCACTCTTCGAGCAGGCGCGGGCCGGCGACGCGGTGGATGGCTCCGTCCACCCCTCCGCCACCGAGCAGTGAGTTGTTAGCGGCATTGACGATGGCGTCCACATCCTGGCGGGTGATATCGCCTTCTATTACTTCTATGGTCGGCATGGTTGGTTGTCCTCAGCAATTTTACTGACCCAGAGGACACTGAGTGGCCTCGTCTCAAGCGTGAGCCGGCTCCAATCGGGTATAATGGAAGTATATACCAGTCCATGGGACTTTCATGAGAAAATCAGGTAATAAAAGAGGAAAAGCAATTGGACAGACAAACAGCTATAGAATATCTGCTTGACCTATATGAGAACCCCACACACAGGGGCGAGATGCCCGACGCGGATACCTCGGTTAAGGGCGGCAATCCCGGCTGCGGAGACATCGTGACGATTCATCTCAAAGTCGGTGCGGACGGCACCGTTAAGGAGATTCGCTTCGAGGGCGAGGGCTGCACTATCAGCCAGGCGGCGGCCGAGATGGTGTCTAACCGCATGGAAGGGGCCAGCCTCGAGGAGATCGAGACGCTGTCACAAGACATAATCATCGACGAGTTGGGCCGCGAAGTGGTCATCAGCCGCCCGAGGTGCGCCACGCTGGCGCTCGGCACCCTGAAGCAGGCAGTGCAAGAATACAAGGTAAACAAAGGCCACGGAACGCGAGTTGCTGAGTAAGCCAGCCCTGGGGGCGCGGTGCCCCCGCTACGTTCTCAGCCAAGCAAGCGGCGCTGCTGGTCGCTGGTGACCATCGTTATGGACCCTGTGGGGAAGACCTGTACCGTGTAGCTCTTGCCGCGCCAGGATACAAGCACCGGGCCGGGAGGTCTGCCGCTGAAAACCGCGCCGTCCTTGGCTACCTGGTCTTCCCTGTTTAGCTTCAATGAGAAGCCGTGCCAGCTCTCCCGGAACATGTCGGTGATGGCCTCGTAGGCCGTTTCGTACTGTGAGCCGTGGGCCCTGAGTTCGGAGGAGCGGAGGTTGACGGCCGTCCTGTAATTCTCTTCGGCCGCGCCGTAAATGACCTCCACCTCGGCCAGTATCGTTTCCCAGGGTGTGCCGAAGGGCACGCGCACGTAGCCCAGGTGGCCTTGCACCCTATCGTCCGAAGAGAAGCGGTAGCGCGGGTAAACGGCTATCTCGACCAGGCCGTTGACCTCATAGCCGACGAAGAGGAGCGTGCTGCCGAACGCCAGCGCGAGGCCAGTGAACTCCTCGGTCAGCGTGGTAGCCTCGTCAGACTGTGTGGCCCGGACGCGTCGATTGGGGCGGTTTCGCCGTGGATTCATAGACATTGTATAATGCTGGTCTGAAGATATAAAATATGCGTTATGACGGTGGGTCGGGGTCATGGAAGGGCGGCCCGACCTGCGGCCCTCAAACACCACAAAAGCCTTGCGTGATTATTATACGGGTAACCCGGGCCTGAAGCCAGGGATCGCACGCAGACGGTGGTAAGGATTGAGGGCGGCGCGAGAGACCGAAGGGATTGGGAGGAAGACAGTATGGGGATGAAGCGACCGCGGAACAATATGGGGCGCGTGAAGTGGATAGGCGCGGAGGCCCTGGGGCTGCCGGGACAGCGCACGTTTCGCTTGCTGGCCTACTCGGACGCGATGTCGGCCCAACTCTGGCTCGAGAAGGAGCAGTTGCAGGCCCTGGCCGAAGCCGTAGCCCGCATGATAGCCCAAATCGACTCGGAAAAGGCCGAGCAGGGCCTGAGCCTGAGACATTCCTCCACGCCCGAGGTTGCGCCCAAACCCGCCGATTTCCCAACCGAGCCCGAGATTGACCTCAGGGTTGTATCGCTGGGGCTACGGTACGACTCCGAGCGGGACTTGATCGCCCTCGAAGCCTCGGAGAGCGAGGCCGAGGACAACGCGCCGCCAACCTTTCGGTGCCTGACCACCCGCGAGCAAATGGAGGCGCTGCAAGCGAATAGCCTGGAGGTAGTATCGGCCGGCCGCCCGCGCTGCCCCCTATGCGGCACCCCGCTGAGCGAGCCAGGCATGCCCCACTTCTGCCCGCCCACAAACGGACATCAGCGGCTTGCCGAGGAGGACTCGTAAAACGTAAAGGATGTGAGCGAAGCTGGTTCGTAATCGAGAACCAGCTACCCCTACCACCATTACGTTTTACGTTTTAAGTCTTACGAGTCCGATTTAGGTCTTACGCCCCGTGGTCCCGGAACCCGTCTTTGACTTGGCTGTAGATGTTGAGGAACTGGTCCATGCCCTCGAGCTTGCGGGCGTTCCAGTCGGTTATGCTGACTGTGATCAGGGGGCGGCCACCCA
>JBJMMB010000086.1:0-3824 GCA_045805005.1 Chloroflexia bacterium
CGTCCCGGCGGTACCTCTCCATGAACACGCAAACGTCCGAGCATACGCCTGAGCGAATCCTCCAGCGCCTTGACTGGCAGGTCATCCGCCGGCTGGATGGCATGCTCCAGGGCGACTACCGGAGTCTCTTCTACGGCTACGGGGTCGACTTCGCCGACCTGCGCGAGTACCAGCCTGAGGACGACGTTCGCTACATAGACTGGAACGTCACCGCTCGCATGGACACTCCGTACGTGCGGCAGTACGTCGAGGACCGCGAGATCACCGCGTGGTTCCTGCTGGACCTGAGCCCTTCCATGGACTTCGGCAGCACGAACAGCCTCAAGCGCTCGGTGCTCATCGACTTCGTCGCCACGATTTCACGCCTGCTCACCCGCCACGGCAACCGCGTCGGGGCCATGCTCTACGGCGGCCATGCGGACCGCACGATCCCCGCTCGCGGGGGTCGGGTGCACGTGTTGCGCTTGATCAACGACCTGCTCAAGCAGCCCCAGTTGCCCCAGGCCCCGTTCACCGACCTGGGCCCGCTGCTCACAGCCGGGCTGCACGGCATCAGGCGCCGCGCACTCATCTTCGTCATCTCCGACTTCATCAGCGCGCCCGGCTGGGAGCGGCCCCTCGCCCTTCTCAATCACCGCCATGAGGTCGTGGCCGTCCGGCTCTGGGATCCGCGGGAAACCAACCTGCCGGATATCGGCCCGGTTATTATCGAGGACGCTGAGACGGGCGAACACCTGTATGTCGACACCCGAGATCGCCAGTTCCGTAAGCGGTTTGAGGAGGCGGCCCGCCAGCGCGAAATCGCCCTGGACGAGGGCTTCAAGCACGCGGGGGTGGATGCCCTCCATCTCGCCACGGACGAAGACCTGGTTCGCGCCCTCGTGCGCTTTGCTACCATCCGCGAGCAGCACCGGAGATCGTCTTCCGCAGTGTCGCACTGACGCGAGATTACTATGAGCCCACTATCGCCAAACCTGAAACGGACGCTCCCATGACATTCATCTGGCCCGCAATGCTCATCTTCCTGATGTTGATCCCACTTCTCGTCGGGGTCTACATAGGCATGCAGCAGCGGCGGCGCGCCCTCATAGCCAGCTACGCCAACCTCGGGCTCGTGCAGGGTTCCTCTGCGAGCCGCCTGGGGGCCCGCCGGCACATACCGCCGTTCTTTTTCCTGGCCGCCATGATCATCCTGATCGTGTCGTTGGCCCGGCCGCAAGCGGTCGTTGGCCTCCCCCGCCTCGAAGGCAAAATAATTCTCGCCTTCGATATTTCCGGCAGTATGGCCGCCGACGACTTGAAGCCCAGCCGCCTCGAAGCCGCCAAGGACGCCGCACGCCGCTTCGTCGCGAACCAGCCCTCCAGCGTAGATATCGGCGTCGTCACATTTAGCGAGAGCGGCTTCGCTACCCAGGCTGCCACCACCGACCAGGATGCGGTTCTTGCCGCCATCAATAAGCTGGCCGTGCAGAAGGGCACGTCGCTAGCACGGGGCATCGAGGCCTCGCTGGCCGCTATCGCCGCAGGCAGTGATCAGCCCACCGGCCTTTCGGTCGGACGCACCCCCACGCCCACGCCTACTCCCATGCCCAAGGGCACCTACACCAACGCCGTGATCGTACTGCTCACCGATGGCGAGAACAACCTCTCGCCCGACCCTATGGCCCTCGCTCAACAAGCCGCCGACCGGGGCGTGCGCATCTACACGGTGGGTATCGGCAGCGCCGCCGGGGCCGACCTTCATCTCAACGGCTTCACCGTCCACTCTCGACTCGACGAGCAGACTTTGCAGCAGATATCGGAGCTGACGGGCGGCACCTACTACAACGCCGAAAGCACGGAAGAGCTGCAAGCGGTGTACGACAACCTGAACCCGCAACTCGTGGTTAAGCCCCAGAACATGGAGGTCACCTCCCTATTCGCGGGAGCGGGCGTCGTTGTGCTGATGATAGGCGGCATGCTGTCGCTATTGTGGCTGGGGAGAATGCCGTGATTGGGTATTGCGTATTCCGTATTGCGTGTGGGAGGAAGGCCAGTGGGTTCCACAACCCGGGCTGTAGTGGCACGCAATTCGCAATAAGTAGTACGCAATTGGAAAGAGGTACGAGATGACCTTTCTTTGGCCTGGGTTCCTGATCTTGTTGGGGCTCATACCGCTGGTAATCGCCATATACATCTGGGCGCTGCGCCGCCGCCGGGTGGCCCTGCGCTTCTCCAGCCTGAGTTTGGTGCGGGCCGCTATACCACGCTATTCGCACCTCCGGCGCCATCTTCCCTTCGCCCTTTTCCTGCTGGCCCTCGCCAGCCTGGTTGTCGCCATGGCGCGCCCGGTGAGAATCATCACCGTGCCCACCGGCCAGGCTACCATCATGCTTACGATAGACGTCTCCCTGAGCATGCGCCAGACGGACGTAGACCCTAGCCGCATCGACGCGGCCAAGGCCGCGGCCCTGTCCTTCATCAAGAGCCAGAAGCCCGGCACGCAAATCGGTATCACCGCCTTTGCCGGCTACGCCCAGTTGGTGCAGCCCCCGACGAGCGACCTGGAAACGCTGCAAGACGCGGTGGAGAGCCTCACTGTAGGCCGGGGCACTGCCATTGGTAGCGGCATCCTCCAGTCCATCGACGCCATCGCGGCTGTAGATCCTGCTAACGTTGCCGCCAGCACGCTCGATCAATCTCCTGACAACCAGCCCACGCCGGTGCCCAAGGGAGCCTACGTCCCGCATATCATAGTCGTGCTAACCGACGGCGTCGCCACCACCGGCCCGTCCCCCATCGATGCCGCCCAGCAGGCCGCCGACCGCGGAATCCGCGTTTACACGATAGGCTTCGGCACGGAGCAAGGGTCGCTGGACTTTGGCGGTGGCGGTTTCGGCGGCTTCGACCCGTTTGGTGGCCAACAATTCGGCGGCGGTCCACAGCCCGGTGGGGGCCAGCAATTTGGTGGAGGCCGCTTCCGCAGAGGCATAGATGAGGAAACACTGAAGCAAGTGGCCGCCATGACGGACGCCAAATACTACGCGGCCTCCAGCGCGGGCGAACTCCTCAAAGTCTTCCAGGACCTCCCGACCTACCTCATCGCCAAGCATGAAGTAACCGAAATCAGCGTGATCTTCGCCGCGCTTGGGGCCTTGATCGTCTCCCTAGCTATAGGTCTGTCGCTTCGCTGGCACGCGCTACCCTAGAGGGGGTGCAGGGGTTTCCCTGCCGGGGGTTTGGGAGTGCCTACCCAACTCTCCTCTTTCCTGGCTAGGAGTACGGAATCCAGTCTGAATCAATTTTCGCACATTCCCTTGACATTGCTCCAGGGTCTTTGGTATACTCAAATCAGTTGGACCTCAGGTACATGAAAGAATCTTTGCGACGAGGTCTTTTTTGTAAGTACAAGGAGGTGATGCTTATGAGTACGTATGAACTTAGGAGCATCACCGGCGGAGTAAGCGCCTAGGCGCGGTTGCCGGTGATGCTCGGCTCGACTATAACCCCCCGGCCCTAGGACCGGGGGGTTCTTTTTTATGCTTGGATTGTGGGAAGGGCTTCTATGACAGGTTACCTCCAACGCCGCTACGACTTCGATACCCGGGAAATGGCTTCCGCTTACGACGAGGCTTTTTACTGGTCATCCAGGTTCGGGACCATCCTGCTTGACAACGTGCCCCTTCGCTCCAACGCTAACATCCTCGACCTGGCGTGTGGCACCGGCTTCCCCACCTTCGAGCTCGCCCACATATGCGGCCCCTCATGCCGCGTCACGGGCGTGGACATCTGGACCGAGGCGCTGGATAGAGCGCGTAGTAAGCTCGCCTTCTACGAGTTGCCCA
>JBJMMB010000087.1:0-15101 GCA_045805005.1 Chloroflexia bacterium
AGTCCATCGCCGTCTGCTTGTTCCGCTCAAGTTGCTCCTGCATCGCTCAATCTCCTTACTCCCCACTCTCAAACCGGCAATACCAGGTCGGATAGTCCTTAACATGGGCGAACCCCGCCCGCCGGGCCAGGGCTGCGGAGGGCACATTGCGCTGCCAACAGTGCCACCCGATGCGGTTGATGCCCCGCGCACTTGCCTCGGTCACGGTAGCAAGCACGGCTGCCGTCCCAATACCCTGTCTCTGGTATTCCTCCAACGTCTCCACGCCCAACTCGCAGCGATCCCCATGATTGTACTCAGAGAGGCACCACCCCGCCAACAGGTCGCCGTCCCGAACGCAATGGCCGAGCTTGCGGCTCAGAAAGTCCTCCAACGAATGGCTCTCGGAGTGCATCTCTTCCACCAATTGCTCAAGGTTGGGCACCCGCGTATCGGCCAGCAGGGCTGCATCTACACGCACCAACTCCAGGCCCGGCGGCAATTCAGGCTGCCCGGCGGGCGGCCCATCCAACTCACAATACTGCCTCACAGCAGCCACAGCCCCCGGCACAATCGCCTCCCGGTGCGTCTCCCACCCGTCAGGCGCAAAGTACACGACGAACTCCTCAGCCTCCCCCTCCTCCGGAGCATATCGCGCCGCCAGCAGCCGGACCAACCCCTGGTTGAACCCGTCATCATCCGCCGCGCCCGCCAGGTATACACGGTGCCTGTTCCAGGGAAACAGCACCGCCACCCGAGGCTCGTCCGTATCGTCAACGAACACCTGCCCCGGCGTTTCCCCGGCGAGCACCGCCCAAACCGCCAGGTGCTCGTCCAGCAACGCGAACAGGCCCGCTACCCTCTTGAAGTCTCGCGGTGCCAACTCCTGGATCATCTGGCCGTCCTCGTTCGTCGCTTCTCTCCCGGCGCGGGGCTCCGGCCACCTAAGGCTGCGTCACGGCGAGATAGACGATCTTGCTTATCTGGCCGCGTGTGGCATTATTCCCCGGCCTGAACTCAAGGCAACTCGCTCCACACTCGTACCCGGAGATGATGCCCATGGTGTAGGCTGTTTCTATTTGGGCATAGAACGGGTTGTCGGGTGCCACGTCGCGGAAGGTCGGCCTGGGAGGCGAGTACAGAGGCCACCCCCTGGCCAGCACTACTATTTTGCACAACTGTCCCCGCGTCACGTTGTTTCCAGGCCTGAACTCAAGGCAACCCGCCCCGCACTCGTACCCGGAGATGATACCTCTTTGGTAAGCCGTCTCTACATACTGAAAGAAGGCATGGCTAACGGGCACGTCGCGGAAAGTGGGCGCGGACGGCGTGTAGATGCCCCAGCCCTGGGCGAGCACCACTATCTTGGTAAGCTGCCCCCTGGTCGTCAGGTTGTACGGCCGGAAGGTGCCATCACCGTAGCCCGAGATCGCGCCGTGGCAATAGAGGTAGCGCACGGCCTCATAGAAGTAGTCCGATGGCTGCACGTCGCTGAAGCTTATCGGGCATAGCGTGGGTGTGGGCGTAGCGCTCGGTGTATGTGTGCTGGTTGGTGTACCCGTCGCCGTGCCGGTGGCCGTGAATGTAGCAACCCGTGTTGCGGTTGCCGTCGGCGTATCACAGGGCATTTCTATGTATCGCTGGTTCTCTACCTCGTTACCCACGTTTGAGTTCAGACCGCCCAAGGAGTAGAACCCCCCTCCGACAACTCCACCGCCCGCGAAGTAGCGGCCAAGAGGCATGCTCGGTAGGTTCAACCAGGTGTTGGTGGTAGGGTCCCAAGCCGTAGCCTGGTTCGATGCTGGGGCGCCTACGTACCCACCCGCTATAATCCAAAGGTTCATATATAAGCCCGAAACCGCGCCGTGCACGAAGGTAGGGAGATCAGCGATGGCGTTGTCGTCCCAACTGTTGCTCGACGGGTCGTACCGGTAAGTCTTGTTTGTTGGCGCGCCTGCCGAGGAGCCGCCGGCCGTGTAAATATAGCCTCCGTATGCTACTGCCGAGAGGCTCGCACGGGTCTGCGGGTAAGAAGCCACCGTAGCCCAACTGTCCGTACTGATCGTATACGCTTGCACACTGCTCAGGTAGATAGGCCCGGTCGTTGCCCCTCCTATGCGGTAAATCTTGCCGTTGAGATAGACCGCTCCGTGCTGTGCCACCGCTATGGGAGACGCCGCCAACGTCGTATATGTATCGGTCACTGGGTCGTAACGATAGAAGCTGTTTGTATAGCCGAGGTTGAAGTCCTGTCCCCCCAGGATGTAAATGTAAGTGCCGTCGCTCACCGCCCGTGCCCCAGCGCGAGGGGCCGGAAGCGGGCTGATGGCCGTCCACGTGTTGGCTCCCGGGTCGAACTTCCAGGCGGGCTGCACAGCATGGATCGTATCCCACCCGCCGAAACTATAGAACAGACCCACATGCTCGACTACCGCCATGTAGCTGAGTGGAGTGGGGAACGGGGCCGCCTGGCTCCAGCCACCCCGTCCCGGGCCGCACTGCGATGGAGTGGCAGTGCCTGTCGGCGTCGGCGTGCGAGTAGACGTGGGCCGGGTGGCGGTGGCGCCACTGATCGTGGCCGAGGCAGTCGCGGTGT
This sequence comes from Chloroflexia bacterium, assembly GCA_045805005.1. Lineage (GTDB taxonomy): Bacteria > Chloroflexota > Chloroflexia > QHBQ01 > JADMIH01 > JADMIH01. Next base: position 2,576 of record JBJMMB010000087.1, read on the forward strand.
GTGTATGGGTAAATGTGCTCACCGGCGTGCCCGTCCGCTGTGGAGTGAGCGTAGGTCGTGTGCCAGTCACTGTGGGCGAGGGCGTGACGCATGGGTCGTTGTATCGTTGTGCCAGCGGCCACGTAAGCCCAATGTCCGTGTCGAAGTAGGAGCCTACTGCCCACGCCTCCCCAGAAGGGAGCGAGGCCACGGCCAGGAGCTGGTTCGTGGACAGGCCAATATTGCGGCTCGGCACTTGGCTTCCCCCGTGCATAATCACCGTTCGTGCCGGGTTGTCGGTGGTAAAGCCCACGGTCCAAATGTCATCGTCTGAGGAGGCTGCCACCGAAGCGAGGACCCCAAAGAAGGAGCCCGAGGGGGAATCTGAACAGCAAGCCACTGACCAGACCCCGCCGCTGAGATGCCATGTCCTAGGAATCCAGAAGCCGCCAAACTGCTCAGCACCAACCGCCCATACATTACCCGTGGGCGTAACGGTCACTCCGTTCATGGTGGCGTACTGCATTGAGATGGGTGTGTAAGTGCTGGTCCACCCCGTTCCATCCCAGTGCAAGACCAGCGGCTGGAGCGGATTGAATACCTGCGAACCCACCGCCCATACATTGTTTGCCGCGTTTCCCGATACACTCGCCAGCATGTTGTTGCCCGTGCCGCTATTGGGGCTCGGCACAAAACTCCATTGGGTGCCGTCCCAGTGCATGGTAAGCGTGCGCTGGTGGTTATTCAGGTCGGTGTAATAGCCCACGGCCCAGACGTCGTTCGTACCCACTGCCACTACCCCTTTGAATGTGCTTGCAAGGGGCACCGTAGGCACAACAGTCCTCGTCCAGGCGGCGCCGTCCCAGTGCATGGCTATAGCCCAGGTGTCGAACTGGGTGTATTCCTCGCCCACGGCCCACACATCGTTGCTCGATACCGCCGACACCGAGTACAAATAAGAATGGGCGCTTGGGTTAGGACTTGGAATGATGCTCCACTGTTGGCCATCCCAGTGTTCCGTGAGCGGTCGAAAAAGCCTTGCTTGCGAGCCCACCACCCCTACCGCCCATGCATCATTTGCCGAGGTGGCGGCTACCGACACCAGCCAATTGGTCTCCGTAATCTCCGGGCTGGCAACCAGCCTCCAGTTCGCCCCGCAGGCAGGGACAGGTGTATTGGTTGGCGTCGTGGTCGCTGGAGTGATCTGGGGGGGCTGCGTAAGCACCGGCGGGGGCAGCGAGTCGGTGGCGGTTGGCGTCGGTGATACCGGCGTAGCCGTCCGTGTCGGTGTCAACGTTGGCGGTGTGCCGGTGACGGTGTTAGTGGGCGTGGCGTTCGACACCCCGCTCAGCCTGAACATCTGGTCGCCATCGAAGATCCAGCCGATGTGGCACGTCTCACGGCGATTTCCCCAGTTGCTCACGCAATCGAACCGTCGGAACCCGCCTCCGGGGTTTCGCCACGCGGCCCACTCGTTGCTATGGTCGAGATAGCGCATGCGCCAGAACCACTGCCCGGCGGTCGCGTAATCGAGGTTGGCCTGCACTGATATCCAGTAGGTGCCGGGTCCCAGCGTCGCGGGCGGGTCGAGTGGGATCACGAAGTCGCCGTAGTTGCCCGGCCCCGGCGTGTACGCGATCTCAGTCTGCGTGAACACCGCAGCCCCCGGCAGGACGACCGAATTCGAGTACACGAACACGTTGACCGAGGCCGCCGGCCCGGTGCCGTCGTACGCCCCCAACACCTCCACCTGGTCCACCGTCCACGTCTGCCCGGCGGGCACGATGAAGTCGTCAGCGAGTTGGTCATCGTAGCCATCTCGTGCGGATTCGAAGTTCTGCGAGCTTGCCGAGTTAGGGCTGGCCGCCCCTGTTAGCTGGTCGTACAGCACGCTCGCCGGGCGCGCTGGCCGGTAGTCCACCCCCGTCCGCACGGCCGCAGTCACGACCAGCCCTGGCTCGGCCTCCGCCCCTCCCTTCGTATCGACCGCGACCTCGGCTGCCTGGTACTGCTGTGGCAGGCGCGTCGTCGCCGGCAAGCCCGCCGAAACCACCTTCACCCACGCTCCCAGCCCCAGCGTGAACAAGAGGACCGCCAGCGCGTATCGCCACATCCCCGTTCCGGCAATTCTAGGCAACATCTTCCTTGTTCCCTTTGGTCTGAGCGACCGCGAAATAATGGAGCAGCCAGGGGCGTTTGGCGACAGAAATAGAAATAGTAATACGCCATCCGTCCTCCGCCCGCCCTAATCCTTTGCGATGGGAAGGTGCCGGATAAGCGGAGACGAACGCTCGGCAAAGACCGCTCACCATGCAACAAATACCAGGCCTCGATCTGGCCCAGCGCGACGTAGTATCGCCAATCATATCCGAGCCCCACGCGGGAGTCAATAGGCAGGTTCGCGCATTGGATAGCCGGCTTCCTTCGGTCCCTGGCAGGTTGCGCTTCTCACTATACAACACAACAGGCGGCACTCGGCCGCCTGTTGTGTTCTAAACCAATAACCCGTTTACTTTGTACCGTTCTATATGCCTTTTACTATATGCCTTTTACTATATGCCTTTTACTATATGCCTTTTACTATTTGCCGTTTCTATTTCGTGTGCCGGTCTATTTATGCCTGCCTGGTTCTCTTTTTCGTTCGGTGCCTTCACAGTCTAGCGATCTCACTTACTGGGCTGATTTTACCCCACCCTCCCTTAAAAGCAACTGAAAAATCTGCCGCCCCGCCCAAGAATCGCCTTAAGAACCTACCCGCTCGCCTGCACCCGGAACTCCCGCTCTGCCAGCAACTTGCCGTCGCGGTTCACCTTGACCACGATGCGCCACTCGCCACCCATCGACAGCCGCCCTCGCACCTGCCACTTGCCGTCGCCCATATATGTTGCGTCCCCCTCCAGCCCGCCGTGTCCCATGCTCGGCATATCCCCCACTACGTGCACCTGCGTGCCCGCGTCGGTCACCGGCTTGCCAGCCGCGTCCTGGATCCCGAAGGTCAGCGTAACGGTGCCCGCCCGCGCCGGGTCTGGGTCACTGCTCATAGTGATCTCCACGCCCGCATCCCCGCCCGGGGTCATTGTCGGCGGCGACTCACCGCCGCACCCTGAGGCGATGGCGGCAAGCCCTAGCAGTAGGGCTGTTACCATAAATTTCCTCGGCAAAAAGCGTCTCATACTAAGCAAAATCTCCTTCGGGTGGGACTCAAGGCGTCACGTGGATCATCAGCATCAGCCCGCCAGGCTCCTCGTGCGCGTTGGTGGTGTGGTGGGGGATGTGGCAGTGCAACATCCAGTCTCCGGTCTCGCTCGCCACCCAATCCACGTCGTAGCGCTCTCCCGGCCCGACCAGCACCGTGTCCTTGGTCAATTGCTGGTCCTCAGGGACTGCATGCCCGTCCGTCCCTACGATTTTGAAAGCCGGCCCGTGTATGTGCATCGGGTGGATGAACTGCCCCGCGCCCACGAACCGCAGCCGCAAACGCTGCCCCTTCTTCAGAGTGATCTCCTTGGTCGCGGGGAACGACTTGCCGTTGATGGTGAAGTAGTTAGGCTCCATCCCGGCCATTGGCATGGCGGGGTAGGTATCTCCCTCCAGCCAGCGCCACTCCGATAGCATCAGCACCTGGTCTACGTCGGGTGGAGGCCCGGCAGGCACCTTAGGGTCGATGACCAGCGGCCCATAGAGGCCAACCGGCAACTGCACGTCGCTGTGGTAGTGCGAGTGATACCAATAGGTGCCGCTCTGGTGCACCGGGAACTCATAGGTGAAGTCCTGGCCGGGCTGCACGGGCGGCTGGGTCATGTCGGGCACGCCGTCCATACCGTTGGGCAGCACCATACCATGCCAGTGTATTGTAGTCGGCACCGGCAGACGGTTATGCAATATGATGCGCACCTTGTCGCCCTCGGTCACCCGGATCAGCGGGCCCGGCACCATGCCGTTGTAACTCCAGGCCGTTACCGTCACGTCGGGCAGGATCTTCCAGCGCACCGGTTTAGCCGTCAGCTCAAACACTTTCGTGTCCCCGTCCATTTTGTAGGGCAGCAACTGCGCCCCCTCATCGACGCTCGCTGTTTCCACCCCATCCGCCGGTATAGGCTGGTCGGGGTCCCCCACCTTCCCGGTCGACTTCAACTCGCCGGGGGTTGGCTTAGCCCCGTCGCTGCCGGGCGACGCCGTGGCTGTCACCTGCGACCCACCAGGTGCGAGGCTGCCCAGGTCGCAGGCCGAAACCAGCATCATCATCAGCACTGGTAATAGTAACATTCCGGCCGTAAGCATGGTCTTGCGTCGCGTTGTCATAATATCGCTCCCTCAGCCATTCTACTATAATCACTGCGCGGCCGTCACTCTGGTTCCCACAACGGGACTATTGGCAAGATGGTTATGATATAATGTGCCCAGGGCACGCGGCCCCACGCCCACCTGCTCAAATGAGAAACGAAATAACCCAATGACCATCCAGGATCAAATTTACACAATCTGGTTCCCCCTAGGCATCACCCTGCTCCTAGCTATCATCGGCACCTTGCGCGGCGCGGTGCGCGAAGGCATCGTGTCCGCCGGGCTCATATTGGCCGTGCTCATCATCACGCAGTGGTCCGCCCAGTGGAGCCCCGAACTACATAGTCTCATCCCCGGTATGAGCCAATCCCAGGAGGAGTTCATCCTCAGCTTCTCCGTGCTGTGGCTCGTGTTGATCGTTGTCGGATACGGCATGGGAGGCTTCGTGCCGCGAGGGCCGCTCAGTTCCACCTCGCGGCTGTCCGGGTTCCTCGTGGGCCTGCTCAACGGCGCGGCCGTCGCCGGTTGGTCCCTCCGCCTCGCTTTCCAGCACCTGCACGACGCCCAGCCCTCCAGTCCCTTCTACACCACCTCCATATCCTACGCCTACCTCGTATGGGCGGCCTGGTATCCTATCGTGCTCGCTCTCCTCGGGGCCGTCCTTGTGCTTGTCGGGCCCCTCCGCCGTGCGCAGCGAGCCGCATCCGAGCCCTCCGCGCAATCCGACTGGACCCCTTACACCGTCGGCACACCAGGCTACACCTCGGCCCCGGTGGTCGCCGCCGGCGCAGGCGCAGCGCTTGCGGCCTCCTCACAGAGTCAGGCCCCGCGGGGCATAGTCACCCCGCCTCCCTCCCCCCCAGGGGCCCCGTATCTCGGCCAACCCACGCCCTACTCATCGTCCACGGCGCCGACTATGGCGCTGCCCACACAGGCTCCCGGAGGCGCGCCTCCGTCTAGCTCTCTACCCGCCGGTGAAACCCCGGCTCCTCCCCCCGGCGCAGGCTCCCCATCCCAGGGGGAAACCGATCGCTCCCAACCCGGCGGCGCCGGAAATACCCCCGACTATGGCCCCTGGGCCGCCAAGAGCACCGGTCAGCCTGGCTGGCAGAGCCTCCTTCCCGACTACCAACAGCCCCCCGCCGCCGAAGTGAGTCCTACCGGCGCTCCCATCCCCGAAACCTCTCCACCCGCCGAGGGCGCGTTCGCTAGGGAGGCCTCACCGGCAGATGCACCAGTTGCCGGCTCTCGAACCTCCGATGAAGGGGCCACAATGCCCGTCGCGCACGTGGCCGAGGCCACTTCAGGACAAGATACGCAGGTGGTGCCCATGGTCGAAGCTCCTCAGCACGAGCCCAACCCGGATGCAGCCGGGGCGGAGCAGGCGCAGACTTGCCCCAATTGCGGCACCCCCGCTTCACCTGGCACTATTTTCTGTACCGAGTGCGGCACTAAACTGGGGTAAGCCATAATTAATACAGGTCCCTTATGCAGAGCAATCGCTGGTTACAAACGCTCATAGTCCTGCTGGTCATCATCGCGGCGCTCTTCCTCGCCGGGCAGGTCTGGTCGTTCCTAATCCAGTTCTCCAGCATCATCCTCCTCTTCTTCCTCTCCTGGCTGCTCGCTTTTGTGCTACGCCCCACGGCCAGGTGGCTCACCACCAAGGGCGTCCCCTATACCTTTTCCGTGCTGACCGTCTACCTGGTGCTCGCTTTGCTCTTCGGCCTCGGCGGCTTCCTGCTGGTGCCTGTTATCACCCAGCAGATCGAGCAACTCCAGAAGAACTTTAACTCCTACGTGAACGCCCTCGCCCTCTTCGCCAACGACGCGCAGAAACTCGTCATCTCCTGGGGAGTGCGCGACGTCGATATCAACAAATTCTATAGCGATCTCGCAGGCCAGGCTCAGACCATCGGCATGAGCGTTCTCAACAATACGTTCTCCATCCTGCAGAGCGTCGCCACCCTGATGCTCCAGACTGTGCTCGTGCTCCTCCTCTCCTTCTACTTCATGAAGGACGGTGACCGCCTGTTCGGGGGCATCCTCGCTATGCTTCCGCCTCGCTGGCAGGAAGAGGTCCGACTGATCGGTCTGAGCGTTGAGAAGAGCTTCGGCGCGTTCGTGCGCGGCCAGTTAGTGTTCGCCTTCGTTTACGCCGTGCTAACCGCTGCCGTCATGCTCTGGTTCCGGCTCGAGTATATAGTGATTGCCTCGGTGGTCGCCGGACTTTGCATGATCATCCCCCTGATCGGCAACTTCCTGGCCTTCGTGCCGCCTATGCTCGTCTGCCTGGTCACCCATCCCCAGGACTGGCCCCTTGTGCTGGCATTTCTCTTCATCGCCCAGTCCTTCATGATGAATGTCATTGGCCCGCGCATAATGTCCCAGGCTATAGGCATACACCCCCTCTACGTCATGGGGGCCATGCTCGTGGGCGGGCAGGTAGCGGGTTTCTGGGGAGCGCTCTTCGGCATACCCGTGGCGGGCGCGGTGAACCTCCTTGGCCGGCCCCTGATGCGTCGTATGCGCCACCAGTTGCCCATGTACCAGGAGCCGCAAGGAGCCCATCTCACCACCAGGGCCTTCGTTACCGGCCCACTCAGGGCCGAGATCGCTGCCACCGCCGATGCCGCGAGGGCGGCCAATCCCATGCCACCCAAAGCCGAATCCATGGCCGCCGAGACAGTCATTGAACCCACCGTTGCCTCGTCCGCACCCGCCACGACAGCCCCAGCTTCAACCACCGCCGCCCGTGCCCCCTCCTCTATCCTCGACGACACCGAGGACGACTTGGAAACAGCCGAGCCCTACTACCCGCTCACCCCCTCAGGCCGGGCCTGGAGGCTAATCTGGCTGCTCGTAGCGCGCACCTACACCTGGGTCGGTGCCCGCGCACGGCCTTCGAGGCGCTAGGAGTGCAGGGATGTCCCTGCCGGGGGCTCAGGGGTGTTCCCCAGCTACCACAAATAGGGGTGCAGGGATGTCCCTGCCTGGGGTGTGGGGGTGTCCCCCGCTGTTCATATTGTTCTCTCCATGGGATGCAGGGGTTACTCTGAACTAGTGTCCGCTACCACCACAAACCCACTCCCGGAAACCTCCCCTCACCCGGAGCAAGAGGCGAAGCCCCCGAGACCTCCTCGCGGAGCGCCCACCCACTTCCTGGTGCTCGCCGGCTACCTCCTGCTCACCCTGGTGCTCACCTACCCCATCGCCCTCGACCTCTTCACGAAGGTTCCCGGCGGGGGCGACGCCTGGCAGCACGTCTGGAACCTCTGGTGGGTAAAACGCGCCGTCCTCAATCTCCAGAATCCCTACCACACTAGCCTCATATACTACCCCGACGGCGTCAACCTCTACTTCCATACTCTAGTGCTTACCGCCGGCCTGATGGGCATCCCTCTGCAACTCGCCGGCCTGGGTCTCATCCCCACCTACAATCTGCTCATCCTCCTCGGGTTCCTCCTGGGCGCCTACGGGGCCTATCTTCTCTGCCACTACCTTACGGGCCACGTCTGGGCCTCTTTCGTGGGCGGCTTCATCTTCGCTTTCGCCCCCTACCATTTCGCCCACCTGCTCGGCCACCTCAACCTCGCCTCCCTCCAATGGATACCCTTCTACGTCCTCCTACTTCTCAAAGCCCTCGACCCGCCTTCAACTTCTGCGCACACAACACTCAGGACTCAGCGCTCCGCGCTTGTCTACGCCGCCGGTGCGGGAGTCCTCCTCGCCGTCAACGCCTACACCGACTGGCTTTACGGCATCTTCCTGGTGCTGTTCACAGGTATACTGGTTGGATGGCGTCTGCTGGTAAGCTCCGAGAGGCGCGCCATAGGCGAGGGCCCCGGTTGGGTGCCCTGGTTCTCTCGCCTGGCCGTCGTAGGCGGACTAGCCCTGCTGCTCGTATCCCCCATCCTGTTCCCCACCCTCGAGGAGGCCCGGCAGGGATACGCTCAGCAACCACCCGCCGAGGTCCTTGTCTACTCCTCCGACGCGCTCCTCGCCTTCCTCCCCTCGGAGCGCCACCCGATCTGGGGTTTCTACATATCGCATCAGCTTACCACCAGGAACCCTTCGGAAAGGGATGTCTTCCTGGGCTATACAGTGCTGGCCCTGGCCGCCTACGGCACCTGGCGCCTTCGCCGCAACCGCCAGGTCATCTTCTGGGCTTTTGTGGCCGTTGCCACCTGGGTCCTCAGCCTGGGCCCTATCCTCCAGGTCGCCGGCAAGAGCAGCTTCACCGCGTTTAACGTTTCCATACCGCTCCCCTACCTGCTCCTCTACAAGCTGCCCCTCTTCAACATCATGCGCACCCCGGCCCGGCTTACCGTGCTTACTATGCTCGCCCTCGGCGTGCTGGTAGCCTTTACACTGGCCGCGGTGCTGGGCAGCCGCCGCTTCCCCGTGACCCTGCCGCGCCCTGGCACCCGCCTCTCCTGGAGCCGCGCTCTCTTCGCCGCTGTGCTCCCCGCGCTCATAGCCTTCGAGTTCCTCGCCACTCCTTACCCCACCGTGCCCCCCGGCTGGAACGTCCCCATCTACTCGAAAATCGCCGCCGAGCCCGGCCAGTTCGCCCTCCTCGAATTACCCATCAGGCCCATGGGCGACTACATGGCCTACCAGACCGTCCACGGCAAGCCCATTATAGGGGGCTACCTCTCCCGCCAGCCCCCGTACCCCCTGCTCACCGAGGTGCCCGCCCTCAAATACGTGCTCGACGGAACAGAAGCCAACGACCCCATCAAAGCCCAAATGACTGGCGGCAAGGGCGTCAAAGCCCTCAGCGACCTCGGCGTCAAATACATCATCGTCCGTTGGTGGACCTACTTCCCCAAGGACCGCCCCGCCATGCAGTCCAAACTGGATGCCCTCCTCGCCCGCCCCCCGGACTTCTCCTACCCCAACGACCAAGTAGACGTCTGGCAAATCAGGCCGTAAAGGGCTCATCGCAGGGAAAGAAACTATGAGCAGGGCACACCACCCGTAGGTCAAAATTAGGAGGACACCCGCAAACCCCCGGCAGGGAGGACCCTACACCCCTCTTGATGGGGGAGGGGAAGTATTGGGGGACACCCCCAAGCCCCCTGCAGGGAGGGCCTTGCACCCCTCTTTTGGGGGAAGGGTGAGGTTGGAGGGCACCACCTAGCCCCCGGCAGGGGAACCTTGCACCCTTCTTTTGGGGAATAGCGGCAATTTCCGGTTTTTCCGATTTTGGGGGATTCGTACGCGTGAAATGGGGAAAATGGGAACTGTTAGATATTTATCTGATGCGCCTTGTAAATGAGAATAACGGGCGTGTTGGACTCCAATTCCCATCACCCGCGAGCGGGTATCCGGTGATAGGGGAACCCTGCACCTCCGTGCTAGGGTGCTATGGTCGGTTTCGCCAGGGGTTGGCTTCCTTGCGTGGGGTCGGGGGGCGCTATGGGGTTGGCCTCCTGCTTCGCGGGGGTCGTGCTGAGGCTCGCCTCATAGACTTTGCGGCCTTGCAGCAGGTATAGCTTGCCTCTCCCCTCGTCCACGGTCATGGCCGACCAGGATCCAGCCGGCTCTGCGCCCGCGCTGCCCTTGAAGGTCGCCTTGACCTGGCCGTCTTTGCTTAGCCTGGTTATCGTGCCCGCGCCGGGGTTGAATGCGTACAGGTCCTGCGTGTCGGTGCCGGTGAAGAGCTGCGCCGAGGGTGGCAGCGCCGCGTCTGTCTTGAGATCGAGCGTGCGCGCTATCTTCCCGCCCTGCATGACAGCTATCTTCCCGTCCGGCGTGAGCACGTATATGGAGCCGTCTATCGCCATCGCCAGCGGGTCCTTCAGTTGGTCCACGCTCGCCGCATCCTTTACCCAGTCCTCCGGCGGTTGGCCATATTTGCCCGGCACGTACTTAGATATCTGCCCCGGCTTCGCCGCCAGCAGGTAGAGATTGCCGTCGTAGCTCGCCAGCTCTCGTGGCTTGTCCAATCCTTCGGCGCCCCCGAGGGGCTCCGCCTGCCAGGAGCCGCTGTCGGCGTTGAAGATGTACGCCGCCAGGTTGCTGTCCACCACCACCAGGCTCCCCACGCGCAACGTCATCAGCAAAGGCGAGCCCACTTGCTGCCCGCCCGCGCTGTCGCCCGCCTTCAGCACCACCGCGCAATCGCGTGCCGATATCCGGCAGCGGTACACCTCGCCTTTCGCACTATCGAGCACGTATGCGTCGTTGCTCTGCACCAATATCGCGCCCGCCCGGCTGCCCGTAGCGCCGGTACCCGCGGCGCCATTCGCCGGAGCTTCTGACGCGGCCTGCGGCGCGGTAGTCGCACCTTCAGCCCCTGATGGCCCGTCAAGGTCGAACAGCGCCTTCGGCTGCAGTCGCGTGATGCCCTGCAACGTATCCAGCGCCGCCTGCGTCTTCTGCACCAGCCGCGCGGCCTCAGTTGAGCTTGCGTCCGCGGTCAGTGCCTGTTGGGCCTTCTCCAAAGCCTTCTCCAGGTGTTGTTTGCGCTCTGCCTGGGGCGTACTTAACTGATTAGCCAATAAGTCCTCTTGCTGAGCCTCGGCCAAGAAGGTGTTTGTAGCCGCCTTCTTTGCGCTGCCTGACATACTAACCAGCGACAGCGCCAGCACCCCCAGCAGAATGACCACTCCCGCCGCGATAAGAACCCGCGCCGGTATCATCCGCTGTCGGGCATCGCCCACGCCAGCCGCGGTCTCGCCCTTCCGCTCGGGGAGCAGACCGTGTAGCACACTCCCGACCCAGGCTCCCGCCCGCCTCGACGCCTCCCCAGCGCCCTGCAAAGTCGCCCTCGCTCCGCTAGCAGGGGCCGGTATGGGCAACACCGTGCGCGCCTCGCCGTCCTCGTACTCGTCCAACAACTGCGGCGCGGCCCGCCCCGCCCTCGCCGGTGCCCCGTTCACAGGGAAGACCGGCCAATCGTCACCCTCCTGGGCGATGGGCGGTGGACGATGGGCGATGGGGGTCGATGAACCTGTATCCCCACCCCCTTTGTCAGCGGCAGGCCCTGCCCATCGTCCATTGTCTGCCACAGGCTGAGGTCGCATGACCCACACATACTCGTCGCCCCGGCTTTCGCCAAGCGCCGGCGGCACGTCCTCCCAGCCATCAAACTCAAGCTCCTCAGCCGTTCCGATCCCCCTCGAGTTCTGCGCCTTGTAGGGAGGAACGTCCAGCGAGTGGCTGAGCAGCACCTCCGTCGGGTGCAGCGAGCTGAGCCGGTCGCTCTCCGTTGGCCCTTCCTCTTCCCCGACTCTGCCTTCCTCTTGGAAGTAGCTCGGTGGCCCCCCTACTTCCTCAATAACAATGCTCTCCGCGGTCGCAGGCTTCCGTCGCTGGAACCACTGTCTTGTTGAGTGCTTCAGCACGTCCAGCAATGCCGGACCATGTTGTTCGTCCTGCACCGCTTGCTCGGGCGCGTACCGGGCTCCCCCGTTCGCCGCCGCGCTCTCGCCCCCAGGTGGTGCGATGCTCACAGTGAAATCGGTGTCTACGCCACTGCTCGCCTCCACCCCCAACTGCAGCACGCAGGCGTGTGATCTCGCCATCCCGCGCTCCGTTGCCAGGTTGTACAGCGCGTCAATAATCAGATCCGCATCCCCCAGCGAGAATATCTCCTCGGCCCGCAGCTGCTCCAGGTGCCTGGCCAGGCTGGACGACACCACCACTATCAGGTCGCCGGCCTCCACCCGCCTGTATAACAGGTCAACCTCCACATCGGGCCCGCTCCCCAACGGCAGCGAGGGCAGAGCCACGGGCGGCAGCATCGACGCCTCCGCCTCCGCAGTTACCTCCTCGTCTTCCACGCCCTCGGCGCCCGGCTCCTGCACCCGCCTGAGCACCACTCCCAGCTTCCCTGGCCGCTGCCATGATGCCGGCTCAGGGAGCGCCGACAGCAGCCCGCCATGCACTACATACGCCTGCGTGGGCGACATCTGCGCCAGGTACACCCCCTGGCCATCCGGGTGGATCAGCACCGCAGTCAGCCCTACATGAGCGCGCCGCGTACGCACCCCGCTCACCTGCACCGCTACCGGGGCTCCCTGACCCTCCCCGCCATCGGGCCGCACCGGCTCGTCGGCGTAGTTATGCTCCAGCAGCGCGCCGTTCGCCCCATCGAGCGCCTTCAGCAGCCCGCTCGTCAGGCTCAAAGATTGCCCCGAGTAATATTGCTGCACCAGCACGTCGTGCACCAGCCGCGAGGCATCTGTGGCAAGCGCCGGGTGGTCCCCCGCCGGCTCAGTCACCAGCGCCAGCAGCCCCTTTCGCTGCCCCA
>JBJMMB010000088.1:0-3932 GCA_045805005.1 Chloroflexia bacterium
ATGTGGTAGCTCTCGTCAGCGGGGGTGAGCACCTCGCTCTCGTCTATGTAGTCTATGCCTATCGCCTCCAGAATGCGGGCCTCCACAAAGTGGCCGATGCGGCACTTGGCCATGACGGGTATGGACACAGAGTGCATGATCTGCTCAACCATACCGGGGTCAGACATGCGAGCCACCCCGCCCTGAGCCCTGATATCGGCCGGCACTCTCTCAAGGGCCATGACGGCCACAGCGCCTGCCTCCTCGGCAATGCGGGCATGGTCGGGGTTGACGACGTCCATGATGACGCCCCCCTTGAGCATCTGTGCCAGTCCCTTCTTCGTCGTTCCTGTTGATTTCTCCATAGCTATCTTATCTCCAATCCTGGTAGGGTGTCCTCACAGCGCGGCGACTTCGTGGGTAGCCCTCGTGGCCGGCGCGGGGGCTTGCGGGTAAACCGGGGTGCACCAGTGCATGTACCGGTCCACCTCGGCTCGCACCACCTTGAAATAAAGGTCCTGCAGCAATCGCCCAAGCTCGCCCGCCTGGCCACTCCCCACCGGCCGGTGATCGACCGAGCCGACGGGTGCTATCTGCGCTCCGGTGCCGCACAGGATTAACTCGTCGCACATATACAGTTCGGTGCGGTCGATCGGGCGCTCCACCACCTGCACCCCCAGTTCCTCTCGCAGCAGCGCCATAACCGTCAGCCGGGTGATCCCCTCCAGGATGTTGTCCGTAACAGGCGGGGTGTAGACGACTCCACGCCGCAGCATAAACAGGTTCTCGGCAGACCCCTCCGAAACGTGGCCGTTCATGTCCAGCATAACAGCCTCGTCGAACCCGTTGAGCGCGGCCTCCGCTTTTGCCAGGGCCGAATTGGCGTAAGCGCCCGTGATCTTGCCGCGGGCCGGTATCATGTTGTCATCGATGCGCTTCCACGACGATGTGCCCACCCGCAGGGGCCGGTCCATATCGATATAGTTGCCGTACGGCTGCACCGTCACGTAAAACGCATCCCGCAAATCATGCAGCCGCACCCCGATAACCTCTGATGCCTTGTAGGCCATGGTGCGAATGTAGGTATCCGTGTGGAGAGCGCTGCGGCTGATGAGATCCGTAGTTATATCGACAAGCTCGTCCGGCGAGCGCCCCAGCGTTATCCATAATATCTTCGCCGAGTTGTGGAGCCGCTCATAGTGCTCGCGGGCGCGGAACAGGTAAAGCTGGTCCTGCCGGTCATTGTAGTAAGCCCGTATCCCCTCGAAGCAGCCGGTCCCGTAGCTGAAGGCATGAGTAAGTATGCCAATCTTCGCCTCCCGCAGCGGCAGCACCTGGCCGTCCAGATAACAATAAATAGTCTCATTGCTTGCCATGCCGTTCACCGTTAGCCTCCTTCACGTCACTGTGTAAATTGGCATTTGCCATTTCTGAATTGGATTGCATATGTTGAGGCCGATAGGCGATCCCCCGCCAGCTACTCCGATAATAACGCAAAATTGGCCGCTCTGTAAATATCCAATCCCCCGGAAATTGGTACCGCCTGTATTCGCCACCCCAGGAACCGCATAGCACCGGCAAGAAACGGGCGTTGGCAGGGGCGAGCCCATGCCGGGGCTTGGGGGATTTGAGCCTAGGTCCCCTTTTCACATCTCCTTGGGGGGCGCGGTGTCTGGCCCCCGATTATTGGTGGAACCCAACTGGAGCAGCAACCCTTACTGGTGTATAATACGCGGCGGCGAAACTCGGGATGTTATCATGCGGGCGGCGCGGCGACGCTATCTACTACACTCCTCCGACGCTGATGTCGCAGGTCTATAAGTGCGAAAGCAAAGGAGCTTCATAATGCATAGCGATCTTACGGGTAACGGCAGGCACCTCAGCAACCCCACCCCGGCCTCGGGCCAAAGTACGGTCAGCACCGAAGGCTGCACGTTCCTTAGCCTGGCTCTATCACAAACTATCGACGTCTACATGGGCGGCCTGGAGAAGCCGAGCCTGAAACTGCGCACGACCGATATCTTCGCCGACCTGGGGTGGACCTGGGATAAGGTCAGGGCCGAGCGGATCATCGACGAGTTGGAAAAAGTGGGGGCAATCGAGGTAGCCGTGCGCACCTCCGCCGTGTGCAGCTTCTACGTATGCGCGAAAGGCGCTGAGCTGGTCGCCGAGGGCTGGGACGGCAACCACCCGTAGACGAAGCCGCCCGTAAGCGCGTACACTCTCTACCATGACGACCAACCAAATCGCGCACCAACGCCTTCACAACCAGCATATCGCGGGGCCTGGTTTCTCCACGCCCGCAGACGTGGTGCGCTGGCTCGGGGCCGTGCAAGCCCAGGATTACCCCGCAGGCAAGTGGGCCGTCGGCCTCCGGGCCCCCTCCCTCAGCGACGATGAGGTGGAGCGCGCTATCACCAACGGGGAAGTCCTGCGCACCCACGTCATGCGCCCCACCTGGCATCTAGTCGCCCCCGAGGATATCCGTTGGCTGCAGGCGCTGACCGCCCCTCGAGTGAAAGTCGCTATCAGCAACTGGGCCCGAAGGATGGAACTGGACGAGGCCTTTCTCGCGCGCACCCACATCCTTATCGAGCAGGCCCTACAGGGCGGTAACCACCTCACCCGCCCGGAGATTGCTGCCGTGCTCAACCAGGCCGGCATCCCCACCGACCCGCTGCGTCTCACCAACATCGTCATGCAAGCAGAGCTCGATGCGCTCATTTGCAGCGGCCCGCGAAAGGGCCACGAGATCACCTACGCCCTACTTGAAGAAAGGGTGCCGCAAACCAGACCCCTCGCCTACGACGAAGCCCTCGCCGAGCTGACCAGGCGCTATTTCACGAGCCACGGCCCGGCCACCGTCAAGGATTTCGTCTGGTGGTCCGGCCTCACAACCGCCCAGGCCCGCTCCGGCCTCGAAATGATCAAAACCCAGCTTATCCAGGAAGTCTTCGACGGCAAAACCTACTGGTTTCCCGAACCGGCCCCATCTACAGGGGATACGTCGTCGTCCGCTGGCGCTCCGGGCGCCTACCTGCTCCCCAATTACGACGAGTACATCGTCGCCTACGCAGACCGCACCGCGGCATACGACGACATCCCCGCCGACAAGCTCGACGCTCGCGGCAACGTCCTCTTCAACCACACCATCCTCATCAACGGTTGGGTTGTAGGCATCTGGAAGCGCACACTCAAAAAGGCAGAGGTTGTGATCGAAGCCACCCCTTTCGCCTCCCTCAGCGAATCCGAATCCCAGGTCGTAACCGCAGCCGCCGAACGCTACGGCCGTTTCCTACACTTGCCCGCCACCGTCAAGCTCTAATAGGAGTCGGGGATCAGGGGTCAGGATTCAGGGGTCAGGATTCAAGGTCATAGGCAGACACTGATCCCTGATCCCCGACTCCTGCCCACTATCTCCACGATTTCCCGGCCCACGGCATCTGCCATTCGACCAGCACTAGGATTTCCTAACAAAACCGCCTGGGGTAGGGGCGAACCTTGTGTTCGCCCGCTGGCCTTTGTGCCTAGGTGAGAGGGCTAACACAAGGTTCGCCCTACACGTATCAAGCTAAGAGATTGCAAGCAGGATTTAGAGCCAATGACGCCTGTAGGGGCAGGCCCCCATTGCCTGCCCTGTGCATACACTACCAATGCCGGGGTCGGGGAACCGGGCAGGCAACGGGGGCCTGCCCCTACGCAAGAGCCTGTTTGGGCGTCTAGCTCGCCACTCAGCATGCACACCGGTCCTTAGCTTAATACGCTTAGGGCGAACACAAGGTTCGCCCCTACCCACCATGGTTCGCGTTAGAGTTTTGTTGGGCACTCCCAGGCCAGACAAACGGGTAGTAGCCACAGCCCCAGCACCCAACACCTAGCACCCAGCACTCCTTTAAGGAGATTCTATGTTCTAACTCCACTATTTTCCGGAGTCTTTAAGGGGTGCACATGTA
>JBJMMB010000089.1:0-3597 GCA_045805005.1 Chloroflexia bacterium
ACGATTTGGCTAGCTGTTTACTTAATCATCATAGGGAGACCGAAATCGCTCCGCGATTTCGGTCTCCCTATGATGATTATGAGTTTTACCCGGCTTTGGTTTGCGGTTCCTGAGTAAGAGTGGGTGGGCGCCAGCGGAGGTTGGGTTGGCGGGCGGCGGTGACTTCGTCCAGGCGCGTGAGCTCGGTGGTGTGGGGGGCGGAGTGGACCATGTCGGGGTCGGACCGGGCCTCCTGGGCGATTTCTTTCATGGCGGCTATGAAGCCGTCGAGGGTCTCTTTGGACTCGGTCTCGGTGGGCTCGATCATGAGGGCCTCTTCGACTATGAGGGGGAAGTAGACGGTGGGTGGGTGGTAGCCTTTGTCGATGAGGCGCTTGGCGATGTCGAGGGTGCGGATGCCCGTCTCGCTTTTGATGTTCTTGCCGGAGAGGACTACCTCGTGCATGCAGAGGCGGTCGTAGGGGAGGTGGTAGGTGTCCTTGAGCCTGGCGCGCAGGTAGTTGGCGTTGATGATGGCGTTCTCGCTGACGTCCTGGAGGCCGCGGAGGCCGAGGTGGCGGATGTAGGTGTAGGCGCGGACGTGCAT
This sequence comes from Chloroflexia bacterium, assembly GCA_045805005.1. GTDB lineage: Bacteria > Chloroflexota > Chloroflexia > QHBQ01 > JADMIH01 > JADMIH01. The sequence goes on from JBJMMB010000089.1 coordinate 587, forward strand.
GCCGAAGTTGCCCCAGAAGTTCTTGACACGGCCTATAGAGCGCTCGGGCTGGACAAGGGTGAAAGAGTCGCCCTGCTTGGCGACGACGGGGCCGGGGAGGAAGGGGGCGAGGTGCTGCTTGACCGCGACCGGGCCGCTGCCGGGGCCTCCGCCGCCGTGAGGGGTGGTGAAGGTCTTGTGGAGGTTGATGTGCATCACATCGAAGCCGAGGTCGCCGGGGCGGATGTGGCCGACGAGGGCGTTGAGGTTAGCGCCGTCGCCGTACATCTGGCCGCCGGCCTTGTGGACCATGTCGCTGATCTTGAGGATGTCGGGCTCGAAGAGGCCGAGGGTGCTGGGGACGGTGAGCATGATGCCGGCGACCCGCTCGCTGAGGGCTGAGCCGAGGGCGTCGAGGTCGACGCTGCCATCGGAGCCCGACTTGAGGCTGATAAGGTTGAAGCCTGCTGCGGCCGCGGTGGCGGGGTTGGTGCCGTGGGCGGAGTCGGGGACGAGGATGGTGTCTCGCGCGGTGTCGCCTCGGGAGAGGTGGTAGGCGCGGATTAGCTGGATGCCGGTGTACTCGCCCTGGGCGCCCGCGGCGGGCTGGAGGGTAATGTCGTCCATTCCGGCTATCTGGCAGAGCATGCCTTGCAGTTCGTACATGACCTGGAGGGCACCCTGAGCTGACTCCTGCGGCTGGTAGGGGTGGATCTGGGCCCAGCCGGGCATGATGGCCACGTCCTCGTGCAGCTTGGGGTTGTACTTCATGGTGCAGGAGCCAAGGGGGTACATGTTGGTGTCGATGGAGTAGTTCTTCTGGCTCAGGCGGACGAAGTGGCGCATGACGTCGATCTCGGAGACCTCGGGCCACTCCAGGTCTTCGCGGAGGAAGGAGGGGTCGAGGGCGGGGGCCTCGTCCATGTCGACCTCGGGCAGGGAGAAGCCCTTGCGGCCGGGGCTGCTGAGCTCGAATATTAGGGGCTCTGTCATTTAATTCCTTTCAATGCTTCGATCAGCCTGTCCATCTGGTCCTTTGTGTTCATTTCGGTTACGCAGAGGAGCCAGGTGTTGGGGGTGTTTTCTACTTCGGGGGTATTGCTGATGTCGAGGCCGCCTATGATTTTGTGGTCGAGGAGGCGGCGGTTGATCTCCGTGGGGGAGATAGGGGTTTGGACGGCGAACTCTTTGAAGAAGGGCTCGCGGCTGATGATCTTGTAGCCGGGGATTTTGGCTATGCGGTTGGCCAGGTAGTGGCTGCGCTGGTAGCAGAGCTCGGCGACGCGGCGGAGGCCCTGGGGGCCCATGAGGCACATGTAGGCGGTGGCCGCGGTGGCGATGAGGCCGGAGTTGGTGCAGATATTGGAGGTGGCCTTCTCGCGGCGGATGTGCTGCTCACGGGTCTGGAGGGTGAGGACGTAGCCGCGGCGGCCCTCGGTGTCTTTGGTCATGCCTGCGAGGCGACCGGGCATGTTGCGGACGTACTGCTCTTTGGTGGCCAGGAGGCCGCAGTATGGGCCGCCGAACATGAGGGGCACGCCGAGGGACTGGCCCTCGCCGATGGCTATGTCGGCGTCTAGTTCGCCGGGGGTCTTGAGGAGGCCGAGGGAGATGGGGTCGAAGACCTCGATCAGGATGGCGCCCGCGCCGTGGACCTTGGTGGCGAGGGTTGAGAAGTGGCGTATCTCGCCGATGAAGTTGGGCTGCTGGATGATGACGCAGGCCACGTCTTCCTCAAGGTCGGAGGATTCGCGTATGGCGGCATCATGTTCTAGAACCTCGATGCCGTGGCTGGCGGCGAAGGTGCGGACTACGGCCTTGTGCTCGGGGTGGACGCGGGGGGAGATGAGCACCTTGTGGCGCTTGGTGATGGCGGTGGCCATGATGGCGGCCTCGCCCAGCGCGGAGCCGGCGTCGTACATCGAGGCGTTGGCGACGTCCATGCCGGTGAGCTGGCAGACGAGGGTCTGGAACTCGTAGATTTGTTGGAGGGTGCCCTGGCTCAGCTCGGGCTGGTAGGGGGTGTAGGCGGTGAGGAACTCGGAGCGCGACATGATGCGGAAGACCGCGATGGGCGAGAAGTGGTTGTAGGCACCCGCGCCGAGGAAGAGGGCGTGGTGCGAGGCGTCGGCGTTTAGCTCCGAGAGGCGGCGCATCTCGGCGGCTATCTCGGGCTCGGAGAGGGGTGCGGGCAGGTCGATTTGGGGATTGAGCACCTGCGCGGGCACCTCCCGGTAGAGGTCGTCGAGGGATTTCAGGCCCATGGCGGAGAGCATCTCCTGCCGCTGGGCATCGGTGTTGGGGGTGTAGACCATTATGATAGTAGCTCCGATTTCTTTACATTGATTTTTCGTATTCGTCGTACTCGTCGGCGGTCATGAGGGAGTCGAGCTCTTTGGGGTCGGAGGGCTTGAACTTCATGAACCAGCCCGCGCCGAAGGGGTCTTCGTTGATTTTGCCGGGGTCATCGAGGAGGTTTTCGTTGCGGTCGGTGACCTCGCCGCTGAGGGGGCTGTAGAAGTCGGCGGCGGCCTTGACGCTTTCGAGGGCGCCAGCGCTCTCGCCCTGTTTGATTTTGGTGCCCGGCTCGGGCATCTCGACGTAGACCATATCGCCTAGCTGGGTGGCGGCGTAGTTGGTGACGCCGGTGGTGGCGACGTCGCCTTCGACTTTGACCCACTCGTGGTCTTTGGTGTATTTGGCGTCTTTAGGGTTTGCCATTCTGGGCTCCTTTCTAAGTGCTGAGTGCTGAGTGCTGAGTGCTGAGTGCTGAGTGCTGAGTGCTGAGTGTTGGGTGATGCGTAAGGGTAGGGGTTTAGGTGAGCTTGGGTTTCTTGTACATGGGGCGGGGCACGACGGAGATGGGCACGGGGCGCTCGCGGACGGTGACTTCTAACTGGGTGCCGGGCTCGTGGAGGCCGGCGGGGACCCAGCCCATGCCGACGTACTTGTCGAGGGTGGGGCCGTAGGAGCCGCTGGTGACCTCGCCCACCTTTTCGGGGCCTTTCATAATGGGGTAGTGGGCGCGAGGG
>JBJMMB010000090.1:0-2358 GCA_045805005.1 Chloroflexia bacterium
ACAATGCCCGCCTCTACGAAGAGGCCGAGCGTGGGCGGGAAGCCGCTGAGATGGAGCAACAGCGCCTGCGAGAGGTGGAGCAGATGAAGGACGAGTTTCTCTCGATGGCCGCCCACGAGCTGCGCACGCCGCTGACCTCTATCCGCATGTCGGCGGGGCTGGCCCTCGAGCAGATGCAACTCCAAGACAGCAAACACAAGGTGGACCCCCGCCTCATGGACCTGATGGGGTTGGTGGCGGAGAGCAGTGAGCGAATGCAGTCGCTGGTAAACGACCTGCTTGATTTGACGCGCCTGGAGCAGGGGCGGGCCTCGCTGAGCATGGAGGACCTCGACTTGCGCGAGGTAGCGAGGGACTCGGTGGAGGCCACCAAGCCGCTGTTCGAGAGCAAGCAGCAAAAGCTGACAATGCACCTGCCTGAGGCCCGTTGTTATGTCAAGGGGAACAGGCAGCGGTTGGAGCAGGTGGTCATCAACCTGCTGTCGAACGCGCATAAATACTCGCCCGCGGGCACGCAGGTGGAGGTACGGGCGTTCCGGGCGGGGAATGAGTGCCGGGTGTCGGTGCGGGACAGCGGGGCAGGGGTGCCGGAGGAGGAGCGGGAGCGGATTTTCGAGCGCTTCTATCGCAGCAGCTTGCACCGGACGGACCGCACGGCAAGCACAGGGCTGGGCCTGCCCATCGCCCGCACGGTGGCCGAGATGCACCAGGGGCGCGTGTGGGTGGAGGCTGCGCCTGGGCAAGGTAGCATTTTCACATTGGCGCTGCCCGGGCTTCGATAATTACGAATTACGAGTTCTTTGAAGAAATAGGGAGGAAGGAGGTAGTTGGGGGACACCCCCAAGCCCCCGGCAGGGGGAACCCTGCACCCCTTCTTGGGAGAGAAAGGGAAGTATTGGGGGACACCCCCAAACCCCCGGCAGGGTGGGCCCTGCAGCCCTTTGTTGTGTGAGAGGTGGCGGACACCCCCAAGCCCCTGGCAGGGGGAGCCCTGCACCACTTTATTGGGAGAGATTGTGAATATTCTGGTTATCAACTGTGGTAGTTCTACTTTGAAGTTTGATCTGCTGGAGGTGGGAGCAGCGGGTAGTGCTGGGGCGGGCCGGAGGTTGGCGCATGGGGTGGTGGAACGGATTGGGCACGAGGGGAGCGTTGCTTTTCGGGCGGAGGGGGTTTCGGTGCGGCGGGTGGTGGCGGTGGCGGACCATAGGGAGGCTGTGGCGGCGGTGTTCGTGTGGTTGGGGAGTCTGGGTGGAGATGGGGGGAAGGCGAGGATCGGGGCGGTGGGGCACCGGGTGGTGCATGGCGGAGACCGGTTTGTGACGCCCACGCTTGTGGACGATTCGGTGCTGGATGTGCTCGAGGGATTGTCGGAGCTAGCGCCTCTGCATAACCCGGCAGCGGTGAAGGGGATCAGGGGGGCGAGGGAGGTGCTTGGTCCAGGGGTGCCGATGGTGGCCGTGTTCGATACGGCGTTTCACAGCACGCTGCCACCCTTCGCCGCTAATTACGCGCTGCCACGAGAGCTGGCCGAACGCCATAAGATCAGGCGGTATGGGTTCCACGGGATCGCTCACGAGTATATGCTGCTGCGGTATGCCGAACTCGCGGGGGTTGAGAGGGGAGAGGCGACCATTATTACGCTGCAACTGGGGAAGGGCTGCTCGGCCGCCGCTATCAGGGAGGGGCGGTCGGTGGATACGTCGATGGGCTTCACGCCGCTGGAGGGGCTGGTGATGGGGACGCGCTCGGGCGACCTGGACCCGGGTGTGATGGCGTACCTGGCCCGCGAGGAGGGGGTGGAGGCGGGAGAGGTTGAGCACTGGCTGAACGAGCGCTCAGGGCTGCTGGGCCTCTCGGGACTCTCTAGCGACATGCGAGATCTGCTTGCGGCAGCCGAGCGGGATGAGCGGGCAGGGCTGGCGGTGGAGGTGTTCTGTTACCGGGCGCGCAAGTACATAGGGGCATACTTGGCGGCGCTGGGGGGCGCTCAGGCGGTCGTGTTCGGGGGCGGCATAGGCGAGCACTCGCCGGACATTCGGGCCCGGATTTGTGGCGGAATGGAGTGGTGCGGCCTGCGGCTCGACCCTTCCGCGAACGCCAACGCCACGGGAGCGGAGGCCATGATCAGTGCGCACGACTCGCCGGTTAAGGCGTACGTGATACTGGTGGACGAGTCGGCGCTGATAGCGCGGTACACGGCTGAGGTTGTGTCCGGATAATGCGTAATGCGTAATGCGTACTGGTGGTAGGGTAGTGGGTTCTTTTACCCAAGCATTGTAGGCACGCAACACGTAATACGCAGTACGCAATAGGAGGATATATGGGCAAACGACTTATGATCGGGGGCGCGGTGGC
>JBJMMB010000091.1:0-16547 GCA_045805005.1 Chloroflexia bacterium
CATGAGTGGGCGCGCCGAGCCATCGGGGGTGACCCCGGCTACCAGGCGTACTACTTCATGTTCCCGGACCGCTCGATTCCGGACGTGTTCGAGAGGAACCTGCGGGAGATCTTCCCCGACCAGCGGCCCGGCAGCTTCACCTACCGCCCCGACGCGGGGCGCTGGGTGTGGACGACTTTCAACAGCTTCCAGTGGGACCTCAATTACTCCAACCCCGAGGTGTTCAACAGCATGGCCGAGCAGATGCTCTTCCTGGCGAACCAGGGGGCCGAGGTGCTCAGGCTCGATGCCCTGGCCTTTATTTGGAAGCAGGTGGGTACAAACTGTGAGAACCTGCCGGAGGCGCACCTGCTGGTGCGGGCCTTCAACTCTATGGCGCGCATCGCCGCCCCGTCGCTCCTCTTCAAGTCGGAGGCCATAGTACACCCCGATGAGGTTATCAAGTACATTGACGAGGTCGAGTGCCAGTTGTCGTACAACCCGCTGCTGATGGCCCTGGAGTGGGAGGCCCTGGCCACCCGAGAGGTGAGGCTGCTCAGGACGTCGATGGCTAGCTCCTTCAAGCTGGACCCCCGCTGCGCCTGGATCAACTACGTGCGCTCGCACGACGATATAGGCTGGACCTTCGACGACGGCGATGCGGCCCGGCTGGGCATCGATGGCTTCGGCCACCGGCGGTTCCTCAACGCGTTCTACACGGGTCGCTTCGCGGGGAGCTTCGCTCGCGGCCTGCCCTTCCAGGAGAACCCGCGCACCGGCGATGCCCGCATCTCCGGCACCACGGCCTCGCTTGCCGGGCTGGAGTTGGCTCTGCGCGATGGCGATGAGAAGGAGGTCGACCTGGCCATCAGGCGCATCCTGATGCTCTACAGCATAGCCTTCTCCATCGGGGGCATACCGCTCATTTACCTGGGCGACGAACTGGGCACCACCAACGACTACAGCTACGCCCAGGACCCAGCCAGGGCCGGGGACAGCCGCTGGGTGCACCGCCCCGCCGCCGATTGGGAGCGGGCCGCGCGGCGTAAAGACCCGGCAACCGTGGAGGGCCGCGTGTACGCAGGGCTGATGCGCTTGATCGAGGCGCGCAAGGGCTGCCCCGCCTTTGCGGGCAACGAGATGGAGGTGGTCGAGCCGGGCAACGAGCACGTGTTCGGATACGCCCGGCGGTATGGCGGCGAACGCGCCCTGGTGTTGGCAAACTTCAGCGAGAGCGCGCAGATGGTGCAGGCCAACCAGGTGCGCCTGTACGGCCTCAGCTACAGCTTTCAGGACATCGTGACCGGAGAGAAGGTTTCGCTGGAGGAGGACCTGACGCTGGAGCCTTACCGGTTTATGTGGCTGCTACCCACCTGACCCTGGTCGCGCATCACCCGCACATTCAAACCCCGTACGGCCGGAAGCGAAGTGGACGATGCGTCATCATGCTTTACGCAATCCGTTTGTACGCCCTCATTGCGAAGAAGTACGCGACAACTGTAATCCCGACGCACCACGCAAGGGCAATCCATATCTCGTTTCCTATAGGTTCCGAGTTCAGCAGGGAACGCACCGTATCAACGATAGACGTCACGGGCTGGTTCTCCGCAAACGCGCTGACGACGGCGGGCATTGTCGCGGTCGGGACGAATGCGGAACTGATGAACGGCAGGAAGATTAGCGGGTACGAGAAGGCGCTTGCGCCCTCTACGGATTTTGCCGTCAGTCCGGGTATAACCGCGAGCCACGTCAGTGCCAGCATGAACAGCAAGAGTATTCCCGTTACCTCGAGCCACTCCAACACGCCCGCGCCTGGGCGGAAGCCCATGATCAGGGCGACTAGAATAATCACAACAACCGTAATAGTGTTTGAAACAAGCGATGTCAGCACGTGCGCCCATAATATTGACGAACGAGCCACAGGCATAGAGTGAAACCGCGCGAACAGCCCTTTCTGTCTGTCGGTAAACAACCGCAAGGCGGTGTAGGCTATTCCGCTCGCAATGGCAATCAGAAGTATGCCCGGCAGCAGGTAATTCACATAATTGCCGGTTCCTGCCCGTATTGCGCCGCCGAACACATAGACGAACAACAGCATGAACATAATCGGCATAATTGCGACAGTGATGATCGTGTCAGGGCTGCGCAGAATATGACGCATAGAACGCCCGAACAGCACTCCGGTATCATACAAAACTTTCATTTACTTGCCCTCCTTTTGACCGATGATTGCGAGGAAAATATCCTCCAATGACAGCTGTTTTTCGATGTATTCGACCTTTGCCGGCGGGAACAGCTTTTTGAGTTCGTCAAGTGTCCCACTCGCGATGATTTTCCCTCCGTGCAGGATTGCGATTCGGTCGGCGAGTTGCTCCGCTTCCTCAAGATTTTGTGTCGTCAGCAGAATCGTTGTACCGCCGTCTGCAAGTTCCTTGACGGTTTTCCAGACTTCAAGCCGCGCCTCTGGGTCAAGCCCAGTCGTCGGCTCGTCAAGGAAGATAACGGTGGGCGTTCGGACAAGGCTCATCGCGATGTCGAGCCTGCGAGCCATACCGCCGGAATACGAGTCTGCCCGACGGTTCGCCGCGTCAGTTAGCCCAAAGCGGGAAAGCAACGTATCGGCGGTTTTGTGCGAGTCGGAATCTCCCCGCAGTTTCCCAATCAGCAAGAGATTTTCACGCCCCGTGAGTATGCCGTCCACGGCGGCGAATTGCCCGGTCAGGCTGATGCTCTCCCGTACCTTTGCGGACTGCCGCTCCACGTCGAAGCCGCAGACGCTTGCGCTCCCCCCGTCGGGCTTCAAAAGCGTGGAGAGGATATTGATGGTCGTCGTCTTGCCCGCGCCGTTGGAGCCGAGCAAGGCGAAAATCTCGCCTCGCCGCACCTCAAATTCTATGCCTTTCAGGACTTCCGTATCTTTGAAAGATTTGCGCAAATCTTTCAGTTGAATTGCAACGTCTGTCATTTAGGACTTTTCCCCTTTCCGAGTTTTTTCATAATGTCGCGGTTCAGATCCTCGCGCCGGTTTTCCGTGTACGTCCTGGCGTTGCGCAGAAGCTCATCGCAGAACGCGGCCACGTCCTCGCCCGTGATTTCCAACACGCGCTTGCCCTCCGTCACGCCAGTTTCGAACAGGTCGAGCAAATCGGCGAGTATCGGCAGCATATCCATACCCGACCCCCCCGAGTAACTCCACATATAGCCCTGAATCTTGTGGTACACATAGCGGTATTCTTCCGGCAGGGCTTTCACCCGCTCCTGCATTTGCCTGAACTTGCGCTTTTCACGCGCGATGTGTTTGAAATTGAAATAATCATTAAAGAAATCACGCAGTCCGCTCATGGCTGACCTCCTTTAGTTCATTGATTTTCGACGCGACGAACTCCCATTTTGCCCAGAAGCGGCGTAATTCCTCGCGCCCCGCGTCGTTGAGGGCAAAAAACTTTCTCGGCGGCCCTATATCGGACGGCTTTTGCTCAATGTCCACGAGCTTGTTCTTTTCAAGCCGAACCAAAATAGTGTAAACCGTTCCGTCCACCACGTCCGTGAATCCGAGGGCATTAAGTTGCCGTGTGATTTCGTAGCCATAGGTTTGCTTACGGCTGATAATCTCAAGGACACAGCCCTCTAACACGCCTTTCAGCATTTCCGTCAGGTTATCCAATATGATCACCCTCACTACTATGGATGATGGGTATTCAGTAATACAGACTACCGGTATATAGTATCACAGAGTAGCGCACATGTCAATAGGGAAGATAAGAAAATTCTAGTATCGGCAAATATTGTCGGGCATCTTTAAGAGCACGTTTTGTACATCCTGCTATTGCTGCATCCAGCTAGGATGAGAGCTTCCACCCAGATAAGGTGGCGAAGCCGTTCCCTACTAGAGTTGCTATTTCCATTGCAAAACACGCTCTTAGCCTAATACATATAGCGCACGCCCCCGGATACCTAGTACTACTCCCTGGTACCCTAAACTCTCATTGTTTAGCACCGGCCTGTATGCTAGAATCGGCCTATGAGCATCGCCACTGTCCCGGAAGCGTCCGCGCCTGAGAGCGTAGCCGGCGCGCCGCAAGGGGAGGTAGTAGTACGCAGGCGCGGGCTGCGTTTGATCCACCTGTGGGCCATCGTGCCCATCGCCATTGCCTGGTTCCTGCAGAGCATCGACTTCATTGAGCCCTACGACTTCTGGTGGAACGTCAAGAGTGGCGAGATCATGGCGCAGACCGGGCGATTCCTGGGGAACGACGTGCTGGCGTGGACGCCGGTGCGCCTCCCCTACTCGAACCCGCAATGGGGCTCGCAACTCATATTCTACTGGCTGTACAATGCCTCGCCCTACCTGCTGCTGACGGCCCGGACGCTGATAGTCGTGGGGGTGGTGGGGCTGCTGATGTGGCTCTGCTTCCGGCGCTCCGGCTCCCTGCGGGTGGCCTCGGTCGCCACCCTGATCGCCTACTTCACCGGTTGGACCAACTACGGCATGCGGCCCCAACTGCTGGCCTTCTTGCCTTTCGTGGTTTTCCTGGCGATCCTGGAGATCAAGGACGAAAGGCCCAGGTGGCTGCCGCTGCTCGTGCCGGTGATGCTCTTCTGGGTGAACGTGCATGGCTCGTTCTTCCTGGGGGTGGCGCTTATGGCGATCTACGCGCTGGGCACGGTCATCGAGCGGGTGCGCACCCCCGAGGGGCGCTCCTGGCTGACCTCGCGGGCCGCGTTGTGGCAGCTCCTATGGTTGGGCCTCGCCACGCTGGCCACGCTGGTCAACCCTTACACGGCCGGGATATATGACTACTTCGTCGCAGCCACTAACGACCCCATAGCCAGGGCCCTCAATATAGAATGGCAGCCACCCACGCTGTACGACGGCACAGGCATCCTTTTTTACTCCAACTTGCTCATCTTCCTCGCAACGCTCTACTTCAGCAAACGCCGCCTGCGCCCCACCGAGCTTCTGCTCGTGCTGGCATTCGGCTACCTTTCGCTCACGTCGCTTCGCAACGTCATCTGGTGGGGCTGGGTGACAGCGCCTATACTGGCCGCTAACCTGGCCGCGATACGTCGGGGGTCGGGGGTCGGGGACCAGACCTTTGACTTGAACGGTTCATCGCCAAGCGACAATCGAAACTCCGGGTCGCCAAAATCCGAGGTTCCCGCACTCAACTGGCTCATAGCCATTATACTCATGGGCGGGGCGCTCCTCTTCACGCCGCTGTGGCGGCCCATCAATCCGCTTGTGCCCGACGACCAGGCGGGCGCCGTGGCGGCCAACACCCCCGTCAAGCTGGCCGAGTTCGTCAAGACTAGCAGGCTTCCCGCACCGCTGTTCAACTACATGGAGTGGGGCGGCTACCTGGAGTGGGCATTGTATCCACAATACCAGCTCTTTATTGACGGACGCTTCGAGGCCCGGCAGATACAGGTCTGGCACGACTACCTCTCCATCTCCCGCGCCCGCGCCGACTGGCAGCAGACCCTCGACAGCTACGGGGCCAAGACCCTTATCCTCAGCAAAGAGTTCCACGGTGACCTCATCCGCATCCTGCGCACCGATAGCAACTGGCGTAAGGTGTACGAAGACAAGCTAGGGGTGGTGTTCGTCAGGTCATCATAGGACTAATAAGTTATCGCGCTCGGTACAAACGGTTCATTGTGTGCCCTCTTGCCCGATGCTAAACTTGGGCTAAAGGCTACCGGTATCGTTGTGTTACTACATGCTCTTTCAAGGTAGGGAGAACGTATGTCAATGGTCCAACAGGCTCCTGCGGCGGCAGGGCGCGACAATTCGCAAAAGAATAACGCCGGCGAGGAATTCGAGCATAGGGCAACCCAGCTGCTCGGCGAACTGCGCACCGAGATGGACGCGCTGCAGCGGGAGAGCACTGAGATAGAATTGCTGCTCCGGCAGACGGGCAGCGAGGTGGAGAAGCTGGCCCAGCGAGAACTGGCGATAACCAACCGCGTCCGCGACATGGAGCTGAACCTCGATAACTACAGCCGCACGGACATGAAGACCATCTACAACTCGGCCCATGAGATCCAGATGCGCGTCTTCATGATGCGCTCCCAGGTCGAGCAGTTGGAAGCCAAACGCAACAACATGAAGGCGACGCAGCAGCGTATAAACCGCGTCAACAGCGTGTTGTCTAGCGTGCCCGAGGGGTTCAGCCCCTCCAGTTCGGGCTCCAGCAACCGGCGCTACGTGTCCGCGCCCCTCTCCCTGCCGCCCGAGCCCAGCGAGAACGGCGCCCACGATAGCAAGCAGGTGGTGGAGCGCGTGATACAGGCCCAGGAGGACGAGCGCCTGCGTGTTTCCCGCCAGATGCACGACGGCCCGGCCCAGACGATGACGAACCTTGTCCTGCGCGCCGAGATATGCGAGCGCCTGCTCGACATCGACATCGCCCGTGCCAAGGCCGAGCTCTCCGGTTTGAAGAGCGCCGTGAACACCACCCTGCAGGACACCCGCCGCTTCATATTCGACCTGCGGCCTATGATCCTCGACGACCTCGGCCTGGAGCCGACCCTGCGCCGCTACGTGCAACAGTTCACCGACAAGCACAAGACCGAGGTGGGTATCACCATCAACGGGATAAACGGCCGCTTGCCCAACCAGCTTGAGGTGGCTATATTCCGCATCGTGCAGGAGGCCCTCACGAATGTGGCCACGCACGCCCACGCCGCGCATGCGCAGGTTACGATAGAGGCTGTGGGCGACGGCATCACGGTGATCGTGGAGGACGACGGCCAGGGTTTCAACGTGGACGATTCGAGGCTGCGCGATCCCAAGCTGATGGGGCTGACCACCATGCGCCAGCGGGCCGAGATGTTCGGCGGGCAGATAAGTTTCGACAGCGCGCCTGGCCGTGGAACGCGAGTGGTGACCACCCTGCCGGTTGAAAACCCGTTCTAGTCGAATGGGTGGAGGGGTCTCCCTGCCGGGCGGGCATCCTCTTCGAGTGGGGATGTGCCCAGCTCCCGTAATAGAGGGATGCAGGGCTCTCTCTGCCGGGCGGGTGTCCCCCAACTCATCCTCGTCCCTCTAGTTGCACTCTTTTAGAAGGGTTGGTATTAACTGTGGGACCCAGGCCGGCGGCGCTTCGGGCTCGCTCACTCGGTGTTAGTACTTATGTACCCGCGCAAGATAATACAACGGGCTATTGAATTGACGCGTGGTATGCCGATATAGTGTAGGTAGAGCACGTGTATGCAGGTGCTCCATACGATCCGCAAACGAAGAGCTACGGGCTTGAAAGGAGGTAATAGTGTGAGCGCAACCAAGCCACTCAAGATCGACTGGAGACGGTGGCGAGAGCGCGGACAGGGACTGGTAGAGTATGCCATGATCCTCGCGATGGTGGCCATCGTGATCCTTGCAATACTCACCTACTTGGGAACAGTGGTGCAGGTCAGTCTATATTCAAAGATCGGCAGCGGCATGGAAGCCATAGTCCGGTAGGGAAATGGAAAACGACCTCTCAGGACTCGTAGCACTTCCTGGTAGCCGGCCGGATCGCCCAGCCATCATAACACCGCTATCATATTTCTAATAAACTCATTCCTTGCTCAATCCCTCCAGTTGTCAAAGTAGAGCCGCCCATCGGGTGGCTCTACTGGCTTTAATGCGGTGCCATGGGGTTGTCCCGCCGGGCGGGTACCCACTTGCGGGTGGGAGTATCTCCCTGACTTTGGCTCGCCGCCGGCCTGCTGGTACCAGCCCCCTATTTAGTACTTATATGCCCCAGCTGGGCAGCGTTCCCAGGACCAGTGGGCTATTGCCCGTGGGGCATACTGCCTGTAATATGGTGGAGATGGGCTGCAACGTATGCACATCAGAGTATACAAGCAGCAAGATTTAGTTTTCATAATCCACTCACGTAAGGAGAATATTCTAATGCGCGCCAAGTTCGATCAGTTGAAGAAGAAAGGCCAGGGCCTGGTAGAGTACGCTCTTATTCTCGTCCTCATCGCCATCGTCGTGATTTTGATCCTCACCTTCCTGGGCAGCAAGGTCAACCAGACCTTCTCTCGCATCGGCTCCGGCCTCAGCTAGTCACCGAGCCCACGACGGGCCGTGCCCGTACCGATATAAGTTCGGACTTAGAAATGGAGCTGCCCCTCGGGCGGCTCCATTCGCTTATCCCCTCCGCTGCCGGCGGCATACCGCTTTTGTGTGAGCCCACGGGCTAATCCTTAGCTGACGAGTAGTAGCCCTGTGGTACCGAGTGGCGCTTTAGTACTAAAGTGGGTGGGAAGCGATCCCGGTCCCAGGACCAGTGGGCTATTCCGGCCAGCATGTGTAGCGTGTAAGATGATTGCGAAGCGTTACGCTGAACGCAGAACAGCAGCGAACGCGGAAACAAATCCAATCGATCTTTTATGAAAGGAGGCAATATCTAATGCGCGCCAAGTTCGATCAACTGAAGAAGAAAGGCCAGGGCCTGGTAGAGTATGCTCTTATTCTCGTCCTTATCGCTATCGTAGTTATCTTGATCCTGACGTTCCTGGGCAGCAAGGTCAACCAGACCTTCTCTCGCATCGGCTCCGGCCTCAGCTAGACCCAATTCAGCAATAGTCCATACTTAGTACATAAAAGCCCCGCAACAAGCGGGGCTTTTATGTTTGCGCATGTTTTTAGCGAGGGGCAGGAGGAGCGCCCCGGCTGCCCGCCCGACCCCTGGTAATCGCGACCGGCGGGGCAGCCTTGCCGGTGGTTGCACGGGGTGCAGGCCTGGCTTTGGGCGCCTCTTTTGTAGCCCCGTTAGCCCTCGCGGTCGTTCTTGCTCCGGCATCGGACGGAGCAGCTTTCGCATTGCTCTGGCCCCTCGAGGCAGTAGTGGCGGCTTTGCGCGCTGTCGTCTGTGCCTGTTTGGTGGCGACCAGCTTTACCGCATCGAGCTTGGCCTTGGCGGCTGAGGGCCTAGCCACTGCTGCCTTGGGTGCCGCCGTGATCGCCTTCGCACCGTCCCTTGCCACGACGCTGCTCTTACCGGTGCCCGGCTTCGCTGTGGGAGCTTTCGCCGTGGCCGGTTTGGCCGCGTCCGGCTTCGCAGTCGAGTTGGCCTTTGCGGCACTGCTGGGCTTTGCGGTATCGTGATCGGTAGCGCTTGGCTTTGCTTCGACGGCCTTCGCTGGGCCTGGCTTCGCGCGGTTAGCTGCTTTCGCGACTCCGCTCTTGGCAGTGGCCGAGGTCGCGGTGCCTGTGGCCTTGACCGCCGGTTGCTTGGGCCCGGCATCCCGTGCCACGTCCTGTTTCGCGGCAGTAGGCTTCACACTACTCGGCTTCGACGTACCTGCAGTCTTCGTGGCCGGCGCTTTCGGTGCGCCAGTCGCCTCGGCTGTCGAGCGATCTTGGGCTGTCGCTTTCCCCGCTCCAGTTTTTGCAGGGCTTGTCGCAGGCTTGCTCTGCTTCGTCTCCACGGTGCGAGCCGCCTTGGCGGGTACGGGCTTCTCAGCCGCCGGTGGGGCCTTCGCAACCGTGGCCCTGCTGGTGGTTGCCGCCCTTGGGGCAGTGCCCTTATCGGCCTTTGCGGCTTTAGAGGGGGTCACCACCCCGGTGGAAGACGCTGTGGCCGGGGGAGCCTCCTTACCGGCGGGTTTGGTGACGATTTTGGCAGGCAGAGCCTTAGCTGCGCCGTTCGCGGTTCCCGCGGCTTTGGTCTTGCCTGTGGCCGTTGCCCCCTTCGCTTTCGCCTGGGACTTGGCTTTACCATCCCCATCGCTGCTCGCGCCATTGGACGCTACCACCCTGGGCATTCTGGCAATCGCTTCGCCTCCCGTGCCAGGGGAGCCCCCGTTGGAGCCTCCCCCGTTGCTGCTGTCCGCGTCGTCCTCGGAGAACACAGCCAGGTCGTCGTCGCCTATCATCTTGCCGCTCTTGTCGGTGCGCGGCACGCGGGTGATGGAGGCCACCGTGTCGCCATCGCGCATGTTCATGACCGCCACGCCCTGGGCCGGACGGCCTTTGTGGGGGATGTCATCCGCGAACATGCGGATTACCTGCCCGTTGGTGGATATCACGACCAGGTCGTCGTCGGGGCTAACTACGCGAGCCACGCAAACGGGTCCGCCCTTGGATATGACCGTGATAGAGCGTACGCCGCCACCCGCTCGGCCCTGGCGCGGGAACTCGGCTATATTGGTGCGCTTACCCATGCCTTTCGCCGTGACTATCAGCAGCGAGGTCTTGGAGTCGGGGCGCACCACGTCCATCCCGATGACCTCGTCACCCTTCCGCAGCCTTATGGCCGCGACGCCCGCCGTGGCCCGGCCCATGGACCTCACCTGGCTCTCGGCGAAGCGTATCGCCTGCCCCTTCCTGGTGGCTACGATGATGTCTCCGTTGCCCTGCGACAATCTGGCCGCCGCCAGCTCATCGCCCGGCTCCAGGTTGAGGGCGATGATGCCCGTGGACCGCACCGCGCCGTAATCGGTGAGGGGGGTCTTCTTTATCTTGCCCTGCTTGGTCGCCAGCACGAGGTATGCACCGTCGTTCTTGAAGTCGCGCACGGATATGAGGCCGGCCACCATCTCGCTCGGCTCGAGCGATACCAGGTTGACCAGCGGCAGACCCTTCGCCTGCCTGCCCGCGTCGGGCACCTCGTGCGCCTTTAGCTGGTACACCTTGCCCTTGTTGGTGAGGAAGAGGAGGCTGTCGAGGGTGTTGCAGGTGATCATGTGCTGCACGGCGTCCATCTCGCGGGTTGTCATGCCTATGATGCCACGCCCGCCGCGGTTCTGGCGCTTGTAGGTGTCATGGGGCAGGCGCTTAACGTAGCCGCGGTCGGTGATTGTGACGAGCACCTGCAGATCGGGTATCAGGTCCTCATCGCTGAACTCGCTGTTTCCGATCTCAACGATTCGGGTGCGCCGCTCGTCGCCGTACTTCTCCTTGAGTTCTTTGAGGTCGGCCTTGATCAGGCCAAAGATCTTCTGCGGGTGGCCCAACAGGTCCTCGTAGTAGCCGATCTCTTTGATGACACCTATGTACTCGTCTTCGATTTTCTTGCGCTCCAGCGCGGCGAGGCGGGCCAGGCGCATATCAAGGATCGCCTGGGCCTGGGCCTCCGAGAGCTTAAACTGAGTGCGCAGGTTGGCCTTGGCGCTCTCAGTGGTGCGGCTCTGGCGTATTGTAGCGATGACCGCGTCCAGGTTATCGAGGGCAATCTTGAGGCCCTCCAGAATGTGGGCGCGCTCCTGCGCCTTTTTGAGCTGGTAGCGCGTGCGCCGGGTGATAACCTCGTGCCGCCACTCGATATGGTGCTGCAGGGCCTTCTTGAGGGTCAGTACGCGGGGCTCGTTGGCGTTGACCAGGGCGAGCATGTTCACGCCGAAGGTGCTTTGCATCGGAGTGTATTTGAAGAGGAGGTTCAGCACCTTCTTCGGCTGGGCGTCGCGCTTCAGCTCGATCACCAGGCGCATGCCGTTGCGGTCCGACTCGTCGCGCACTAGATGAGCGCCGGGCAGCCGGTCGTCGTGTATGAGTTCGGCGATCTTCTCGTGCAGGTTGGCCTTGTTCACCTGGTAGGGCAATTCGGTGACGATGATGCTGTACCGCCCGGCCTTGCTCTCCTCGATGTAAGCCTTGGCGCGCATGATGACGCGCCCTTTGCCGGTGGCGTAGGCGGACTGTATGCCTTCGTTACCCAGGATAATGCCGCCGGTGGGGAAGTCGGGGCCGGGTACCATCTTCATCAGGTCCTCGACGGTGGCGTCGGGGTTTTCGATAAGGTAGGTCTCGGCGTCGGCCAGCTCAGCCAGGTTGTGGGGCGGGATGTTGGTGGCCATGCCGACCGCGATGCCCGCGGCCCCGTTCACCAGCATGTTGGGAGCGCGAGAAGGTAGCACGCTGGGCTCCATGGCCTTCTCGTCGTAGTTGGGCTGGAAATCGACTGTTTCTTTGTCGATGTCTACCAGCAACTCCTCGGCGATCTGCCGGAGGCGCGCCTCCGTGTATCGCATTGCTGCTGCTGGGTCGCCATCAACGCTGCCGAAGTTGCCCTGGCCGTCCACCAAGGGGAAGCGCATGGAGAAGTCCTGCGCCAGTCGCACGAGGGCGTCGTAGACGGCCCCTTCGCCGTGCGGGTGGTACTCCTTGAGCACTTCACCGACCACACCGGCGCTCTTGCGGTAGGGGACGTTATGGCGCAGGCCCATCTGGTTCATGGCGTACAGTATGCGCCTCTGTACGGGCTTCAGGCCGTCTCGAACGTCCGGGAGGGCGCGGGCCACGATCACGCTCATCGCGTAATCGAGGTAAGCCGACCTCATCTCCGTATCGAGGCTGACAGGTTTAATCGTTCCTAATTCCATGCGCGCGGTTCCTCCCAAACTCTCAAAGCAGTTATTCAGCTATACACGATACTTGCATTATCTTATGTGAGTAATTACCAATAATTATACCGCATTTGGAGCTTAATTGCCAGTTTTTACACATAGTTTTAGATATTATGTTCTGTTATGGGCGCACGGCCACAACAGAACATATATCAAGGAGAGGGGAAAGTTGAGGGGCACCCCCAAACCCCCGGTAGGGAGAGCCCTGCACCCCCTTGCTTCGGGGGAAGGGGTAGAGTTGGGGGGCACCCCCAAGCCCCCGGCAGGGGGAGCCCTGCACCCCCTTTTTAGCCGCCCTGGGTGGCGATGCGCTCCTTGACTTCGGCGAGGACGGCGGGGTCGATGTGGGCGTCTACGTTGAAGCCTTCCTCGTGGAAGGGGAGAGCCTGGGATTCTAAGCCGAGGCCCAGGGCGGTGGCGAGGGCCGAGTAGGCGTGGGCGCGAATGGTGGGGTCTTCGCCTTTGTCCTCGCAAATGGTCATCAACTCCCAGAGGAGCTGGCGCTTGCGGGACTTAGCCAGGTAGTCCCCGGCTATGTCTATGGCGGCCAGGCGACCCTGCGCGAGCTCGTCCCAGTAGACGCCTCGCATGAATCGGATCACGTGATCGATGTATTCGGACGTGAGGTCCCAGTACCAGCAGAGCACCCACAGGGCCATACGCGCCAGCATATCGTCCGGGCCCTCCAGGTACGGCTCCACGATGGATTTGTATGCCGCGTTGCCGCCACGTCCCAGCAGGTAGAGGAGGATATACCGGTCGGTGTCCGGTTGGGGCTTCTGAATCTCCTTCGCCATAGCGTCTAACTCGTGGGTGGTGAGAGGCCCTTGCTTGACGCGCTCCAGGAGGTCTTCATACTTATCAGGCTTTGTATCAAACATCGTGGCGTGGGCGGCGCTTTCCTCACTCCATTGTCCAGTAATTGTGGATAGGATAGCACATGAATGGTGAAATCGCAACAGTACAACATGAATGAAAAGAACCGAGCCGCCCGCGGCGGCTCGGTTCTTTTCATTCAAATAACTACCTACCGGCCGGTGAGGAAGGCGGCGACCTGGGGCATGGAAGTGCGGGCGGCGTCGAGGATGGGGCCGGAGAAGATGAAGAAGATTATCACGGCCGCTGTGGCTATGCCCAGCGCGCTAAGCAGGGCGGTGGCGGGCTTCTGCTCGCGGACTACCCGTGGCTCCTCGAAGTACATGTACCAGATGATACGCAGGTAGTAGAACGCGGCGATGGCGCTGTTGAGCACGCCTATCACCGCCAGCCACGTCAGGTTGGCGTTGACGGCGGCCACGAACACGTAGTACTTCCCCAGGAAGCCTATCGTGGGCGGTATGCCGGTCAGCGAGAGGAGGAAGAAGGCCATCATGGCAGCCGGGCCGGGAGCCCAGGTGGAGAGGCCGCGGAAGTCCTCCAGGAAGTCGGTGCCGCCATTACGCTGGAGCCACACCACGACGCCAAAGGCCCCCATGTTCATGAAGAGATACGAGAAGAGGTAGAAGAGTACCGAGGAGACCGCCGGTGTGGGATTCGAGGCGGAGTAGGCCGACAGGCCCACGAGCACGTAGCCAGTGTGGGCGATCGACGAGTAGGCAAGCATGCGCTTGACCGAGCGCTGCGATATGGCCACTATGTTGCCCAGGGTCATCGTGAGTATGCTCAGGATGATGATTATGGGCACCCAGGTCTGCGAGGCCGAGCCCAGGGCCTCGGTGAGGATACGAAGGGTGGCGGCGAAGCCGGCTGCCTTGGGGCCGACCGACATGAGGGCTGTGACTGGCGTGGGCGCGCCCTGGTAGGCGTCAGGGGTCCACATGTGGAAGGGCACGGCGGCTATCTTGAAGCCCAGCCCGGCGATCAGCAGCAGCATGGCCAGCATCAGCCCGCCGTTCGCGCTCGGGTTCCCGATGCTCGTTACCACTTTGCCGATCTCGCGGAGGTTGGTGTGCCCGGTCATGCCATAAAGCCAGGCCATGCCGTAGACCAGTATAGCGGTGGAGAAGAGCCCCAGCAGGAAATACTTGATCGCGGCTTCGTTGGAGAGCCTGTCATTGCGGGCGAAGCCGGTGAGGATGTAGACCGAAATGGACATAAGCTCGATGCCCACGAAGATCGTGGTCAGGTCCACGGCGGCTGAGGTGACCATCATGCCGAGGGTGGCCAGGGCTATCACGGCGTAGTATTCGCCCAGCGCCATACCCCTCTCAATGATGAAGCGAGTCGACAGCAGCACCGCGATGATCGCCGTGAGCAGCGACACGATCTTGAAGAAGAGTCCCATGTTGTCGAGCACCACCATGCGCCCAAAGGCCTCTTCGTTATAGCCGCCGTAGTACCAGAGGCAAACCCCGATAGCCGCCAGGTAGCCCACGATGCTGGTCGCCGGCAATATCCTGGCCTTCTGCTCGCCCTTCAGGAAGAGGTCGAGGAATATCACCGCCACGGCGAACACCGTGATGATGATCTCGGGCAGTATCACTTCGAGGTTCGGGTTCAGCGCGCTGTAGTCGATCATGTGCTGTAGAACTCCTCGGGCAGGGTGCTGGGTGTTGGGGTCTGCCTACGACCGCCAACACCCAGCACCCTATTTGAACAATATCTGCGCCAGGGTTACCACCCTTGGTATCTGGGCTGTTACGGTGTTGAGCAGGCTCTGGGTGGCAGGGTGGAGCAGGTCGAGCACGGGGGCGGGGAAGACGCCCAGCAGTATGCTGCCCGCGGCCAGCACCACCAGCGATGAGGTCTCTTTCCAGTCGAGGTCTTTGAAGCCCGCCACGTGCGGGTTGGTCTTACCGAAGACCACGCGCTGGAACATCCAGAAGAGGTACCAGGCCGCGAAGATCACCACTGCCGCGGTGATGGCTCCCACCAGCCAGTTGGCGCGGAACGCCCCCAGCATCGACAGGAACTCGCCTATGAAGCCGCTCAGGCCCGGTAGGCCCACCGACCCCAGCATCATGATCATAAACAGAGTGGCGAACAGGGGCATAGGTTTGGCGAGGCCCCCCATATCAGCTATGAGGCGGCTGTGCAAGCGGTTGTATATGACGCCCACACAGAGGAAGAGGCCGCCCGTCAGCAGGCCGTGCGACAGCATCACGATCACGGCGCCGTCGATGCCCTGTGTGGCGTCCTGGTTGCCCGGCCCGGCCAGCCATACGCCCGTGAAGAGCCCCAGCGTCACGAAGCCCATGTGGCTCACCGAGGAGTAGGCTATAAGCTTCTTGAGGTCGGGTTGCACCAGCGACACCAGAGCGCCATAGATCACGGCGATCACGGAGAGGAGCACCATCAGCCAGGCGAAGGTGGCCGCGCCCGCCGGGGTGATGGGCATGGCGAAGCGGATGAAGCCGTAAGCCCCCATCTTGAGCAGCACGCCCGCCAGGATGATCGATCCGGCGGTGGGAGCCTCCACGTGCGCGTCGGGGAGCCACGTATGGAAGGGGAACATGGGCACTTTGATGGCGAACGCCGCCGCGAACGCCAGGAAGACCCAGTTCTGCATGCCGACGGGGTCGTTCGGGCCAAGCCGCATCAACTCCAGAATATCTAGGGTCTTGTGGGCGTTATACTCGAAGATGATGGCTACCAGCATCAGCAGCGAGCCCGCCAGTGTGTAGAGGAAGAATTTGACGGCCGCGTATACGCGGTTGGAGGAGCCCCAGATGCCTATCAGCAGGGCCATGGGCACCAGCATGACTTCCCAGAAGACGTAGAAGACGAAGAAATCGAGGGCCACGAAGACGCCGAGCATGCCCGCTTCCAACAGCAGCAGCATGATGTAGTACTCTTTGACTCGCTTCTGGATGGGGTCCCAGGAGACCAGAATGGCGATGAGCGTGAGGAGGGTTGTGAGCACTATCAGCAGGATGCTGATGATGTCCACGCCCAGGTGGTAGTTGACTTTCAGCGGGGCGGGCAGCCATGCGACAAACTCTTGCAAGTCAAAGTCCTTGCCGCTGTTCACATACCCGACGTAGAAGCCGAGGGCCACCAGCGACAGGACCAGGTCCAGCGCCGCCCCACCCGCGGCCACCAACTGTATCTGCCTGTTGTCCCTCAGAAACAGCAAAGCGATCCCCACCACCACCGGCAGAAACACGATCACCGACAGTATTGGGAAACCCATTACGTTATGGCTCAGATCCAAGATGCTCCTCCGACTCGGGGGTCGGGGGTCGGGGGTCGGGGACTGCGGCTCTTTTTGATGCCCGACCCCCGAC
>JBJMMB010000092.1:0-3873 GCA_045805005.1 Chloroflexia bacterium
GGCCGACAGGTTCGTGCAGCGCATCAGCAACCTGCCCCGGGTGCCTGCGATGGCGGTGCGCAACCTGGGCCGGCGCAAGGGCCGCAACCTGGTTACGGTGATGGCGATTGGGCTGGCTACGGCGGCTTTCCTCGCCGCCCAGGGCACCAGCATGTCGGTCAACCAGTCGATAGATAATGCCTACAACGTTTATGACGTGGACGCCTGGGTGTGGTTCAACGAGCCGGTGGGGCAGGGGTTCGCGGCCACTCTGCGCTCGATGCCGGAAGTGCGGGCGGTGGAGGCATGGGCCTCGTCGGGCGCGACCATCGCGGATACCCGCATGACCATGTGGGGCATCCCGCCCGACACCAGCCTCTACAGGTACAGGCTCACCGCGGGCCGCTGGTTCGGGGACGCCGAGCCGGAAGCCGCAGTGCTCTCCTCGGTTTTCGCCTCGGCGAACAACCTGAAAGTGGGCGACAAGGTAGAGGTGAGCGTGGGGAGCGAGGACGCGCTGATGACCGTGGTGGGCGTGGTGAACGACAACGCCCAGGGGTTGCAGTCGTCTTCGAAGGGCAAGATATTCGTGCCCCTTGACACTGCCGCCCGGTTGATGCACCGCTCGGGGGCGGCCGACTTCTTCTCTGTGCGCCTGGATAGCTCGGAGCCAACGCATGTCGAGGATGTGCTGGCGCAGATGGAGCGGAAGTACCACACGCTGTCGCCGGGGATGCTGGCCGCCTACGCGGACAAGCAAAGCTCCCTGGAGGCGAGCAAGATACTTACAATCCTTCTGTACGCGATGACGGTGATCGTGGCCGCCATAGGGGGCATTGGGATAGCCAACACGCTCACCCTCAACGTGCTGGAGCGCAGGCGGGAGATCGGGGTTATGCGCTCCGTTGGGGGCCGCAACTCGCACCTGATACAGGTCTTCCTGACCGAGGCTCTGGTGATGGGGCTGGGGGGCTTCGTGGTGGGGGTGGGCATTGGCTACCCGTTAGCCCGCCTGCTCGTTTATGTGATGAGCACGGTATTATTCCCGCTCGATTTCGTCTTCCCATCGGAGATGGTGGCCGGCGCTTTGGGGTTCACTCTGTTGCTGACGGGAGCGGCCAGCATAGGCCCGGCCCTGGGGGCGGCACGGCTGAAGGTGAGCTATGCGTTGAGGTATGAATAGTTGGCCAATGTAGGGGCAGTGGGGAGAGAAGGCGCAGCAAGCGGCGCCCCTACGGGTTGATGTGAGTGGTATGCGGGCCGGGCGACCACGCGGGGTAGCCCCTACGATGGGTTGTGCAATAGGCGGTTCGGATGGAGTTGGGCCTGTGCGGTATCGGAATGATGCCGGGGATTGTATAATTAGTAACAAAGGATAAGTGTTGCAAAGGCGTAACAGATAGAGGCAAGGGATAAGACCCGGTCTAGATTAAGGCAAAACGATATGAAGCAGATAGAAAGACGAGAGATAGAGCCGGCTACGAACGGCGCGGACCATGCGAACGGCGTGGATGACGGTTCGGCCGCGACGCTGGCAATTTCGCGACCGCCCGTCGCTGGCGCTCATACCCCCGACCCCCGAGCCCTGGATGACAGCGACCTGGTGTTGCGGCCGCCGCGGCGGAGCAGGTGGCGGGTGATCGTGCCGATTTTCCTGCTGCTGGCTGTGGCGGTGGGAGTTGCTTACTACTTCCTCCGCCCCCAGGCGGGGGCGCCTATGGCTACGGTGCGCGTGGGCACGATCATCTCGACTGTGGAGACCACAGGCAAGCTGGAGGCCGAGCGGAGCGCCAAGCTATCGTTCAAGGCTTCCGGGCGGGTGGACAAGGTGATCGCCAAGCAGGGGGATACGGTAAAGGCCGGCGACGTGCTGGCCGAGCTTGACACCTCGCTCTTGCAACGGCAGTTGAACGAGGCGCGAGTACAACTTGACATAAGTAAATTGAAGTTGCAACAGGCGAAAGAGGGCGCCAAGCCCGCGGATATAGCGGCGGCGACCGCCGATTTGAACGGCGCGGTGGCGGCCCTGAACCAGGTGCGCTCGGGTGGGCGGGCAGAGGACATCGCCGCGGCCCAGGCGCAGGTGAACCAGGCGCAGGCCAAGCTGGACGGCCTGAAGAAGGGGGCAAGCGCCCAGGATATCGCGAGCGCGGAGGCCGCGGTGCGCGCGGCACAGGCCAAACTGGACGCCGCCCGGCAGCCGGCCACGGCCCAGCAAATCTCGGAGGCCGAGGCGGCGGTGCGCGAGGCGCAGGCCAAGCTGGCGTCGGTGAAGGCGGGCCCCACGGCCCAGGATATAGCGGCGGCGCAGGCCGGGGTGGACCAGGCGCAGGCCACGCTCGCCCAGGTCAAGGCTCCGGCCTCCGCGGAGGACATAAGTGCGGCCCAGGCTAAGGTCGACCAGGCGAAGGCGAATCGCACGCAGATATCGGCTACGGCTTCGAACGCGAAAGAGCAGGCCCGCATCGCCATGGACCAGGCGGCCAACCAGATGCGCAACGCCCAGGACGCCTACGCCAAAATACGCGACGACAACGCCCAGACAAACCCCAAGAACCTGACCGACGACCAGAAGCAGGCCGAGGCCCGTGCGCTACGCGACCTGCAGGATGCCCAGGGGAAGCTAGCCCAGGCACAACTCGCGTACGAGGCGGCCAAGCAGAACGAGATAGCCCAACTCAACGCCGCCGACGCCCAGGTGAACGAGGCCCAGTCGGCCCTCGATAAGCTGAAGGCGGGCCCCACGGCCCAGGATATAGCGGTGGCGCAGGCCGGCGTGGACGCGGCCAAAGCCAAGCTGGCGCAGGTCAGGGCCGGGCCCAAAGCCGAGGACGTGACCGCGGCGCAGGCGGGGGTGGACCAGGCGCAGGCCAGGCTCGACTCGCTGAAGGTGGGGGGCACGGCAAGCGATATCGCGGCCGCACAGGCGGGCGTGGACCAGGCGAAGGAGGCGCTTGCCAAGCTGAAGGCCGGAGCTACCGCCGACGATCTGCGGCAAGCCAAGGAAGCGGTGGCCCAGGCGCAGGCCAACCTCAACAAGGTGAAGGCGGGAGCGACCCCCCAGGAGATAAAGGAATCGCAGTCGAAGGTGGACGCCGCGCAGGCGGCCCTCGATAAGGTGAAGTCGGGACCCACGGCCACCGACGAGGCGATTCTGGGGGAGCAAATCAACCTGGCGCAGATATCGGTGGATAATGCCAACGCCCAACTTGCCGACGCACGGCTTACCTCACCGATTGACGGCACGGTGCTCTCCATTGACCTTGACGTGGGCGAGATCGCGGGCGGGCAGCAGCCTGTAGCGGTGGTGGCCGACACGATCTCGCTGCGCATCAAGGCCGACATTGATGAGATAGACGTCGGCAGGGTGCGGGCCGGGCAGCCCGTGACAGTTACCCTGGACGCCTACCCCGGCGAGAAGATGGGGGGCAGCATCGAGGCCCTGGCTCCCGGCGCGACCCTGAAGCAGGGGAGCACCGTCTACCAGGCCACTATAGTGTTTACACCCACGGAGGGAGTTATTCCCAGGGAGGGGATGGCGGCCAACGTGGATGTGACGGCTCAGCGCAAGGATAACGCGCTGCTGCTGCCCAACCGGGCTTTCGAGACGGTGGGCCGCCGAGAGTACGTCACCATAGCCGAGAACGGCACGACCCGCAAGGTAGAAGTAGAAACGGGGCTAACGAACGCCACCGATACAGAGGTGGTGTCGGGGCTGAAGGAAGGGCAGCAGGTCGTGCTGAAGTAAGGAGAGGCTGTGCGTTCACCGTAGCGGTGCGGCGACGGCCCGCCGTGGTGCCCCGGTCATAAAACGTAAAACGTAAGGGTGGTAGGTGTAATTGGTTCGTGGTTCTCGAACCAATTACACCTACCACCCTTACGTTTTACGTTTTA
>JBJMMB010000093.1:0-3573 GCA_045805005.1 Chloroflexia bacterium
ACATCGAGACGGCGTACGCCCATGGGCTGATGAGCGGGTACCCTGATGGGACATTCCGCTCAGGGGCAGAGGCCAATAGAGGGCAGGTAAGCAAGGTAACCATGCATGCTGCCTTCCCTCCTGAGGAGTAATTCGGGATCGTGAGGAGTAGGGAGTTAGGAGAAAAAGGAGCAATCCGCTCTCCTACTCCCCACCCCCTCCGGGAAGAAGCGGGCAGAGGTGCCAAAGCGCCCGACCCTTGCAATGGATAATTGAAAACCAGTAGTCTAGACGGAAGGGAGACCATAATGGTCTCCCTTCCGGTTCTTTCCGGGCGATATTAGCAAATACTACAAAAAGGTAATTGACAATTCTGTCAAGAATCCGGTAGTATTGAATGACACGTGGCGGGCTATGCGGTATGATAGCCCGTTGTGGTCGGTATCGGCCGCAACAGCCGGGTAGCCGCAAAGAGCACTGGACCGCTACGTGGTTCCGCGGGACGAGGTCACGTCCGCCCGGTGGGGTGGCGGTTCCATCCCGCGTACAAAATTCAAGAGCTTTGACTAGCCGCCGGGAGGGGAAGTGAAAATACGTGTTACCGGGCGAGGGTTCTTGTGCTTAGCAGCGTTCGTCCTGGCCGTAACTATTTCTTCAGTGGTAGGTGTGCGACATGCGAGCGCCTCCTCGGAGGGTGGATCACGCTATGCTGCAGTTTCCCACCCCGGTGCCCCGCAGCGGCCTGTAGAGGCCCTTTACGTGCAGCGGACGAACACCCCCATTCCGACAACCGGGCTCACGAATACGCCCACGAAGACGGCAACCGCCGGTGCCAGCAATACGCCGTCGCGCACTCCCACATCAGGCCCGACCAACACGCCCACGAACACGCCCACCAGGACACCAACCGGCGGCGTAACCAACACCCCCACCAGGACGGCAACGGCCGGGCTGACCAACACCCGGACCAGGACCGGCACTATCACCCTTACGCCGAGCAGGACCCCTACGGCAATGCGGAGTAATACGCCAACGAGGACGCCTACAACCGGCCTTACGAACACGCCGACGAGAACGGCTACCGTCTCGTCCACCGTCACGCCCACGCGCACGGCTACTCCAAACTGCCCGCAGAACTACGCGATCACGCAAGTAGGCTCGGGCACGGTAGTGTCGGGCACTGCGTTCCTGAACGGCTCTGATTGCGATGACTGCACCGTGTCGATGAACCTGCCGTTTGCTTACAGCTTCTATGGCCAATCCTTCACCTCGGTGAACGTGGTTTCAAATGGCCTACTGGCCTTCAGCACCCCGGTGGACTATAGCTTCGTCAACTCATGTCTGCCCGACTCCAACCCAAGCAACAATGTAATCTACGCCTACTGGCGCGATCTTACCATGGACAGCACGCTGCTGCAGTGCATCGACCTGGGCTGTGGGGTCTACACCTCTGTGTCGGGTAGCGCGCCCAACCGGATATTCAACATCGAGTGGCGGGCGGTGGGTCTCAGGGGGCCTAACCCTTTTGCGCCTATTTACTTTGAGGTGCGGCTCTACGAGGGGCAGCAGAAATGGGACATCATATATAGCAGGCTCGATCCCTCCGACTCCCAGAACGCCACCGTTGGGGCTCAGAAAGGCAGCGGTAGCGTATTCCTGCAGTACCAGTGCCCCGGCTCGCCGGGGAGCCTCAGCAACGGCACCATGCTCACATTCAACCTGACCTATTTCTGCCCCACCGCTACACCAACCAACACGCCTAGCAACACGCCGACGAGCACCTCCACCGATCCGCCGACCGCGACGAACACACCTACCAACACGCCCACCAATACACCTACCAATACAGCGACCCCCACCAGTACGTTAACAAGCGTGCCGACCGACAGTGCTACGGATACTCCGACTAATACACCCACTCCAACCAGGACACCGACTGATACGCCGACCGTAACGTCCACGCTCACAGGAACACCCACACCCACGCCTACGTACACCGGCACACCCGAGCCTAATGCCTCCTCCACACCGACGGGCGGCCCGGCATGCCAGGTGGTCAGCGCGTCGGCCGACGTGCCCAGGAGCATTCCTGACTTCAATCAGAACGGCATCACCTCCACCATCACCATATCTGCGGGCAGTATGGGAGGGATTGTGTCGGACATCGATGTGACCAACATCTGGATCAGCCACACTTACATTAGCGACATCAGGATCAGGCTCACAGCCCCCGACGGCACCCAGGCCACCCTGGTTGCGGCCGGTGTGTGCGGCAGCAATCACAACTTCAACACGGTTACGTTTGATGATGGCGCGGCCGCCCAGCTTGGTATCACTACCGGCGGTAATGGCTGCGCTCCGACTGTGAACGGCACCTTCAGACCGCAGAACCCGTTGTCGGTGTTCAACGGGCACGGAGCTGCCGGGGTGTGGTCGCTCAATGTGTCGGATGTGGCTTTGCAGGACGTGGGCACCATCAATGGCTGGGGCTTGCAAATCGCCAGCTCGGAGGCGTGTGGCGTACCCACCGCCACTGCCACCGTTACGTCCACTCCCTCCGCAACGGCTACTCCCGGCGGGGCCGTAACGGTGGTGGGGCACGTGCTTATCGCCGGTAGGACTGCCCCGCCAAGCTCCCGGCAGAGCGTAACTGTCACCCTCAGCCTGATGCCGGTGGGTGGGGGCGCTTCCGTGGACTTCATAGGGGCTACGGACGACTGGGGATACTTGACGGTCGCTTCGGGATTAGCGCCCGGTAACTACTCCTGGCGCATCAAGAACGCCCAAACGCTGGCCCTGTCCGGCAGCACCACCTTTGTGGCAGGAAGCAACCAGGTGGAGATTGGGGAGTTCAATGAGGGGGATGCCGATGATAATAACTGCGTAAGTGCTCAAGACTTTATCATCTTCAGGAACACGTATGGCAAGTCGGTAGGGCAGCCGGGCTACGATGCCAGGGCCGACTTCACGGGAGATGGAAGCGTGACAGTCCAGGATTTCACATTGTTGAAGTTTAACTTCAACCAGTGCGGGGCCCCGCCACTCTAGGCCGCTATGGGCCTTGCCGCGTCCTGGCGGGCAGCCACGAGCGCGGGCAAGCAGGTACGGTCACTCCCTTGGGTGGTGGGACGCACCCCTAATCGTTAGCAGAATCCGCAGAGGAAGGGGATTGACTTTAATCGCATTAAGCCGGTAACATTGTAGGGTTCGACGTGGGACTAAATAATAGTCACTCGCGCATGGTCCCGAGGCAATATCTCGTGCGCAACCTCGGTAGTGTAGGGCACCAGGACATCGACACATTTACCACGCTAGACCTTTCTCGGCGGGGTGCTGCCGAAAGGATTGCATGGTAAGACATTACAGCAGTTGGGGTTACTAAACGTAAACCAGGTCTGCAATCGGGGTGATAATATGGCATCCAGAGTGAGCCGACGCTACTGGCTTTGGGTAGCGGGGACTTTGGTTATAGCGGCGGTGGCAGTCGCGAGTAGTGCGTCTGCCCTGGCCGGTGCCCTCGACCGGCCATCGAGCCGACCGCTTGCTCAAAAGGGCGATATCAGCGCGGTCTCCGGCGTATCGGCGGGCGGCCCG
>JBJMMB010000094.1:0-8114 GCA_045805005.1 Chloroflexia bacterium
ACGGCTAACGGACGCCTCTCGCTGGCATTGCACGCTCCGGGTACACCGTGTGGTGCCCCCAGCCCCACGCCTTGCTCGCTGCCCTTCAGCGACGTGCAGCCAACCGATTACTTCCACGAGGCGGTAGGCTACCTCTATTGCCGGGGAGTGATATCGGGGTACGCCGACGGCACATTCCGCCCTTACAGCAATACCACTCGCGGGCAGTTGTGCAAGATTGTTGTGCTGGCCCATGGCTGGAGCATCTACCTGCCGCCGGCGCCCACGTTCAGGGACGTGCCCGCCACAGATCCGTTCTACGGGTACATAGAAACGGCATATAACAGTGGGATCATCTCTGGTTATTTTTGCGGACTCAATTGTCTGGAGTTCCGTCCCGGCAACAACATCACCAGGGGCCAGTTGTGCAAGATAATGGTGCTGGCCCAAGGGTGGCCATCCTATTACCCACCTACTCCTACTTTCGTGGATGTGGCCCTTGGGGACCCTTTCTACACCTACATTGAAGCGGCCTACCACCAGGCCATCATCTCCGGGTATAGCTGTGGGGAGGGATGCCTGGAGTTCAGGCCGGGCAACAGCGCGACTCGGGGGCAGATTTGCAAGATCGCATACCTGGCGGTTAGTAGCCGACGGTAGGGAGCCCGGTACGCTTGCGTCCGGTTGCTATGGTTCCCGAATTTGGCTACAATTGAGACTCTGCTCTTAATACCTCGTGGCCTGGATGGCCTGATGGATACCGGTTCTCGCACTCCACGTGTCGGGATGTTTGCTAGGTGAAGGTGGCGTTCGCATCGTTATGACAGCATTTTCTCGAAGGCAAGCTCGGATTGGACCGGCCGCCGCGGGCGGCCTGTTCTACTTTTGCATGTTCGGGGCCAGCGCGGTGTACTTGCCGTTCTTTAGCGTTTTCTTTGCCCACCGGGGTCTGTCGGGGAGCGAGATTGGGTTGCTATCGGCGATATCTCCCTTGATGACGCTGCTCCTGGCACCTGGCCTGCTGGCGGTGGCCGACCGGCACGGTAGGCGGGTGTGGCTCCTCTGCCTGGCGCTGGCGGCCACGGCGCTCAGCTTGTTCGTGGTGCCGTGGCCCAGTTCTTTTGTCGGGATCCTGCCGGTCGTGGTCATATGGGCCGCCGCCTGGAGCAGCGTCATGCCGGTCTCCGATGGCCTCATTGCTCGCACGGCCGGACGCCGGGGTCTGTCTTATGGGAAGATGCGGCTGTGGGGCTCGCTTAGCTGGGCTATCGTGGCCGCGATTGGTGGGGCATTGTGGCAGCAGCTGGGGCCCTTCGTGATGTTTCCGGTCGCGGGCGCGATGCTCCTGGCGACGATACCCCTGGCCCGGCTTTTGGAGGAGGACCGCCCGAACAGATCGGAAGCGCGGCCTCGACTGCGGACGGTTGTGCGCGATACCCGGCTGCGGGTTGTGCTGGCGGCCAGCTGCGCGCTGGGCCTGGGGATGGCGGTCGCGAGCACCTTTGCCAGCGTCTACCTCGACCGTCTGGGGGGTGGGGAGTGGCTGGTGGGCCTTTTCTTCGCGGTGACGGCCTTCAGTGAGCTGCCGGTCATGCAGTGGAGCGACCCGATCCTGCGCCGCCTGGGCGGTCCTTGGACGCTGGTGCTCTCTTATGCGCTCTTTGGCCTCACGTTCCTGGGCCTGGCGTGGATACAGTCGCCCGTACTGCTCCTGGGCGTTGGTGTGGTACAGGGGCTGGCGTTCGGACTCTGTATGCCCTGCACCGTTCGCCTGGTGGCCGATTGGGGGCCGGAGCAGTGGCCTGCGACCTCTCAGGGCGTGCTGAACGCCGGGCTCTGGGGCCTGGCGCCGCTTATAGGCGGGCCGCTCGGGGGCGCTGTGTATGACGGCTTCGGCCCGACAGCCGTCTTCCTGGCCTGCACGGCCACGGCCGCGGCAGCCGGGTTGGTGGTGATTGGGGCTCAGGTAGCAGGGATTTTCAAGAGAAGGTATGATAGCTCCGAAGCGGCAGCGGGCACGGAACCCAGGCTGCCGCGCAAAATTCCCACATCACTAGGAGCACCGAATGAATAGCCTGTCGTTAGTTCCGTATCCGCGCTCGCTTACCGAATCTGAAGGCCGCTACACGGTCAACCCAAAGGGATATATCGTGCTGGCGGGCGACGCTGCCAGGTTGCTCGGAGCGGGGCGGCGTTTGCAGGTCGCCCTGGCCGAGCATGCCCAGGTGTATTGGGATCTGTCGGCGGGCGAGCCGGACTCTGCCGAGGAGCCGGGCGTGGTCTTGCGGCTGAGGCCCGAGGCGTTTACTCATGACGAGGGGTACGAACTGGCGATCACGCCGGGTGGGGTCGTGATCGAGGGGCGCACTCCGGCCGGGGTCTTCTACGGGGTCTGCACGCTAGCGCAAATCGTGCAGCAGCAGGGCCGGGACTTGCCCGCCTTGCGCATCAGCGACAGGCCCGATTTCCCTGTGCGGGGCGTCATGCTCGATATCAGCCGCGACAAAGTGCCGCGAATGGAGACGCTCTTGGAGTTGGTCGACATGCTGGCAGGCTGGAAAGTCAACCAGCTACAACTCTATACGGAGCACACATTCGCCTACCGGCGGCACCCGGAGGTGTGGGCCGAGGCATCGCCCGTTACAGGCGACGAGATACTGGCCCTCGACGCTTTCTGCCGCGAGCGATTCATTGAGCTGGTGCCGAACCAGAACTCCTTCGGCCACATGGAGCGATGGTTGGTCCACGACCGTTACGCGCCGCTGGCTGAGACGCACGACGAGTTCACCACCCCGTGGGGCAAGATGCAGGGGCCGTTCAGCCTCTGCCCGGGCGATCCCGGCAGTTTGGAGCTGGTGCGCGACCTCTTTGACGAGTTGCTGCCGCATTTCTCCAGTAAGCAGCTTAACGTGGGCAGTGACGAGACGTTCGACCTCGGCCAGGGGCGCAGCAAAGAAGAGTGCGCGGGCCGCGGCACCGAGCGTGTCTACCTCGACTACCTGCTAGCGGTCTACCGGGAGGTTGTGGCGCGAGGGCACACTATGCAGTTCTGGGGCGACATAATAGTGGAAGCGCCCGACTCGATTCCCTTGCTGCCGAAGGATTGCGTGGCCCTGGAATGGGGCTACGATGCGGAGCACCCCTTCGAAGAGCATTCCCGCCAGTTCGCTGCCTCAGGCATCCCGTTCTACGTCTGCCCTGGCACCTCATCGTGGACTTCGCTCGCAGGGCGCACGGACAACGCGCTGGGTAACCTGCTCAGCGCGGCGGAAAACGGCCTGAAATACGGGGCGGCAGGCTATCTGAACACCGATTGGGGGGACCGCGGGCACTGGCAGGTGCTCCCGGTAAGCTTCCTGGGCTTCGCGGTGGGAGCCGCCTACTCCTGGGCGCTTGAGGCAAACCGCGATGTGGACGTGGCTTCTGCTGTGAGCACCCATGCCTTCCGCGACCCTACCGGATCAATGGGCCGCGTAGCATACGACCTGGGCAATGTGTATACAGGTCCGGGCCTGGCGCTGCACAACTCGTCCGCGCTCTTCTGGATCCTGCAACTCAATTCCGGCGAGCCCCTCCCGATAGGTTGGCAGCAGCCCGACTTCGCCGCGGCCCTGGTCGCGATCGATCAGGCTATGGAACCGCTGAGCCGAGCGCGCATGCAGCGACCGGACGCGGCGCTCATTGTCGCGGAATACGAGAACACTGCCAGGCTGATGCGCCACGCCTGCCGGCGCGGGCAGTTCATGCAAAGCCATCCCGGCGGGGATGGCGCGAATACCGCCTCCGAGCGTCTCGCGCTCGATGACGACATGCGCGACATCATCCAGGAGTACGAACGTATCTGGCTGGAGCGCAACCGCCCCGGCGGCCTGTCGGACAGCGCGGCCCGGCTCCGGAAGGCGCGAGCGGAGTACCGCACCAGTCAGCAGTCGGCAGTCGGCAGTCGGCAGTGACCGCCGACTGCTGACTGACCGGGCAAGGAGGGTCACGTGAACTTCGCTAAGTACGAGCCTGGGATGGCGCCCGCGCTACTGATGGTGTGGGACGCGGCCACGGGGGGTAGCTTGCTGCTTGGGCCGAGGGTGTGGCGGCAGAACGTGGACGAGAGCCCTTTCTTCGAGGCGGACGATTGCCTGGTGGGGCTCGCCGGTGACGGGCAGGTGGCTGGCTTCGTGCTCACGCGCATGCTGCCCGAGGAGTATCTGGCGGCCAACCCGGATATGGAACGGTACCAGGGGTTGGGGCATGTGATGGGGCTTGCGGTGCACCCGAGCTACCGGCGGCAGGGCATTGGGGGCAGGCTGCTCGCCTGGGCCGAAGAGCGGCTGCGGAGTGCGGGGGCTCATACTCTCTGTTTGTGGGGGCCTCCGGGGCACCTGCTGCCGGGGCCGCCCGCTGACGAGGCGGCGCTGCCGTTCTGGCTCGGCCACGGTTATACGCTGAAGGACACCGCTTATGACGTGCGGTCGAGCCTCGATGCCTGGGAGCCGCCGGAGCCCCCGCCCGCGGTGGCTAAGGGCGATTTCAGCCTGGGGCAGGGGCGGCCCGGCCAGGAGGGCGAGATACTGGCGTTTCTCGCCGTCGCTTTCCCGGGGAGGTGGCGAACCGACCTGGCCCGTGCGTTCGAGCAGGGGTATGACCCCGCCGACGTCACCCTCCTACGGGAGCGCGGGGGCAAGATCGCCGGGTTCCTGTGCGCGTTCCACCGCGACAGCGGCTTTCTGGGAGGCGGTACTTTGCTGTACCCGTTGTTGCGCCCGGACGCCTGGGGAGGGATTGGCCCGCTGGGGGTCAGCGCGGAGGTGCGAGGGCACGGGCTGGGCCTGGCGCTTGTGGCCGCCGGGGTTTCATACCTGCACAGCAACGGCGTCCGGGATTGCGCGATTGACTGGACCTCCCTGGTCGACTTCTACGGGCGGCTCGGCTTCAAACCGTGGAAGAGCTATTACATCCTGGAGAAGAGTGCGACCAGGCCAGGAGCGACCACCTGATCCATAATCCAAAATCCAAAATCCAAAATTGGGAGGGGCCAGGCGCGCTCCGGGGTTTGCTCGGAGGCGTAGATGCCGGTGGGACGAAGGTGGCCGTGCTGGTTGTGGAGGCGGCAGGCAACGAGTACCGCGTGCTGAGCCGGACGACCGTGCCGACGGTTCTGGATAGCCCGGAGGCCACGCTGTCGGGCATCGCCGGGGCCGTGCGGCAGGCAGTTGAAATGGCGGGAGCGCAGGTCAGCGAGGTCCGCTCCGTGGGCGTGGGGGTACCCGGCCGGGTAGACCCGGAAACGGGTTGGGTGCGAAAGGCAGTCAACCTCGGGTGGGAGGAATTGCCGGTGGGCGCGGAACTTTCCGCTCAGCTCGGCGTGCCGTGTTTTCTTGAGAACGATGTGAGGCTGGCGGCCCTGGGCGTGCAGCGGCTCACCGCCGGGCCTCCACCCCGGAATATGATGTACCTGAGCGTGGGCACCGGCATCGCGGCGGGGCTGATCCTCGACGGACGTGTGTATCGCGGGGCACACGGCCTGGCGGGCGAGGTGGGGCACATGGTCGTCGAGCCGGAGGGGCCGGCCTGCCGGTGCAGGGGGCATGGATGCCTTGAGGCGCTGGTGGCGGGCCCCGCTATCGCACGCCTGGGCGAGGAAGCCGCGAAAAGCTCGGGCGACACGCTGTTGCGGCGGCTCCTGCCGGGGGCCATAACGGCCGCAGACGTATACCAGGCGGCCAGTGAGGGTGATGCGGCCGCGGAGGCTATTGCCCGCGAGGTGGGCCGGTACCTGGCCCTGGCCCTCCAACAATTGATAGTGGCTTACGACGTGGAGCAGATCGTGATTGGGGGTGGGGTATCGCGCAACGGAGACGCCTTTTTGCAGCCCGTGTTGGACGAGCTTGCCCGGCTGCGCGAGGGGTCGGCGTTGAGCAGCGAAACGGTGCAGCCGGATAAGATCAATCTCCTGCCTCCCGGTTACGAGGCGGGCGCATGGGGCGCGATTATGCTGGCCGGTAATCAGATTTTGTAGCATATTACCGAAATTGGTACTCCAATTTGACGCTTGTTGAAAGTGGGAGTATGATAATGACACCGTCGCGGCGTGAAGTCCGCCGCAACGGTTGCGCGCCACAAGCGCTGCAAGCTTCCCGTGCTCGCAACGACCGCTGAGAAGGGAAGGCTAGACGGCGGCAAGGTCCAAAGTATTTACACTCAAGGAGGAGAGTGAGAATGAAAGCGTTGAAGCTAAGTAAACGACTTACGTGGCTGGCTGCCCTGGCGGTGATGATAATGCCGCTCCTCGCAGCCTGCGGGACGGAGTCCCCAGCCTCCCCGACCGTTACCGCGGTCCCGGCGGCGGCTGCACCTACTGATACGGCGGCCCCGGCGGCTGGGGCGACCGATACACCGGCTGCCGCGGCGGCCACCGATACACCGGCGGCTGCCGCGATGGCTTCGCCCACGACGTTGAACGTCACCGCGGGCGGCACAGGCTGCGCGGCTAGCGCCCCCAAGGTCACCTGGTACGTTGGCCTCGGAGCGGGCGCGGATCCGGACGTTATTCCGAAAGAGCAGGCCTGGGTAGACAACTTCAACAAATCGCAAACGGACGCCTGTCTCTCAGTGCAGATCGTCCACAACCCGGAATCATATGACACCTTGAAGGCTCAGCTCGCCGCCGGCAACGCTCCCGATATCGTGGGACCGGTCGGCAAGGCGGGACGGGCGAGCTTCCAGGGCAGTTGGGCCGATATCGCTCCCCTGGCGCAGAAAGCCGGTTTTGACCTGTCCAAGTACGATCCGGCCCTGCTCGACTTCACCAAGGACGAGGGCGTACTCGTGGGCATACCGTTCGCTCTCTTCCCCAGCTTTATCTTCTACAACAAGGCCCTGTTTGATGAAGCCAAGCTCCCTTATCCACCGCACAAGGTCGATGAGAAGTACAACGGCAAGGATTGGAACATGGAAACGTTCCAGGAGCTTGCCCAGAAACTCACCGTGGACGCGAACGGGAGCGATGCGACCGCGTCCGACTTCGACGCGAAGAACGTCAAGCAATACGGCTTCTTCGATGGACCTACCGACGCTCGCGGCTTAGCCGTGCTCTTCGGCGGTGGCTTGCCCTACGACCCCGCCGACCCCAAGACGGCTAAGATCCCCGACCAGTGGCGCCAGGCGTGGAAGTGGTACTACGACAGCGTCTGGAAGCTCCACATGTCGCCTAACTACGATGCCCAGCAGAGCGATCTGCTCGCCAAGGGTACGCCCTTCAAGTCCGGCAACGTGGCGATGGCTCACTCTCACACCTGGTTCACCTGCTGCTTCGACATGCAGAAACTCAACTGGGACATAGCGGTCATGCCGACGATCAACGGCAAGATCACGGCTAAGCTGCACGGCGATACGTTCGCCATTTTGAAGGAGAGCAAGAACCAGGACGCGGCTTTCAAGGTGCTGAGCAAGATGGTCGTGGATAAGGAGCTCCCGAAGATCTACGGCGGCATGCCGGCAAAAGCGGAGGACCGCCCCGACTTCTTCAAGTCGCTCGACGAGCGCGCCGCGCCGAACAAGGTTGATTGGTCTGTAGCCGACGCGATGCTGAAGTACCCCGACTTGCCCAACCACGAGTCCTGGACGCCGAACCTGATCAAGGCCAACGATATGTTCACCAAGTTCCGCAACCTGATGGACCAGACGCCCGGCCTGGACATGGATCAGGAGATCACCAAACTCCAGACCCAGCTTGACGCTATCTTCAAGGAGGCTCCGGAGGCCACTCCGACGAAGTAGTATAATCATTCGTGAAACGAAAACCTGAAACGGGCTCGTTTCAGGTTTTCGTTTCACAATAAACACAAGGAGTTGCGGCCATGGCAGCTACCGACGTAGCCAAACCCCGTGTCGCGAGGCCGAGAGCTAAGAACGAAATCGGCCCGATCGCCAGGCGGCGCATCAAATGGGGATACTTCTTCCTTATGCCCTGGCTTATTGGCTTCGTATTTTTCCAGATCCTGCCGATTGTTGCCACTGTCTTCCTGTCGTTCACCAACTACAACGCCACCAAGGAATTCGCTATCGGCAACTTCAATTTCGTCGGCCTGAACAATTATGGGCGCCTGTTCAGCGACCCTGATTTGATCCGCTCTCTGGGC
>JBJMMB010000095.1:0-14907 GCA_045805005.1 Chloroflexia bacterium
AACCAGGGACACCGGGTCGAATTCCTCGTCGCCAAGCTGGCTGTACCCGCCACCCAGGCTTCCGTAATCGGAAAGCACTCCCTGCGGGTACTCCTCGGCTGTGTTGGACTGATTTTCGGTCCTGTGCCCCCGCCGCGAGCAAGCCACGCACACCCCATGCTGGAGCACCTCTCCACATATGTTGCACGTCTGGCGTTCCTGGATCTCTAAAGCCGGGTTTTCGGCCGCTTCTTGCTTGATCGCTGCCTGGAGTTCCTGAGATGAGAGGGCGAGGATCTGGTTGACTGCGATAAGGGTTGGAGACACTCTAAGCGTCTGGTCGGCGCTCATTTCGAGCGAGATGTCCATCAGGTTATTACCTACCTCTGCTATAACGTCTGCTGCGACGTGCTGCCTGTGCGTTCAGCCATAGCGACGGTCATTAGGTAGTCCGTGTGCTAAGGCTACAGGAAGAAACGCAAGAAGTGTGCCACATTGCGGGATTTTTGGGGTGATAACCAGGGTTATCGTAGCCTCGCGCTCGGGTGGCATGGTTTTTGCAAGCAAATTTGTCTAAAAAGTCAACAGATTACGATGCACACCTGTGGGAGTCCTCACCGTGCCGCACCGCATCCCGCGTTTCCGGCCGCCACTCACGTCTCCGCAGCCGTCCCACCAGCCTCGCCCACAAGTGCAGGAAGATCAGCCACCGTGGGTTTATTTCGGGCCTCGGGCCTTGGGGGAGACGTGGTGCATTCATTCCTACATGTATCTCGGCACCCCCGGGCGACTCGAGGGGAAGTAGGTTACAGGTGCACTTGGCTAAATAGCCAAGAAAGGGGTCCATTTTGCGTTCGAAACCGAAGGGGAAGGGTGCAGAGGCGCCCACCGCAAGCGGCCACGCGCGCGGCGAGACGAGATTCAGCAATAACTTACTCGATGTGCCAATCTTGCCCCTGGCGGGAAGTGTGGTGCTGCCAGGCTCGATACACCCCCTGAGTTTGCGGGGCGAGCAAGCCGCTGCGCTCCTGGAGGCCGCAGGGAACGAGGGTGGGTTGGTCGCCCTCTTCCTGCAGAAGCCAACCAGCACCGGAGACCCCACCGGCACTGACCTGTACACGGTCGGCACGCTTGCCTCTCTGTCCCCGCAGCGACAGGACAGCGTAGAGGCCATGGACGTCGAGGCCCAGGGAATCGGGCCCGTGCGCCTGGCTCAAGTGAGCCAATGGGACCCCTACGTGCGGGCCGCCGTGCAGGTCGTCCAGGACGAGCCCGCGGGTGCTGCGGCGAAACGCCTCGCGAACAAGGTGCGGTCAGCCTATCGCGCGCTCATCGCCAGCGACCCTGCCGCCTCGGTGACCCTCATGCCCGTGCTCGAGGATACCTCAGACCCCGTGCAGTTAGCCTTCCTGGTTGCCGCCACCATCCCCATCGGGGCCGCGGAGCGCCAGGCAGTCCTCGAAGCGGAGGGCGTTGAGGAGAGGTTGCGGAAGGTTGCAGCCCTTATGGCGCAGCTTCGCCCTGCCGGTGGTGCCGACCAGGTGCACGGCGCCAATGGCGAGCGCGATGAAAGCCTGGCACCACCCGCGCCGAGGAGTCTCCCGCCCTCGGGTGCGCATGCGGACCGGGCAACGGCCGGCCTGGCTGACTTTACTCTACGACTCGAAGCCGCGGGGTTGCCACCCAAAGCAGAACGCGCGGCCCAGCAGGAGCTGGAGCGGCTAGCCGGCCTCAGCCCCTCGTCGCCCGATTACGCCATACTGCACGACTACCTTGAATGGCTGGCCAGCCTGACCTGGCGAAGCGAGGATGAGCCGCCCGTAGACCTCAAGCACGCAAGTGAGGTGCTTGACGCGGAGCACTACGGGCTGTTAGACGTGAAGGACCGCATCCTCGACCACTTAGCGGTCAGGAAGCTGAGGCAGGATAGGAGCGCCGGCCCTCCACCCGCGGATTCTGAGCCGGTGCCTATAAAGCGCGAGCCAGTCCTCTGCCTTGTGGGGCCACCCGGCATCGGTAAAACCTCCCTTGGTCGCTCCATCGCCTCCGCACTCGGGCGGCCATTCGCCCGCATCTCTCTTGGGGGGGTGAGCGACGAAGCCGAAATCAGGGGGCACCGCCGTACCTACGTGGGGGCCATGCCCGGTACCATCATACGCTCGCTCGTTCGGCTCGGCAGCAACCACCCGGTCATTATGCTGGACGAGATGGACAAGCTGGGCAGGGATGGGAAGGGCGACCCCGCTGCGGCCCTGCTGGAGGTGTTGGACACCGAGCAGCAGCCGGGGTTCGTGGACCACTATCTCGATGTGCCCTTCGACCTATCCAACGTCTTATTCGTTGCCACCGCCAACACTCTGGAAGCTGTGTCGCCCGCCCTGCGAGACAGGCTCGAGGTGATACAACTCTCGGGGTACACCGAGGAAGAAAAAGTCCAGATCGCCGTGCGGCATCTCATTCCCGCTCAGATGGAATGGCACGCCCTCACCGAGCAGGACCTCGTCTGGGAACCCGAGGCCATCGCAAGCATCGTGCGCAACTACACGCGTGAGGCCGGAGTGCGTCAACTCGAGCGAGAGATTGCTACCGTCTGCCGGCGCACGGCGGGTATGGTGGCGCAATCCGAGGTCGTCAAGGCCACGCCCCAGGTGGCAGGCCCGGAACTGATCGCCGAGATCCTTGGTCCGCCGCGCTTCCTGCCCGAACGGCCCGAGGCAACCGAACAGCCGGGGGTCGTCACGGGCGTAGTTTGGACGCCGGTGGGAGGCGACGTAATACACGTGGAAGCTGGCATGATGCCCGGCCACAAGACGCTGACCATCACCGGGCAACTCGGGGAGATCATGCGCGAATCGGCGATGGCCGCCCTCTCGTACGTTCGCTCGCGCGCCGAGTCCCTGGGCGTGGACCCTAGCTTCTACGAGCACAACGACATCCACCTGCACGTACCCTCCGGCTCCGTGCAAAAGGACGGTCCCTCTGCGGGCATAACCCTCGCCACGGCCCTCGTATCGCTGCTCACCGGGGTTGCTGTGCCTCCCGACGTGGCCATGTCCGGAGAGATCACCCTGCGCGGGCGGGTGCTACCCGTCGGAGGTATCAAGGAGAAGGTGCTCGGCGCCCGCCGGAGCGGGATCACGACGCTGATACTACCGGCGGGAAACAGTCGCGATCTTGAACAACTGCCCGCCAACACGCTCGACGATCTGGGGATCGTTACGGCCGAAACGATGGAGGACGTGCTGGAGGCCGCGCTTCCGGGGTCGAGCAAGAGGGGCGCAGCCAGGCGCACTCACACGCATAGGAGCCGCGTCACCTCCGGCGAACAAAGCGCGGACATCGCCCACGCCGCCCGCTCCCGGTAGTGCCAGGGCCTCCGCGCCTCTCGTCGCACGAGCAGGTCCCTTCAACGCTCAGCGCGAGTAATACTCAGACTCCTGAGGGCACAGTTCTTGATATCTGGGGTTGTGCCGCACACCCTTATTCGTCTTGGCCGCGGCCATTAGATGCCGAGACCTCATTTACTCCTGGAGGTAACAAATGGCCACAGTAGTTGGACTATACGACAATCGCGATCAGGCGCAGACAGCCATTGAGCAGCTTCGCGCCATGGGGATCGACACCAACAAGATAAGCGTGGTGATGAAATCGAAGGAAGAAACTCAAGATTTCGCTGAGGACACCGGCGTGGCCGGGGGCGCAGTAACCGGCGCTGTAGGCGGCGGCGTGCTAGGTGGCCTGGCGGGCCTCTTGGTCGGCATAGGCGCGCTGGCAATCCCGGGCATAGGGCCTGTGGTGGCCGGCGGCTGGCTGGCTAGCACCCTCATAGGGGCCGGGATCGGCGCGGCCGCAGGCGGACTTGTCGGAGCCCTGGTGGATGCGGGCGTGCCCGAGGAAGAGGCAAAGATGTACCACACCGGCGTCGAGCGCGGCGGCGTGCTCGTTGCAGTGCAGGCTCCCGACACCCAGGAGACGGTCGTGGAGGACATCCTGAACCGCAGCGGGGCTCGAAACGTTCACGAGGACGCAACCCTCTACAACAACCCCGACTTCCAGTACGGCACCGGGGCCACACCGGGCACCGCAACCACCACCGGCACCACTCGGGCTGACGACGATCGCGGAGTGGGCGCCGAAGCAGGCGGTGGAGCTGCCGGGGCCGTAACAGGCGGCGTGATCGGTGCAGCTGTTGGTGGGCCTAT
Organism: Chloroflexia bacterium; assembly: GCA_045805005.1. GTDB lineage: Bacteria > Chloroflexota > Chloroflexia > QHBQ01 > JADMIH01 > JADMIH01. The sequence goes on from JBJMMB010000095.1 coordinate 4,182, forward strand.
GGGCGCGGCGATTGGAGCCGGAGTCGGCGGAGCGGCGGGCGCCGGGGCCGCTGACGCTGCCAAGGGCGGCGAGACCGGCGACCAGGTTGGCAGCCAGGGCGGCGCGGCTGCAGGTGCGATCACAGGCGGCGCGATAGGCGCGGCCGGCGGACCCGTCGGCATGGCAGCGGGCGCGGCAATCGGTGGCGCGGCGGGAGCTGCTGCCGGCAAGGGATCCAGCGAAGCCGCGGAAGACGTCACCGCCGGCACCTCTGACCGCGATTACACAACCACCACTGGAGATCGTGGCTACACGACCACCGGGGACCGGGGCTACACGACCTCCACCGGCGTCGAAGGCCGGGGCCGCCACGACGATAAGACGACTGAGGCCGCAGGCGGCGCGGGCGGCGCGGTCGCCGGGGGCGTGATCGGCGGGGTCGTGGGCGGCCCGGTTGGCGCCGCTGTCGGCACCGGCATAGGCGCGGCCGGTGGCGCAATCGCGGCTGACAAGGCCGAAGGCGACAATGACGCAGCGGGCGCGGGTGGTGGTGGCGCAGCCGGTGCCATTGGTGGCGCAGCCATTGGCGGCGCGGTCGGTGGGCCTGTAGGCGCGGCGGCCGGTGGCGCAATCGGGGGCGCGGCCGGTGCCGCTGGCGGCGAGAAGGCAGAGGAGGAAGTGAAGGACGACACTGCCATCTACGACGACCAGGGCCGCACCGACAGGACCGATCGCACGTACTAAATCTGGACAGGCAAACAAAAAGCGGGCCGCGGGCCGCTTTTTGTTTGCCTCCGCAATGTGCATCTTTCCACCGTTTATTGGCCGGGGGCGGTCAAGGATGGTATAATCCCTTGCGGTCGACCTTGACCGTTTTTTCTTGCTATTCAACACTGGAGGTGCCCGCGATCATGGCCGCGATTTACTCAATAGTGGAGTCCCATCTAAAAAGCCTGGCCTACCAGCATATACTATCCGTCGAGCAGTTCACCCCGGAGGTGCTTGACGCGCTCTTCGGCCTGGCCCAGCAGATGGACCACCAGGTGGCCCTGGGTTCGGTTGAGCCGCTCCTTGCCAGCAGGGTAATCGCCAACGTCTTCTATGAGGCGTCCACGCGCACCGACCTCTCCTTCCAGGCGGCCACCCAGCGCCTCGGCGGCAGAGTCATAACCACGGCGGGTGGCGTGCACTACTCGTCCGTCTCCAAAGGCGAGAGCTTGCATGACACCATCAAGACCATCGCCTGCTACTCCGACGCGATCGTGCTGAGGCACCCCAACCGCGGGTCAGCACGAGAAGCGGCCCTGGCCTCCGACGCCCTGAGGGCGGCCATGCACCGGCCCACGCCCATCATCAACGCGGGCGACGGCATCGGCGAGCACCCTACGCAAGCTCTGCTCGACCTCTACACCATCAAGGACCGCTTTGGGGCCGACATCGACGACCTCACCATCGGCTTCGTGGGCGATCTACGCAACGGGCGCACCGTGCACTCACTGATAAAGCTGCTCGCCATCGACCGCTGCCGTGTGAACGTGGTCTGCATCGCACCCGAAAGCCTGTCGATGCCCGCTGAATACGTGGAGTTCGCCCGGTCCAGGGAGATGCCCGTCGTGCAAACGCAAGACCTGCAGGAGGCGATACGAGAGGTGGACGTCCTCTACGTAACGCGGGTCCAGCGGGAGAGGTTCGTTTCGCAGCAACTGGACGACCTCGCCGGTTCGGTCTATGGCTACCCCTTGGACGCCCTCGATTCGGCCCGCAAGGACGCCCTGCGGCCCCTTGCCGAACTTAACGCGGCCCAGGAGTACATGACCGCTCGTGACGCCTATGTGGTCGACCCGATGGTCCTCAGCCAGGCGAAGAAAGACATGATCGTCATGCACCCCCTGCCTCGCGTCAATGAGATTCCCGAAGAGGTCGACAGCGACGAGCGAGCCTACTATTTCCGCCAGGTGCAGAACGGCCTCTATATCAGGATGGCCCTCATGGCCACCGTGCTCGACTGCCTCCCGTAAGCTCTTTCGCGCGGGTCTCGATACCTGCCTTCACATGGAATCAAAAGAGCAGGCCCGCGGGCCTGCTCTTTTGATTACGCTCAGTTTAGCCTTCTTCCTCATCATCCTGGTCTTCCCCTGGAGACGCCGACGGCGAGGGACCGGCGCGGAGCCGCCTGCGGCGGCGCATCCCCTCGGCTACTTTGACTACTCTGAGAGCAAACCAGGTGAGCGCGGTCGTGAAGACCGCCAGCCAAAACATCCCCAACCCGGCTGTAACCCCTATGGACGCGGTTATCCATATGCTGGACGCCGTGGTGAGACCGCGTACCGCCGACTCCGTACGGAAAATCGCCCCCGCACCCAGGAACCCAACGCCGGTGACTATCTGGGCCGCCACTCGCGACGGGTCTGGCGGCGTGCCCATGTTATCGAAGCCGTAGACTGAAGCCACCGTGAAGCAGGCGCAACCGGCCGCCACAAGCATGTGCGTGCGCAGCCCCGCCGGGCGCCGCGCGCTTTCGCGCTCGAGACCCACGAGCCCACCCAGCACGAACGCAAGCGACACGCGCGCGATCGTAACATAGTCTATATCGCGGAAGATGAAGATCTGATCCAACGATTTCTTTTATTTCTTCAATGACCGTATGTACTTCACCAGGCTCCAAATCTCTTCCTGGCTGTGGTATCCACCGCCATTAGGGCCCCCATTGTCTTTGCCAAAACCGGGCATGCCTGTGTAGTTAACGCCGTGCCATACGAGCCAGAAGAGCTCGCCTTCCGTCTTGCTCTGCGTGCGGTCACGTGCGAGGTTCACAGCAGGGGGGAACATCAGGTTGCCATACTGCGACTTTTCAGGCGACTTGCCATCTTGCCCATGACACTGTATGCACTCGGTCATGAAGATGTCCTGTCCGCTCTTCAGGTGAGCCGCGTCATCAAACCTTGCCGGTATGTGCCAGTCCTTGTACTGGGACTCGACCATGATCAGCCGCTTCGCGACGTCGGCGCCCGCGGCCTCGGGATCGAACACCGTCTTCTGCCGTAGCAGATAGGTGCCAGCTAGCAGGCCGGTGAGGACTCCTCCAGCCACAAGCACAAGCAGCAAGATGATCCAGGGCAAACAGCTTCCTCCGCGACGCTGCCCCGTTTCCGTCGCGGCAACCGGCGCGGCGCTCGTCTGAGTAGTGACCACGTAGATCCTCCCTTAACGGTAGATTTGTACCGGAATTAAGAATGGAACTGCATTTCGCCCGCCCGGATCTCCACCGGCAGATTGTTTTCGCCGGGCGGGAGTGGGCACGAGTAGTAGGGGCTGTAAGCGCAGAATGGGTTGTACGCCCGGTTGAAGTCCAGGACGTACTCATTCCCCTCACGCTTATTCAGGTCGAGGTACCTGCCCGCCCCGTACGTCTCTTTGGCCGACGTGGCATCCCGGAAGGGCACGAAGATTCGGTTGCCATGCATCGGCTCGTCGGCGGGGGGCACGAAAGCCGTCAGGCTGAGCGTCTGGCCGCCGAGCATGAACTCCAGGCGGCCGATGCGGGTGTACTCCTTGTAGTCGCCCGTCGTGGTCTGCACCCTGAATGTGCCGGGGTGGACGTCAGGCACAAGGGTGGCGGTCACCCTGAACTCGGGGTCAACCGGGTAGTAATTCAAGTGCTCGAACTGGTGCTTGTCTTCATGCAGCAAGGGGCTGTCGGGGCTCTCTCTAAAGAACTTATCTTTTTGCCTGCGAAACGCTTCAATCTGCCGCGCGCTATCATCTCTTGTTTGCTGATCGCTCATTGCCGTGCTCCTGGTTCTATACCTGCGAAAGCGCTCTCTGCGCTTACCGAAGTATAGCATATCATACCTGTCAACAGGCCGCTGTTCTAGTGGCCGGAGGCGTCCAGGCTCACCAGAGGTAAGCGGGGTCCTGGCGCAGCAGCCCGTACATGTACGCCAGGAAAGTGAGGGCGAAGATGGGTGTGAGCCACAGCAGCCAGCGGGGCCTTGACGCTCCTGCCCAGAGCACACCGGCAAGGGCCAGGCCGAGCAGGTAGCGGCTGGAGGCCACCTGGTGTTGGTAGCCGAGGTGGGGCAGAAAGGTCAGCAGGTGCACGTTGCCCAGCAGAGCGAACAGTAGTGGCGAGGGCCGTCGCCACGTGCCCGCCAGCCGCCAGTTGCCCAGCACTCCGAACAGGAGCCGGACACCTCGGTCCGCAAGCTGCCAGATGCCCAGCACCCCGAACAGGGCCGCGGGCGCGATGTACTGCGCGGCGTAGCTCACCGAGCGGGGCCGGGGATCACCGAGTTGCAGCCAGTAGGCAAGGAAGGGTCTGTGCTCGAACGGCTGCGCGAATGCCAGCCCCAGCGTCCGGGCGCTGAGGCTCAAGTATCCGCTCCAGAGCGTGATCGGAACCAGGGCAGCCACCGCCACCAGGAGCACCGGGCCCGCGTAGCTCAGCGCAGCCGCCAGGCGGAAGCGCACCGGCTCGCCGTGGCGTACAAGGAGAAGATCGGCCCCAACCACCACGACGGCCCACAGAGCGTAGCCCCCCACAAAGTACAGGGCCAGCTCTCTCGTCAGCAGAGCCGCCGCGAAGGCCAGAGCTGCCCCCGCCAGGAGGCGGCGGTAGAGCGGCCCGTGGCCCGCGCCCTCTATACCCACCCCATCACCGGCCTCCGGGCGGTTCACGCTCGGATCCGCGAGGTCGAGCAAGTAGACGCCCAGGGCCACCAGGGCGAAGGCGAGGGGCTCGGCCGTGTCGAACGTGAGAGCCACCGGGATGCCCGCGCATAGACTGTAGCCGAGCGCGAACCAGGGGCTGCGGCCCCAGCGAGCGAGGAGCAGCGCCACCAGCAAGGTGCCCCCCAGCACCGAGAGAAAGTTTATCGCCAACATGGCGTAAGGCACCAGGTCGCGCTGGCCGAGCGAGACGGCGATGATCACAAGGGGGTAAAAGACGCGCTGCAGGCGAAAGGTCGCGTTGTCCATGTAGTGCGCGGCATTCCAGGGGTCGATGGCTGTGTAATAGTAGAACTGCCCGTCGTAACCGCGGGTGCCCGCCGGGTTGCCCTCGCTGAACACGGTCCCGCGGTGCACGAAGCCCAGCACGTCGCCGTGGAAGTGGTTGAACAACCAGGCCAGCAGGAACAGGTAGAGGACGCCTACTGCAAGTGGGACGATATATGGATTGTTCAGTCTGGTCCTGAAGGGCATAAGGTTTTGTGACGATCGGTCGCTACAGCGCCCCGGTCAGCAGTCGCCGTTCAGGGTACCCGTTCCTGTCGAAAACTTCAAGTAGATGCACAAGAGACCCCACCTCGCCACGCTGCGAGGTGGGGTCTCTTCCGAAAGCGTTCGGCGGCGGCCCACTGGGCCACCGCAGGCTACGGCCCTACGGGTCCGCACCCTGCCTGCCCGAAGTTGCCCTTCAGCAGGGTGAAGTCGGTGGAGTTCACCACGTCATTGTTGTCGAAGTCGGCTCTATTGTCGTAACCGGGCTGTCCAATCGACTTGCCGAAAGTCGCCTTCAACGTGGTGAAGTCTGTCGAGTTCACGACGTTGAAGTTGGTGCCACCGGCGCTGTTCGCGTCCCCGGCTCGCATCGTCCCGGCCTCGAAGTTGGTGACAAGACCGCCGGTGAGCGACACGGTCTGATTACAGGCGCCACCCGGGCCGTTGGACAGGTTGCGTGGCCCCTTCACGCGTATGGTGTAGGTGCCGCTGGGCAGCGACCCTACCGGAAGGGTGAAGTTGCCACTGGCGTCGGTAGCGTACCCAACGTATTCCGTGGCGGGACCGCTGGCCAGGCGTAGCGTGGCGGTGACCGTCTCGGTGGTGTTGCGGGTGTTGGGCTGCGCTATGCCCTGCCAGGTCAAGTGCACCACAAGCACGGGTGTCACCGCGGGGGTGTCGGTGGGCGTGACCGTGGGTGTATCTGTGTTGGTGGCGGTTGACGTGACCGTAGGCGTGTCGGTCGGCGGGCTGGTAGGTGTCCGAGTGGGTGTGGCGGTCCTGGTGAAGGTGGGAGTCCTGGTGCTTGTGGGCGTGGGTGAGGGTACGCAGCCATCCACAACGATGATGTCGCCTGACATTGCGGTGCCATGGATCGAGCAGATGTAATGGAAAGTGCCTGGTGAGTTGAATGTGAACGAGAACTGCTGACCCGGGTTCATCACACCGCTATCCCAAACGTTGCTGACGCTCGTTGTGGTATGCTGCGCTCCGCCGTTATTCGTCCACAGCACCGCCTCTCCAACGCTCACGGTGATCGTCGCGGGCGAGTAGAAGTTATCGCCAATACTTACCGGAGCGCTCCCAACGGCGGGGCTGCAAGTATTCTGCGGGCCGGCATTTTCCCGAGCAGCGAAGTCCGCCGAATTGTCGTCGGTGTCCTGGCCGTTGCCTGCTGTACCACCGGGCAAGCGCTCGTAACTGCGGTTCGAATTGTCGGTATATGGGGCCAGAGGCGCGCCCTCGTAGTAAGCTGTATCGACGCACATACCCACCGAGTCGATCAGGTTTCCAAGGCTATCGAGTAATGCGAAGCCGCCCCCGTCGGAAACGCCGGTGGTGTAAGTCTGGTCGCCCGGAACCGAGCCGGAATAGCCGCTAGGTGAGTTGTTGATTGCCAGCCAGTGGGTGTGAGGTTGTAGTATCTCGCCGCTGTTTATCGTAACACGAGTACCAACCGTCACGCCGCAATTGCTGGAGCCATTGATCATCCAGCCGCTGATATCGACCGGCGAATTCGACATGTTATACAACTCGACAAACTCGTCAAAACCGCCATTCGGGCCGCGGGTGCGGAACTCGCTAATGACAACCGACGTAGAGGGTAAGCGGATCTGAGTTGGTGTGGGCGTGGTCGTATTCGTCGGCCCGCCCGGCGTGGCGGTGGCCGTGGCTGTAGGAGCCGTGCCCCTGGAGAATTGGATGCTGTTGCCGGCCCACATGAAGTTGAAGAGCGTGGTGAAGCTGGTGCTGCACTGCACCTGCTTGGCTATGGTGCCGCTCGTGTTCTCGATGCCCAGGGTCGACTCTCTGCCGTCCGCGGTCGGGTTGACATCCTGGTAGACCATGTAGATGTTGCCCGTGGTTTCCTGCAACTGAACCTCGAAGGTATTTGTATACGGCTCTGTCGCGTCGGTGAAGTGCTTTACCTTCCGCCACTCGACGGTGAAGATGCGGTTGGGACTGGAGCCGGTTACGCTGGTGTACACGCCGCTAGCCGGGTCAGACGTATTCTCCAGGTCATCCCAGTTGGCGGCGATGATACCGTTCGGCAGCGCGGTGCTCGGTAGACAAACGTTGTTGAAAGTGGCGTTGGTGGCCCTGCTGCCCATGGTGATGAAGCCGTTGCTGCTGACCGTGCCCGTCAGGTACGATGTGCCGTAATAGTTGAAAGGCATCGGCCCATTGATGTCCACCACTTGCTCATCGAATGTCGGCCCCATTATCCGGTTGGAGGCCGTGATGAAGCTCCGGCCCGCGTTCTCGAAGCAGGTGTAACCGGCCGCGTCGGGGCCTGCCCTCTCGACCGCGAAGTCCTGGTGCGTTGTGCCGCCTGCACTGATGGTCACCGGGACGCTCTGGCCGATGTAGCAGCCACTCACGAGCAGGTTGACCGTGTAGGTACCTGCACCTACCGTGATCGTGTACACTCCACCAATGAGCGGGTTGCTCTGGCTGAAGGTGCCGGTACCGCTTATTTGCACCGACGCCTTGAGCGGAGCCCCGCTGGTGTCATCAGTCACGAAGCCGGTCAGGATGCCTCCTCCTGGAGTATTTGTCGGGGTAGGTGTTAAGGTGTTGGTAGGTGTTGGAGTATTTGTGGCGCCACCTGGCGTGGGCGTGGGCAGGCACGGGTTCGGCGTCGAAGCGCTATTGCGTGGTGTGGGCGGGTTCGCGGTACTGAAGTCCGCCGAGTTATTTTCGGTATCGGTGCAGCCGCCGCTGGCCCGCACCGCGCTGGTCGGATTCGTCAGGGTGGGAGCAGCAGCCGTTTCGAAGTCGTTGGCGGCCCCGTAGCCAATATAGTCGATCAGACTGGTGGTGGTCTGCGTGGGCCAGCAGCGGGCCCCGACCCCACCACAGGGGAGCACCGTACTGTTGTTCACCAGGGCCACCTTGCCGCCTGTCGCACCCATGGCTATCGTGCCGGTGAAATCAGGTGTCGGCAGGAGTATCGTCCCGGTTATGGTGGCGCCGTCTGCTTCCTTGACCAGGAAGTAACTATTGGGCTGAACGGTGCCGGTAATTACCGTCAAGTTGAGAGAGGAAAATGCGCCGGTCGTCGATGCGTATTGCACCGACCACCCGTTCATCGTGACGGGCGACGAAGTTGGGTTGAAGATCTCGATGAAGTCGGACCTGTACAACGCGCCGCTGTTGCCGCCACCTCCGTATATCTGGCTCAGCACCAGGTTTGAGGTCGAGTTGGGCTGGGCCACCCCGCCGGCGCTGCTCGGAGCCTGCGCCGCTGCGTCCCTGGAAGGATGAGCTGGGTCGTACGTATCCGTGAGCCTGCCGGCCAAAGCTCCTCCGGCAGTCAGAATGATGCCGCCGAAGAGCATCAAAGCGCCGAACGCAAACCAAACCCTGAACGGAAATCCCTTCTGTCCTGACATATGCTCTCTCCTCATAGCCCGTTTCGGGCCTCTCTTGATGATAGCCTGCCCTCAGATTCGCGGCGTCCAGCGCCCATTCCCAATCCGGAGGCCCCGAGGCTCTCCACCTGGCCAGATCTGCCGGCGGGCGTCCGATAGGTCAAGTAACGTCTGCGCCAGGGGGTCTGGCCGGTTACGTGTGAAGTCAAATGCGCTTGTTGCGGTGTGCGCCGGCGGATAGCCCCCGGAGCCAGAATTACGCTCCACCCTGTTTCCTCCGAGAAGCCGGCCCCTGAGAAATACAATGACAGCGCCGGTCTCATTGAGACTTGCATAGCTTAGCGACACAATGTTAGGAACTCGTTATAAACCTGCTAACGAGAAGTTAATGATTGAGTCCAGATCCAAACGCAAAACCGGCGCCCACTGAGCAGCCCGCCTGCTGCTCGATTTGGCCTTTCAAATTTACTACTTAACCGGCGATTTGTCAATATTATCAAGACGAGTTGAGCCGGCAGCAGGCGTAACCCGCTCCGTATAAACAATCAGGCTCAACTGGCGCCCGCCGCATCTGGGAGGACTGTGCGACGCGTCACTGAGCCCTCTTCTTTTCCCGACCTTGCCGGCTTACGGCGGCCCTGCGCTGCCTGGAGGTTTGGGGTGTCCCCGGCTGTTCCCAGCTCCTCGCAGGTTTGGGGCCAGTGCCCCCGATTTTGGCTATTGACAGCCGCCCCATCCTGTGCTACATTATATCCACGGGTAACCTCGCTGTTGCAGGTTGCCGTCGGCTGAAAAAGGAAGTGATAACGATGTCGAGTAAAGCCCTATACATACAGCACCTATGGGCGGGAAGAATTTCCGCCAGCGGTGGTCCGCGTATGCTTTGCGGCATCGTTCCGGTAGTCCTTGCTAATGATGTTAGCACGGAGACCCCTTTCCAGGGTACCGGCGCGGCGGGTCCGCCCACTTCCCCAGTCTTGGAGACTTTAGATGGAGTTGAACTCATCACATAAAGTAGCCAGGCTCACAAGGCAAAGACCAGGGACCGTGGGAAGCACCGTAGAGATTGCTCCCACGGTTTTTATTTGTTTTTCAGACTGACGCACACAGGCCAAACACAAGGGGATTGAATTCGATGCAACAGTACACAAGGTTGGTAACGCCGAGGTTCAGGCGTTTCACAATCAGGTTCTCAGGGTTCGAGATCGAGTTCCGCGCACGGCCCCAGGTGGCAAACACCCGGCTGTCGCCCGGCGAGAGGGCTCTGCGGCGCGCACGCGTAGAGGACGCAATCAACCGCCTCCACGATGATGCCCGGACAAGCTGGCTGCTGCACAAATAGCAGCCAATTCCGGGTCGCGCGCCTCAGGTAACTCTAAAGGTAACCCTTATGAAGTCTCGACTTGATGCCCAGGTAATTGCTCGGTTGCGGGAGGCAGGCCCTACCCGTTACAATGAATCGCGGCCCGCGAGCCCGACCCCACCGAGCGATCATCTAATGGACGAACTTTCGGCCCAACTGCGGCCATATACACCGGACGACCTGCCCAAACTGGCGAACCTTCTGCAGGCGGCCCGGGCCTGGCCCCCCGTGGCCCCCGTTTCGCCCGAGGACGTGACCGCTCGCTGGCAGCGCCGGCACGTCGACCCCGAGCGCGAACTGACCCTGCTCCCCGGGCCATCGGGCGATCTCATGGCTTTCTACGCGGTTTCACCATTCAGCGACCCCAACAACCGCGCCGGGCTCGAGTTGGCTGTTCACCCCGACTGGCGCTGCCGGGGCCTTGGCTCGCGCCTGCACGCCCTCGCCGAGAGGCGGGCCAGGGAGCTTGGGGCCTGGCACATTACTATGCCCATCTACATAAAGCCGGGCGACGACCACTCCGAGAGCACAACGTTTCTGCAGCGCCGTGGTTATCTAACAAACAGCAGCTACTGGCAGATGCGCCTCGACGACCTGGCCTCCCAGTTGCCACCCCGCTGGCCAGACGGAATCACCTTCAGGACAATCACCGACCTGGAGCGCGACCCCGAGCGCTGGGCGGAGTTGATCAGGATGGCCTTCCTGGAGCCCTCTTCGGGGTCGCGCATCCAGGCCCAGATAACCGAGCCGGGTAGCAGCCCCCAGGGGTACTTCTTCGCCGTCGACGAG
>JBJMMB010000096.1:0-8042 GCA_045805005.1 Chloroflexia bacterium
GCTCGATGCGGTGGTGGCGGGAGGGGGGAGGGACCGCGACAAGGTGGCACGCACGGTCCTGGGCACGCGCGGGTATCAAGGGGCCAGCGGCCCTATCACGTTTGACGAGCGCGGCGACAGGGTCGATTGGGCGATGACGGGTTACAATGTCAGGGGAGGCAGGTTCGCGGTGGACGTGCTGCTTAACGGGCCGAATCGCTAGGACTCGGTTATGGTGAGGTCGTCAGCGCTGTCGTCAAGGGCGGCATTCAGACGCATGATACGCTCGCGGATCTGCTGAATGTTCTTGACACCTGCGTCCTCCATCCTCTCGCGCAGCCGCTCCGGAATATCCTGACCGGGACTTATGCCGGGCAGCTTCAACTCCTCAAGCTCCTCAAGCATGCTCTCCAGGTCTTCCAGCGCGAGCATGTCCTGGTACTCGCGGTCCTCGCCCTCTTGATCGGGCGTCATAGCATAGGCCCTCCTAATACGATTCAGGAAACAAAAGCCGAAACGAGCACCACGGCGACCGCGATGGCCCCGACGGCGCTGTATTCGAGGATCACCTGGCGGCCGAGCCTGCGGTCCACGTAGCTGGAGGCTAGGCCGTGCAAGATATAGAAGACCACCAGCAGGAAGGCGCCGCCGATGAGGGTGCTGAGGGCGGCCCAGTAGTTCAGGCCCCAGGTAAGCTCACCCGCCACCAGCCCCCCGGCCAGGGCCAGCCAGCCCACCGTCGTCCGGCGCGAGGCTACGGGTAGGCTCATCGCCTTGTGCCATGCCGCGTCTCTAGACAACAACTCGAAGAGGAGCAGAGCGGCCACTACTCCCACAGCGGGGGCCGCGATGGACGAGCGCAGCTTGAGGCCATAGATTACGCTGAAGAAGAGGAATGCGGTCAGGTGAGAGATGACATTGAGGGCGGTCTGGGCCAGGGCGAAGCGCGAGGTGTTGACGTAGCGCGCGTAGGACTGGGCCCAGAGGACGGCCCCGAAGACGAACCCGCCGAGCACGACGATAGCCCCCTGCAGGAGCCCGTTCTCGAATAGCTGGACGAATAAGGCAAGCCCGGCGGCCAACAGGGAAGGCACGACTATGTCGAGAGGTAACCGGACCAGCGGCAGGCGACCAACCGGAAGCGCCCCTGGCTCTGCGGCCTGGGGAGGTCTGGTGGCCCAGCCGGACCCCGCCGCTGCTACAGCGGTGACGGCGAGCACCATGAGCCACGCTACACCAAGTTGCGGCGACGCGGCGCCCGTGATGAGACCGCGACCAACGGCCACTTGCAGGCCGAGGCCGGCGGTAACGAGAGCCGCCACAATGTAGATTCGCTCCTGGTGGACGGCCGGGCTCAAACGGGCTCTCCCAGTATCTCTGCGATGCGAGAGGCCGGGATAGCGCCCTCGCGAAGCAGAGCAGGAGGAGACACAGTACAATCAATGACTGATGAGGGCACCCCTCCCCCCACGGCACCGCCATCCACTATGATCTCGACGCTCTGGTCCAAGTAGGCGGCAGCCTCGTCCGCTGTGAGCGCGTCGGGTCGCCCCGAGAGATTGGCGCTCGTGACGGCAAGGTAGCCGCCGCACCGTGCGAGGAATGCCCGTAATTCTGCGTGCCCCGGCACCCGAACAGCGATAGTCTGGCCGCCGCCCAGGTTTTCGGGCAAGCCCGGCGCGCGAGGGACAACGAGGGTGAGGGGCCCCGACCAGAGGTGACGGCCGAGCTTGAGAGCGGGCGCATTTAGCCCTGGAGAAACAGAGCGCACTTGCTCTGCGTCCGACAAGAGGAGGGGTATGGGCTTGTCATAACCACGGCCCTTGGCGGCGAACAGCCGGTCGATGGCCGAGGGGTTATGCGGATCGCAGGCCACTCCGTATACCGTATCGGTGGGGAAGACAACGAGCTCACCTGCTGAAATGGCTTGGTGGGCCATTTGCCATGCGTCGGGGGACATTGTGATGATGCGCATATGGCTAATACTGGCGGGCCAGCAGGAACGAGGCCCAGGAGGTGAGCAGTTTTCGGTGCGGCGTGTCCGGGACGCCTGCTAAAATGGCATGTGCCTGGCTAATAAGCAAATTGGCTGATTCCTCAACCCTCACGAGCGCACCAGTTTCGTGGATGGCAAGCAGGGCCTGGTCTATGTCGGCCCTCGTAGCTGTAGGATTGCCGAGAACAGCGAGTATCTTCTGTCGCTCCCGCTCGCTTCCGTTTGCCAGGGCCGCGTGCACTATCAGAGTCCGCTTGCCCTCTCTGAGGTCGGAGCCCACAGGTTTGCCGAGCCGGGCCTCGTCGGCGGTCAGCCCGAGTATGTCGTCGCGCAATTGGAAGGCGGTACCGCATAGAGTAGCGAAGTTACCCAGGCGGCCCGCCACGTCGTGAGGATCCGGCTTGCCCCCGAGGCCGATGGTGGCTCCGCACCAGGCGGCGTATTCGAGCAGGGCACCGGTTTTGCGAGTGAGCATGTTGAGCACCTGGTTCTCGCTCAACTCCTCAGGTGGAGTAAGAGAGTACTGTACATCGAGCATTTCTCCCGCGAGTAGTTCGGGAGTGAGCCAGGTTGCCATGCGGTCGATCAAGCGCACGACCAGGACCGGGGAAACACCTCGTTTGACCAGGCTTCCGAGGAGCGCATAGGCCCAACTCTGCTGGGAGTCGCCGGCGAGGATGGCAACCGCACGGCCGTAGTGGGCCGCCTGCTCCAGGTCGAGGCCATAGGTGCGGGCGGCGTGGGCCGCAAACTCGGCGTGCACAGTGGGCCGGCCGCGCCGGGTGTCGTCGCGGTCGATTATGTCATCGTGCACGAGGGTCCAGGTGTGGAAAACTTCGACGGCGGCTGCCGCCGGAAGGGCTTGCTCCTCGTCACCGCCGACCGCCGCGCAGCTCAGCAGGAGCACGAGGGGCCGGAGGGCTTTGCCGCGTCGCCTGATGTAGCTGTAGATGGCATCGTAAATCTCAGGCGGGCGGAAGTGCGCCGATCCCGGCCAGGCGTCGAGGTAATCGTAAACCTGAGTGCGGCGCTCTTCCAGCGCGGCCAGGAAGGCCTCCCGGTCCTGGTCGCTGAGAGCTACGGGCATCGCCCCTCCAGTGGGCACTACAGATGCTCCTTGAGGCTCTGGGCGGCCGCTCGGTCCATGCCGGGCACCTCTAGCAACTCTTCAACGGTGGCGCTGCGGATGGCGCGGAGCGAGCCAAACTTGAGCATGAGCTCCTTCTTGCGTCGCGGTCCGATCAGGGGCACGCTGTCGAGCTGGCTGCGGATGCCGCGCTTTGAGCCGAGCTTCTTGTTGTAAGTGTTGGAGAAGCGGTGGGCCTCGTCGCGGATGCGTTGGAGAAGGCGTAGGCCTTCCGAGCGCTCGCTGAGACGCAGGGGCTCCGAGCGGTCGGGCATGAATACCTCTTCCTCGCGTTTGGCCAGGCCAATCATCGGCACGTCGAGGAGGCCCGCCTCGCGCATCACCTGCTGGGCCGAGGACAATTGCCCTTTTCCTCCGTCGATCACCACCAGGTCCGGCAGCACCGACCAGCCCGTCCAGTTGGCACCTCCATTGACCACCGGAGCGGCCTCCTGCGCTCGGCCTTTCTCCAGCAAGTCCTGGACGCTGTCGCCGAGATTTACATCGCCCTGGGCCCCATGCTCCTCGCCTTCTAGCCTGCTGGTGGCCTCAACGAAGTCGCCGGGGGTCGGCTCGTCGCGGCGGCCATTGCCGGCCCTGGCAAGGGTTTCCTCACGCTTCGCAGCAGCCCGCTCGACGCCGGCCCGCTTGAACCTTCGGGATAGCATTTCGCGCATGGATGCAAAGTCGTCGTTTCCGGAGGTCTTGATCTGGAAGCGGCGGTATTCCTTTTTCTGGGGAACACCCTGCTCGAAGACCACCATCGCACCGGCTGTATCGGTCCCCTGCAGGTGGGCCACGTCGTAGCACTCAATACGCTTCGGCCAGGCCGGGAGACGGAGGGCCTCCTGGAGCTCCGTGAGGGCAGCTGTGGCTCGCTGCTCGTCGCTCAGCCAGCGCAGACGGAGCTGCTCGAGGGTTTCGGCGGCATTGCGGGCCGCCATATCGACCAGTGCCCGCTTGTCACCCCGCTGCGGCACGGACAGGGTGACTTTCGTGCCCCGCTTCTGCCGCAGCCAGGACTGGATGATATCGGCCTCGCTGATGTCGTGCTGCAAGAGGAGCCTGGGCGGCACTTCGACCGCGTCGCTGTAGAACTGGGCGATGAAGCTGGTCATGATCTCCGCGGGGTCGGACTCCTCGGTCCCCTCCAGCGGGTAGTGCTCGCGCCCGCGCAGCTTGCCGCCCCTGATGAAGAAGACCTGCACGACTGCCTCGCCGTCCTCCTGTGCAAAAGCGATCACGTCCTCATCGGCGTTGGTGGCGCTGAAGACCTTCTGCGTTTGGAGGACCCCTTCCAGCTTCTTTATCCGGTCGCGAAACACCGCCGCGCGCTCGAACTCCAGCTTCTCGCTCGCCTCCAGCATCTCCTTGCGCATGCTCTTGACGATCTTGTCCTGCTTGCCTTCGAGGAAGAGGGTCACCTGATTGATGGCTTCACCATAGGCTTGCTTATCGGCCAGGGAAGCGCATGGGCCCAGGCACCTGTGGATGAAATATTCCATGCACGGCCGCGGGTCTTTGCCGGTTATCTCTTTATCGCACGTGCGAAACGGGAAAAGCTTGTCGAGCAGGTCGATGGTGTCGTTGATCGTGGTGATGCCCGGAAACGGACCGAAGTATGCGGCGCCGTCGTTAAGCTTACGGCGCGCGGCGATCACACGGGGCCACTCCTCCTGGATCGTGACCCGGATGAACGGGTACGACTTGTCGTCCTTGAGCTTGATGTTGTATCGAGGCCGGTGCTTCTTGATGAGCTCGCTTTCGAGTATGAGCGCTTCAAGCTCGGTTTCGGTGACTATGTACTCGAAGTCGTAGACGTTCTCGACCATGCGCCATACTTTGGGAGCCTGGTTTCGCAGGGAACCGAAATAAGTGCGCACGCGGTTGCGCAGCTTGCGGGCCTTGCCGACATAGATGATCTCGTTGGCGCGGTTGCGCATTATGTAAACCCCTGGGTCGAGCGGCAGGGCTTTGACCCTCTCGTCGAATCCGGGGGCCCGTGGGGGATTGATTATTCGTGAATTACCGGGCATGTGCTGTCGTGAAGAACTCCTCGACTCAATTTTAGCAGAACATACGGGCGGGTGCCAATCGGGTCAGCGAATAAGCTCAAAAATGGACACCGTGTCCGGTGCGAGGGCGTCTTCCATATCAGGCCGCGCGTCAAGCACTGCGGGGTCGACGTCCCAGGAGCGTGCCTCGTTGAAGTCCTGCAGGTGGCGCAGCCGGGGGAGCGACTTGAGGAAAGCAAGGGTGCCGGGCCAATCGGCACCATAGGCATTGGCGCTCACGACTATGTACTTCACTCCCCACTTAGCGAGGACGTCGAGGGAGGCGTCGCTGGGGAAGTCGAGGAGAGAGGGGCGGGCCGCGCGCCACTCGGCGGGCTCGAAGGTATCGTAGCCGTAAGCGATGGGCTTGCGATAGTAGACCTCGGCGAAGAGGGCCGGCCCGGAGAGGGCGCTCTGGAGGGGCATTTGCATGACGGTGCCGGGAGGGGCGGAGGCGAGGAAGGTGGCGGCGCGCGTTGGCTGCACGTGGGTGGTGCCCCAGGGGTAGGGGGCGGCCCAATAGTCGATGAGGATACAAATTATTGCGACCAAGGTGAGCCATGAGGCCGTGGACGGGCGGGCGCGGGCCAGACGGCTCCAGGCGAGGCCGGCCAGCACCGCGAGCGCAAGCATGGCTACCAGGCCAAAGCGGGCATAGGCACGCATGGAAGAGAATAGAGGCAGCCAGTCGTAGAGGAGGCGGGCGGGCATGGGGATTGGAGCGTTTCCCGTCGCGGGCAGCGTTACGAGGCCCGCGAGACCGTGCAGGGTCAGGCCGAATGATAGGACAAGCGAGATGATCAGTATGACCAGCCACGGGGCAACGAGAGAGGGCTCGTTGCCTCGTCTACGTCCCCGGAAGGCTAGACCCGCGACGGCAATGGCGGTTGTGACAAGGCCCAGGTACAAGAGGTCTTCGATGATATTTTGCCCGGAGTGTGCGCGCATCGAAAGTTCTCCCCAGGCGGGCTGGAGAGCGTTGGGGATGACGTAGTCGAGAGGGGACGCGGAGGCCTCGTCGGCTGCCTTGGCGCTGTGGGTGAGGCCACCTGACGCCCAGATTGAGAGCGACGGGAGGGCGACCGGGCCGGCGATAAGGAGGAAGGCAACGAACGCCGCCAGGCCCGCGCGCAGGAGCCAGCGAGCGTTGAGGTTTCGCCGTAGACTCCAGAGGCGCAGTAGCAAGTAGATGCCGAGCAGCAGGCCGGCGATGTAGGCGTAATACCATGCTGAGAGAGCGGCAAGTCCGAGAGCGACGCCGGAGAGGGCTGCCGGCTGCCAGCGACGGGTGCGGAGGGCGCGCTCAGCGAAGTAGAAGCTGAGCGGGATCCAGCCGGTGCCGAGCATTTGTATGTGGCCGGCCATCTGGGAAAGGCGGTAGGGGCAAAATGCGAAGGCAACCGCGGCCAGTGTCGCGGCGGGACGGTTGCCGGTAATCTCCCGCACCAGCAGGTAAGCCCCCAGGCCCGAGACAACGAATGAGAGGAGCACGATCAGGTTGTATGCGGCTACATCGTTGAATACCGCGCCAAGGAGAGCGCCGGGGAGCGTATTGGCGAGCGTGGGCTCCCCCTGACCGAGGTTGAAACCAAAGGGCGCGAAGGTATTTGGGTCGTAGAAGGGCCAGCGGTGGTCGATCAGGAGGGCGGTCCTGAACCACCAGAACTTGTATAGAAAGGCGAAATTGTCGCCCGGCCAGCCCGGCATAGAAGTGCCCAGGCGGGCCGCGAGAGGCCAGGTTATGGCTACGGCGATGCCTCCCGTCAGGACGGCCACCGCGGGCAGTTCCCAACGCGAGCCCGCGATGCGGTTCAGGAGGGCAGCCAACAGTCCGCCTGGAGCCAGCGCTCCGCGAGCCAGATACAGGAGCAGCACGGCAGCAGCTACCCCCGTCATCCAGGCCGCTAGGGGCAGCGCGACGGCCGCGGGCGCGAGGGAGAGGGCGAGAACGAGTATTGAGGCCACGCAGGCCAGTGCGAGCCGGACAGATCTCCTGCCGAAGCCGAAGCCGATTAGGGGCGCGAGGGCCGCGATAATGAGCCAAAGGTAGGGGGGCCAGGTTAGCCCCAGGCGACCCTGAACTGGCGCGGCGGAGATTGTCGAGACAGCGAGGCCGAGGCGACGCCGGTCGGAGGCTGACGGGTAGAAGGCGTCGCTTTCGATAAGAAATCGCATATCGGGGGCCAGGCCGAGTTGAGCAGTGGCCGTGTAGGTATGCCAGCCCGGTTGGGCCTCGAACTCGCCTAGCACGGTGGTGCCGGAGAGGAGGCGAAACTTCACGGGTGGCCCACCGGAGGGACGCGCGGGGTTGGCCTCGATTGAGACCGTTTGGGTGCCCGCCAGTGCCGGCAGGGAGAGCGCGGACAGGGTGCGGCTCCAGCGGAACGACTTATCCTCGCCAGCCTCCACGCCGTAGAAATGGGAGGCGGCCACCTGGGGGTCGCCCAGGGATATGTTAACGGGTTGGGGCCGAGCGATCTGCCAGCGTGCCACCATTAGCGCCACGGACAAGAGGCTGAGGGCGACAAGAATGAGGGCGGGGCGAACGACAGCGGAAGGCTTAGTGGGGGTAGAGTGCGGTGCGGAAACCACTACCGGAGGTAGTTCTGAGTTCGAGGTGGCTGAATTCGTTGACTGGCGCAAATAGAGTCTCCCGCCCACGCGGGCTGGCGTTCTCTCAATTATATCAGACATGCAGGGTGAGGTAGCCGAGGTACACGCGCCAGTCGCGAGGTCGATGTTAGGATAGTGCTATCGCAAGGCGGCCGCGAACACGCGGGATCGCCACGATCTTTGGCGTACCGAACCCAGTGCGACGACGCGGGATTGCCCGTAGCCGGGCTGGACGTCGGGCTTTGCATCACGCGTTGAGAGCATGAACGCTTGA
>JBJMMB010000097.1:0-4199 GCA_045805005.1 Chloroflexia bacterium
GGCCCTTACCGTGCTCGTCTACCCCGGTTTGTTGTTCGGGGTAGCTCTTGTGCTGGCCGGCGAGTGGACCCTTAACGCCTTGCGCCCGTCGCTCACCCCGCGTATCTACCGCTCGCCCGCGCACGCCTACCGCCTGCTCCAGCCGTTCTTCAACTTCCTGAAAATGGCCGGACGGCAGCCCGCCGCTGGGGTGGGCCTCGCTCCTGCTCCGCGCTCCGACCGGTTAGTACGAAGCAGCCTGGCGTTCGCGAGCGCCCTCGCGCCGGTGCTGGCCCTCGCGCTGCTGCCGTTCCCAGGCAGGCCCAGCGCCCGCTCTCTCGAGTCCGTGGGAGACCTCTTCCTCGTGCTGGCTTTGCTGGCTGCTCACCCCTTATGCAAAGCTCTGCTACGTCTGAGCGGGGATCGCGGGGCGCTGAGGGGAGCGCTCGACCTGGGCAGGCTAGTCACCGGGCTCTTCCCCATCCTGGTGGCCGTGGGCGCGCTGCTGGAGGCATCAGCAGACAAATCGCTGCGCATGGAGCCGTTGCTGGCGGCGCCCGAAACGCCCGCGCAGGCCCTTGTGCGGCTGCTGGCCGGGGTCGCCCTGCTGGTGGCCCTGCCCTGGTGGCTCGATTGGCGCGGCCCCGGAGTTGACGCACTCGAAGACGCCGGCACGTACGCGGGCGGGCTCCTGCAGCGGGCCGCGTTGGCGGGTTTCTGGGCGGTGGTGGTGCTGCCCACGCCTGGGGAGCTGCCGTGGGCCGTAACCGTGGCGGTGGGAGGGACTATTGCCGCTTACGTGGCTCTGCAGATCGTGTCCGAGCGCTGGGCACCCGGAGCGAGAGAGGCCGCAGCCGCCAGGCTGGTGTGGGCCACCTCCCTGCCGGTGGCGATGGTCGCTATGCTGGCGGCTCTGCTGTGGGCCGGAGCATAGACTATATGAGAGTAGCCATCATCGGCAGCAGGGGCACCCTGGGCAGGGCGTTTTGCCGCCAGGCAGTGGCCGCCGGTCACGAACTGGTGCGCCTGGACCGCCCGGAGCACGATCTCACTAACCACCAGGTCATCACCGAAGCAATCGTTACTTCCAACCTCGACGTGGTGGTGGACCCCGCGGCCTACACCAACGTGGACGGCGCTGAGAGCGACGCGGAGACCGCCTATGCGGTGAATGGTCTCGGCACCCGCAACGCGGCCCTGGCCTGCGTGGAGGCCGGTATCCCGCTTGTTTACGTCAGCACAAACATGGTGTTCGACGGCACCAAGGGTGAACCTTACACCGAGTTCGACACGCCCTGCCCGAAGGGTGTGTATGCCATGTCTAAGCGCACCGGGGAGAAGTACGTCGAGCACCTTATGACGCGCTTCTACATCGTGCGCACCTCGTGGATATACGGCAAAGAGGGCGACAGCTTCGTGCATAAGATAGTGCGCGCCGCCGACAGCCGGGGCTCGCTCGGCGTGGTGGCCGACGAGATAGCCACGCCCACCTACGCCGAGGACCTTGCGCAAGCTCTGCTCAAGCTGATGAGCACGGGGCTGTATGGCTGGTACAACCTGGTAAACGAGGGCGAGTGCTCCAGGCTCGAATACGCCCGTGAGATCATGCGGCTAACCGGCCGCGAACACATTACAATAACCCCAACCGCCCTTGCCGACTACACCCGCCCAGCCCCCACACCCCCTTACTCCACCCTCAAGAACTTCGTCGGCGCGCAGGCCGGCATCGTCCTCCGCCCCTGGCAAGAGGCCCTCGCCGATTACCTGTCGGGCGTGGAGAGCCCAGGCGTTGCGGGGTAATCTTGAAAGGGGTGCAGGGGGCTCCCTGCCGGGGCTTTGGGGGGATTGGAGCCCAACTCTTCCCCTCCGTAATATGACCTGCGGTAACTGCCAAGGCTTTGAGCGCCAGTAAGGCTAACCCCCATGCTTCGGTTATCGTGCCCACGCGCAATGGTGCGAGGCTATTGGCGGAGTGCCTGGAAGCCTTGCAGAGGCAGATTTTCCGCGACTTCGAGGTCATCGTGGTGGACGACGCGTCCACCGACGGCACTCGCGAGCTCCTGGCTGAGCACCCCGAGGTAGACAAGGTGGTAACCCTGCCGGGCGAGCGAGGGCACGGCTTCGTGGCAGCAGCCAACGCGGGCCTTGCGGCCGCCCGCGGTGATGTGCTTGTGCTGCTGAACAACGACGCAGTTCCTGACTCTGACTGGTTGAAGGAGTTGCTGGGGGCGCTGGACCGCAACCCCTGGGCGAGCATGGCAGCTAGCAAGCTGCTGCTCTACGACCGCCCCGACACCTTCCACTCCACCGGCGACTACTATGGCCCCGACGGGGTGCCCAACAGCCGAGGTGTATGGCAACGCGACGTGGGGCAATACGACCGGGAGGAGGAGGTGTTCGGCCCCTGCGCCGCCGCCGCCGCCTATCGCCGCGCCGTGCTTGCCGACCTGGCCTCCTCCGGCGGCACCCAACCACCCCGCAGAGTGCTCGACGCGCAATTCTGGATGTACTGCGAGGACGTGGACCTCAACCTGCGAGCCCGCCTGCGCGGCCACCGCGCCGTGTACGCACCCAGAGCCCGTGCCCGCCACCGCCTGAGCGCGACCGGCGGCGGCCCCCTCGCCTCCTACTACGTAGGCCGCAACACCATCTACCTGATCGCCAAAGACCTCCCCCTACCGGTGATCCTACGCCACCTGCCCCGAATGGCCGCCGCCCAGGCCCGCTTCGCCCTGCAAGCCCTCCGCCACATAAGAGAGCCGTCCTCCCGCGCCCGCCTGTCGGGGATAGTTGTGGGGCTGCTCACCTGGCCCAGAGTCCTGCGCACCCGCAGAGGCGTACTGCGGTCGGCACGGGTGAGCGCGGAGGAGTTCGAACAACTGATCAGCGATTTCGCTGCCAATAAAGATCAAAATGGCTACAAAACCCTGAACTAAGTTGCTTCGTTGAAGGTACGTGTAGAAATCCGGCCAGTCGCCAAGCAGGAGGCTGAAGAGAATGTGTAGTAAGCCTGCTAATTGCGAATTCGCGGAAAAGGATGATCTCATATTCTCCCTTACAGGCATATGGGTTGCCCGGTGGGACTGCCAACCGTAGAGCTGGTTGTCGTGACTTAAATGCTACTACGGAACAAACCTTGACAACCGCGAACATTTGTACTATTGTAAAGGGGTGGAAATGAGAAGTGGGGTGCGGGTCAGCGCGTTGGCCAGCGGCAGCTCAGGCAACGCCTTCCTTGTGGAAGCGGCTGGGATCAAGCTGCTGTTCGATGCCGGCCTGAGCGCTGGGATGCTAGAGTTTTACCTGCGGCAGCGCGGGGCTTCAGCTTCTCAGTTGGCCGCTATATTCGTCAGCCATGAGCATATCGACCACCTGCGCGGCGCGGGTATGCTAGCGCGGCGGCACAGGCTGCCCGTGGTGGCCAGCGAGGGCACCTTCCTGGCCGGGGCCGAGCAATTCGGAAAACTGCCCGAAAAGGTCGTGCAGCGGCCCGGCCGGGATCTGGGCGTGGGCCCCATCACCGTGCGCACCTTCGTGCTCTCCCACGACGCCGCAGAGACAATTGGGTTCTGGATCGAGGCCGAGGGCCGCAACATCGTGCTATGCACCGACCTCGGCTGCGAGACCAACTCGATACGCGAGCCCCTGGAGGCCGCCGACCTGCTCGTGCTGGAGGCGAACCACGATGTGCAACGCCTGTGGCGAGGCCCCTACCACTACACTCTGAAGAAGCGCGTGGCGAGCCCCTACGGCCACCTGGCGAACGCCGAGACAGCCCGACTGGTAGCAGAACTGGCCCGCGCCGGCCGCCCTCGCACCGTGTGGCTCGCCCATCTCTCGGCGGCCAATAACACCCCCGCCCTCGCCTTCGACACGGTCATGGAGCCACTGAACCGCGAAGGGTGCTCCCACCTCGAAGTCGCCGTCCTTGCCAGGGATAAGCCAAGCCATACCTGGCACTCCAGCGCGCTTCCCGATGAGCCTGCGAGGGCACAGGAGCAAGGCCCTTTACCTGCGGCCGTCTAGGCGCTCAGGCTAAAGCCTCAGTACCAAACTAACAGGATGCTCTCCCAATCAAATATCGCGCCTGTGGCGCGATATTTGATTGGGAGAGCGACCATTTTCTCCTAGTGCTTGCCCCCGTAAGGCCAGTGCTGGAGCTTGTCGCCATCCCAGTTCTCGCGCAAACCAGGCTTGGATAAATCCCAGTCGGGCCGCAC
>JBJMMB010000098.1:0-41018 GCA_045805005.1 Chloroflexia bacterium
CCGGCCGGGGTTTGTGCTCGATGTCCTGTCCAATTCCCAGCATACCCAAACGCGTTTTTTCAGGATGAAGATCGAAAACTCAATGGCACTCTAATCGATAATCATGTACAAGCATTAGCCTTCTCAACAAGAGATAGCCCGGCGAAGGTCCGTCAATTCTACGAGGATGCCCTGCTTGCAAGCGGCTGGCAGTGGAACGGTTATAAAACCTATCTCTTGCGTGGCCCGGAATCCGCGCCGGAGTTCTGCTTTGATCCGCGTATTATTAGCTCAACGGGCAACTCCACGGAGAAGATCACTGTTGTTCGCGTACTTATATTGCAAGGGAGTTGCCTGGGCCCCCATCCTTGGCCCTACGGTGACATGTAATCAGACGAGGGATAGTGTCGCATGCACCCTTGACACGGCAGCGCCCCAGGCGTATAAGGATACACATGAGGACCCAATCGCGTGACACGCACCCAGACGCCGAGCGCGTGCAAATAGAACTGCTGCGCCGCATGACGGTCGCACAGCGAGCGGAGTTGATGCGGTCGCTAACCCGCACAACTATACAACTTGCTCGGCGAGCTATCCGGCAGGCACATCCCGAGGCAAGCGAGGAAGAGGTGGACTTGATCTTCATAGAGGTCCACTACGGCAGAGATTTGGCGGACAGGGTTAGAGCGTATCTCAGTCGCCGGGCAGAATGAACACGCCCGATATTGTCGATGTAATCACCCCGGTGGTGGACGCCCTAGAGCAGTTGGGAGTCGCGTATCACATTGGTGGATCGGTGGCGAGTTCGGTATATGGGACCGCCCGGTCCACACTTGATGCCGACTTGGTTGCGGACCTGAAACCGCAGCAGGTTCGACCCTTCGTAGAAAAACTAGAGCCTGCGTACTATATCGACTCCAAGATGATTGCAGATGCCATCAAGCGCCAATCGTCATTCAATGTCATACACATGACCACCACCATGAAAGTGGACATATTCATCCCCAAGTCCGGACCCTTTGACCGCATCGCATTTGGGCGTGCCCGGCAGGACACACTGAGCGAAAGCCAGGAGGCCCGCCTCTTTTACTTCGCATCACCGGAAGATGTAGTCCTCCGCAAGCTCGAATGGTATAAAGCAGGCGGATCCGTCTCCGAGCGCCAGTGGCTGGACGTGCTGGGAGTGCTCAAAGTGCAAGCTCAGACGCTAGACTACACTCATCTGCGCCGGTGGGCCGAGCAGCTAGGCGTGACGGACCTTCTGGACCAGGCGCTGAAAGATGCGGGCATTAAGCGAACCGGGGCATGACCTCCTGGGCGAAGCGGTGGATCATATCCTGGTCCTGCGCCAGGCCCGCCAGGTAGATGATCACGTAGTTGGCCCCGGCGGCGGTGATCTCTTCGATTCGTGCCGTGAGTTCGTCGGCGGTGAGGACCTTGAAACGCTCGCGGTATTGCTCCAGGCTATATTGCCCGCGGGTCCAGGCGTTTACCTGCGAAGGGTCTTCGCCGGGGCGCAGCAGGTGGACATCCTCCAGGCTGGTGCTGATGGTGATCTCAGAGGGGTCGCGGCCCAGCGTCTCGCAGTGACCGCGCAGCACCTCGATCTTCTGTTTGATCGTCTCGGGGTTGCCGGCGCCAAAGTTGCAGCCGTCCGCCCACTGCGCGACCAGTTTCAGCGTTACTTTCTCGCCACCACCGCCCAGCCAGAACGCGGGGTGCGAACGGCCCGCGCTCTTAGGTATGTTGATCGGCCCATCTATCGTGTAATACTTGCCGTGGAAGACCGGCTTATCCTCGGTCCACATGCGCGAAACGATCTCGCAAGCCTCCCGGAACATGCTCATGCGAACGGGCACATCGGGGAAGCCATAGCCGTAGGCGCGCCACTCGTGCTCGTACCAGCCCGCCCCCAGCCCGCAGATCAGCCGGCCGTGGCCCATAGCGTCCACCGTCGAGGCCATCTTCGCCAGCAGAGCCGGGCTGCGGTAGCCGTTGCACGTCACCATCTGGCCCACCCGCACTCGCTGCGTGTCGCGCAGCAGCCCCGCCGTGATGGTCCATGCCTCAAAGGTCGTCTCCTCTGTAGGCGTGGGCACAGTGTGAAAGTGATCGTAGACCCAGATAGAGTCGAAACCAGCCTCGTCCGCGGCCCGCGCGGCCCGCGTCATGGCCTCGTATTGCTCGGCCGGGTCCGAGATTCCGACGAGATCCATCTTCCAACCCTGGGGCACGAATACTCCGAATTTCACCGCCATTGTGTTTCTCCTTTTGGCTGCGCCATGAAGTAGAAGCAAGGTCATGCAAAAAGCATGCCGGGGCAATAAAGTCCAAAGTCCCCCTTCCACACTGAGCCGTGGTCCGCGAAGGATCCTGCACCTGCCTGGCCCGCGATTTCACCCGCCGGGCGAGGCTCTCAACATATTGTGCTTATCCCTAAACAGTCCGCGAACAACTGCTCTCCTATCATGCTCGTGATGCCCGCCGCTTTAGGGATCAAACCATCCCGCTACAAATGTTATCCGAAACAGTGTCAGAAAACAACCCCGAATCTCCCAACCCACAATTTCCCATTTCCCCTCCCCCACGCAAAGCCAATCCGCAAAACCGGAAAAACCGGAAATCCCAATCCTGGCCCTATCCTCCCCTCATGCCCCATATTGTATCGATACGCACCCACACAACCGCCCGGAAATTTGGCGTTTAAGGTTTACGGTCCCACCACCTCCAGCGACGCGGACTCCGGCTCCTGGCCGGTGAGGCGGGAGCTTTTTAGGGTGAAGAGGGAGAGGGGCACGTTGGCGATTGTCTTGTCCCCACGGGTGATGCTCAGAGTGGCGCGGAAGTCGCCCTGGGTGGGTGGTCCAATCCAGGCGAAGGTCTCCACAGGCTGCCAGTCCCTGGTGGTGCTGACTTTCTTGGCGACCGGGTCGAGGTGGAAAGCGTAGTCGTGGCCGGTCCCGTCGGCGGGGAGCACCACCGACCAGGAGCCAAAGTGCCCCTCGGGATGGGTGCCCCAGGGCTCCACGTAGACGTCCACGGTCGCGGTGAAGTCCCCGCCGCCCTTCGGGGGCACCACCCGCAGGCGGGTATCGAGGGTGCCACCCTCCCAGGATGGGGTAACCTCCAACGGCATCAGGCCCGAGGCTGACACCTCCTGGCCCCCACCGGCGTTCTCCCCTTCCCACAATTCGGCGCGCAGCAACCTCGCGTCACCAGCGTTCAGGACCTCCACATTGTAGGGCGCATCGTAGGCCGGTGTGTCGTAGCGGGTGAGTCCGGCGGGAAGGCGTAGCTGCTTCTCGGCCTGATCGGCTGTTCGCACTGTAACATCGGCGGGGGCGAATAGGAGCAGGCTGAGGGAGGCCCACCTCCTGCCTTTGCTCTCGCCCGCCGGGGCAGCACCTCCGAAAGCGATGTTCGACGCGCCGATCCCCAAATTGATATCCCCCGGCGAAAGCCTGGGCGCGCCCTGCGCGGAGAGGTCGTAGCTCTTTAGCTGCGCCGGATTTCGCTGCAGGAGCCCCACCGCCGCGTTGCCGGAGCCCTCGACGGGCTGCATCTGGCCGAGGCCGAAGGGCAGGACACCGACGTCCGGTGCGGCCGGCACCAGGGCGTAATCGGGAGCAGTGCCGAAAGGCAGCGAGCCGATGGGCCTGTAGCCAATGTCGATATTGCCGCCTATGTGGTCGGCCGGAACGCCCCAGCGCATGAGGGCGTATGCCAGCACTTCGAGGGTAGGCATGCTCTCATGCCGCGCCTCGCCTATCCACAGCGTGCCATTGCCCACCCGCGCCGCGATGCGCCGCAGCCAGGGGTCGGGGGCCAGACGATAGACGTAGTTATCCCCGTCCCGGTCCACCAGTTGCAATTGCGGGGTAGAGTCCAAGCGGCGCTTCAAATCCGCCTGCACATCACCTGGGAACTGCCAGAGATGCACCAACACGTGCCGCACCTCCAGCCCTTGCAGCAGCGAGACTGTGAAGGGGTCGGGGAAGCTATCGAGGGCCTGCTTAAGGCGCACCGTGCCGGGGGGTACGAAACTGCTCCACCCGTTGACGAGCGGCTGCCAGTGCCTGGTGCCGAAGAAGGTGTACCAGACGTCGTCCTGCCCGGCGGTCATGGGCAACTCCAGCACCGGCCCGGCATTCTCGGGGCGCGCCAGCCAGCCGTAGGGCTCCGTGCTCGCCAATTGCGCCGTCACGTCCCGGTGATTAGAGGTATCCAGCGGGTTTACAAACTCCAGCAATACCAGCCCGGTGAGCAGGACAGGAAAATTACGAATTACAAAATTACGAATTACGAATTGGCGTGATCTTAATTTGTAATTCGTAATTCGTAATTGCGCGAAGCGGACAAGCGCGGCCACGCCATAGCCTGCTAGCACGTAGATCGACAGGTCGAGCAGCACCGCGAAACGGACGGGCACTCGGAGGGCTTTGAAGCCTGGCACCCAGTCGTACAGGAAGGCGTAAGGGAGCGGGAGGTCTATGGAAGTGCCGGGTATCTGCCCGCTCAGGCCAAAGGTGAGTACCAGCGACAGGAGCCCGAGCAGCACGTAGTAGAAGCGCGACCTGCCAACCCCCCACACGATGCCAGCCACGCCGAGCAGGGTAGCGACTATGCCGGGGAACAGCTCGCGCTCGCCGCCCGCCGAGGCCATAGCGGGCGCTAGCACATGCGCGTAGAGCCAGTTGCTCTGCAAGACGTGACCATAAAAGCTCCACTCAGCCGCCCAGTTCTGCACTTCATATGTTGAGCGACTGAACCCCAGGTCGTGGTTCGACTGCCAGTAGGGTAGGAATACCGGTCCCAGGACCAGTGCGATCGCCAGCACGGCCAGGCCAAGCCGAAGTAATTGCGTATTGTGTATTGCGTATTGCGTATTGCCGGCCTGCCGGGCTTGGGACGTGGAACCCTCTGCCCTTCCTCCTCTACGCAATGCGTAATACGCAATGCGTAATGCGTAATCCCCCCCGACCCACCAGGCGATATAGAGCAACACCGCCAGCGCGAGGAAATACGTGTAGTAGACGCTGGATAGGCCCATCGCTATGAAACCAAGTGCGAATAGGATATAGGGCAGGCTGGTGGAGCCCAGAGGTCGCTGGCCGGCCCTGGCTCCTGACACCTGATCCCTGATCCCTAGCAGCGCCCATAAGGTCAACGGGAACCACTGGGTGGCGAGCATGTGGAGGTGGCCCATTTGCATGAAGCGGAAGGGGCAGAAGGCGAAAGCCACGCCCGAGAGGAGGCCGGCTGCCCTGCTGCCGGTGAGGTCGCGTACTAGCAAGTAGGTGAAGACGCCGGTGAGCACGAACGACAATAGGATGTTGAAATTGGCGGCGAACGCGGGGTTGCCGGTGAGCAGCAGGAACGGCAGCGCCAGCAGAGTCTGCCCTATCAGGTTCTCGGAGAAAGCCAGCGAATGGGCGTATGGGTAGAAGAAGGGGGCTTCAAACAGGCCCGCGGGGTTAGTAATCAGCGCGTGGGCGTTCCAACGCAAGCTGGTCATCTGCACGACCACGTCCCCAAACGGGTTGATGGCCTCGCCCATATGCGCCGCCCACGGCCAGGTCATCACCAGGGTCAGCAGCAAGAAGAAGCCCGTCACCGCCACTGGCTCGACCCAGCCGGCGAAACGCGCAGGCGCACGGGTTTGAGTGATGGGTGAGGAGGAAACGGTGGCGGCCAAGGGGGGACATAATGCGTAATACGTAATGCGTAATGTGTAATGGTGGTAGGCGTAGTTGGTTCTGGATGCCTAGAACCACGTCCGCCCACATCCCTTACGCATTACGCATTACGCATTACGCATCGGTCAACTCCTCCTCCCCAGGCCCGGCTTCGGCCTCCATGCCCACGGCGATGAGGTAGCCCCTGGCACGCTCGGTGAGGGGGTACCGAGCTACGAGGCGCCAGAAGGCGGGCGAGTGATTGGCTTCGACAAGGTGGGCCAGCTCGTGCACCAGCACGTAATCGAGCACCCATGGGGGCATGGAGGCCACGCGGTCCGAGATGCGGATGGTCGCCGTGGCGGGGGTGCAGGAGCCGTAGCGCTTGTTCTGGTTGCTGACCCATTTTATCTCGCGCACCTTGAGCTTACCCCCGAAATATTGCCGGTTCAGGTCGCCCGACCTGAAGCGCAGGTCGGGCAGCCCGCCCGAAGTCCTCCGCGCCACCTTCTTGAGCACGCGGGGCATGAGCGTATCTATCAACCGCTGCTCCTCTTCGACGCTGATCCCGGCGGGCACCCGCACCACCAGCCGTCCCTCCACCATGCGGGCCGATGCGGTCTTGGAGCGATTGGGCGACCGTATGATCTCCACAGGCAGGTTTTGTTTTTCGGTCATGTTTGATGCTTGCTAGCCTCTCTCACACGCAACGTATTGTAGCCGCTGGCGGTTGCGCCACTCAGGAGATTGTATCATAAACGAGGGCTTGATTTCGGGTGGTATCATTGGATATGGGAGTAATGTTACAGATGAAAAGCAAGCTCCTGGCGATTATCACAGTCATTATCATATTCGCTTCCATGCAATTAGTAATGCCGTCCAAGGCTTATGCATGTTCTTGCATGGGTGGGCCGCATACAGCCAGTGAGGCGTTTAACAATTCGGATGCCGTGTTCTACGGTAAGGTGATCGATACTGAAGATGAGGCAATCCAAGGAGGCCAGGATAACGTCCCTTTTACGGCGAGGATCTTTCTCTTTGAGGTAATGTCCACCTGGAAAGGAAACATCCAGGGTCAGATTGCCGTACACACCGGCAAGGGCGGAGGGGATTGCGGGACGGATTCAGTTTGGGTGAGCGGGCTTTGATTTAGGCCCAAGTAGGCGTGGATAAGGCTCTCCACACTTCATCCTGCATGTATTTCAGAAGCCCACTAGACGCGGGAGAGGACTTGCTGGCCCTGGGACCGGGTAATCCACCTCTCAGGCGTGATGTCCTCGCAGAACAGCTTGGCGTGGATAGGGAGCACGCTCGCTACTACCGTGAATTGGCGGGCCTCGAGGCCCCGTCGCCCGATCCCCCAGACCCAGGCGCGCAGATTACGCCCTATTTGCTCGCAGCCGGTGCTTTTGCCGCGATTCGCGCACATGGCTTGCGGCTGCAGCGGCGGAAACGGCTGCGCGACGTGTAAGGCAAAGTAGTGGTAACCCAATAACGCGTAACAGTAGCATGAAGCAACAAGGCCCGGCGTTTTGGTTTCAGTGGGTTCTGGCAACAGGACTTGCCTTTGGATTTTCCTCGTTGACCACTGGCGGTCTTATCCGAATTGCGGTCGTGACCACGACGCAGGTTGATCCTCATGATACCTTTGTAAGCCCGCTCCTCTGGATTGCCTATATAGCACTCGCATTGCTGCTTGGAATCGCTATACTCACATTCGCGCAATGGCTCGCGTTGAGAACTTTCCTTCGCGAACTTGCCAGCCTGAGGTGGCTTGCCTCCTCCATCTCAGGTTTGGCCATCTCCCTGGCTTCCATATTGCTTGTCGGGGTGCTCCTCGTAATTTGCCTCCTCGCGAGCGTAGCAGTTGAGGGCCCCAGGGACTACACGCCCTATGCGGAAACTATGCTACTGATATTTGTTGCAACCGCCTACGTGATTTTGGGCTGGATCTCATTGTGGGTGGGGATAGCATACAAGCAGTGGTTTGTTCTCCAGCGATATATTTCGAGTGGCAGCCAGAGGTGGCATTCATGGGCTTTCGCTACAGCTGCCGGGGGCACGGTAGCCGGGATTGTTAGCTTCGTGCTATTGGCTAGTCAAACAAGTCGTATGTACGGCACCTCAGGCCCTCTAGACACTTCAAACCTTGGGCCAGGAGTATTGGCTTTGACAGGTGTCATAGCCGGTGTTGTACATGGTGCGATCACGGGTTTTGCTCTGTACCGGTTGTTGCGAGCGGACATCATACCTACCGTGGAACAAAATGAAACAACCTAGCGCGTGGCTATGCGGACAGGAACTCCTCCAGCAAATTCCCCACGAGTGTAGGCCTCTCCTCAGGCACCCAGTGGCCACTATCGTGTACGCGCTCTACGCGCAGGTTGGGCACCCAGGAGTCGAGGTCGTAGGTGAGCTGGGGGGATAGCGCCACATCGCGCATGCCCCATATCAGGAGTGTTGGGCGGTCTATCGTGCGCCGGGTCTGGTTGGCGAGCCTTGCGGTGTCGCGGAAGGTTGCCCTGTAGTAGCTGAGCATGGCGGTTGCCGCGCCGGGCTGGGAGAGGCCGTTCTGGTATATATCGAGCGCCTCGTCGGAGAAGGCGCCTGGAGTGGCAGCACTCCCCCGCAGGCTCTGGCGCAGGGTCAAGCGTGCGACGGCTTCCGGAAGGATGGGCAACTGGAAGAAGAATATGTACCAGCTCCGCAGCACCTGCCCCGACTTGAATGCCTCGCGCTGGAAAGCCACGGGGTGCGGGGCGTTGATGACCGTTAGCTTATCAACCCGGTCGGGGTGGAACATGCCGAGGTGCCAGGCCACGCTGCCGCCCCAATCATGTCCCACGATGTGCGCCCGCTCGGCGCCGAAGGCGTCAATGAGCGAGACTATATCGTGGCCGACTGCATCGAGCTTGTAGGAGGCCACGCCCGGGGGCTTGTCGCTCCAGTTGTAGCCGCGCATGTCGGGGGCGATCACGTGGAAACGCTCGGCAAGGCGGGGCAGGAGGCGGTGCCATGTGTACCAGCATTCGGGGAATCCGTGGAGCAGGACCACGAGCGGCCCGGCGCCGATCTCGGCGTAGTGGAGCCTTACGCCGTTGACGGTCGCGTAGCCGTGGGTCCACGGTCCCGAGTATGACGCGGCCTCCGCACGGGCGGCCACCCCTGGGTCGGGGGGCGCGTCGGCAATCTTCCGGGCGGCTGCCAGTAGGGCAGCCCCTGCCACAGCAGCTACAGTAGATCTACGCATACAGCATCGCCACCTTCAATTTATCTATTTCGCTCCGGAGGCGCATAACGTCGCGAGCGGAGATTGTCTGGTGGATAGGGTCGCCGTCGTACATCCGGTGCTTGCGAAAGGCCAGCTCGGTAGCGAGGTCAAAGAACTTGCCCATCTGGCGCCAGCGCCCGAAGCCGGCGGAGAAGAGCACCGACCAGCGAACGCTCCAGCGGCGGCGCCCCGAAATAAGGGTAGCGTACTCGTCGGGCGTGAACCGGCCCAGGGCCACCTCCTCCCAGAGCGTCTGGCGGATGACCTGGCCCTCGTTTATGCCCGATATGATGGCTACGATCATTATGAGCAACAACCCTCCCCAGTCGCTGACCAGTATTCCCAGGCAGGCCCCGAGCACGAGCCCGGTGCGCGGCGCTTCGTCGCTGGAGAGCACGCCCACCGTGGTGGTGAGGCTGTTGTGCACCGCGTGGAAGACCATCGCTGTGCCCAGACCGATTGCGGCGGTGAAGCCCCTCTGCCAGGGTATCTTCAAGGAGCGTGCCAGGCCAAGGGCGGCCCCCGTGAACGCCGTGAACATGGAGTGGTTGAGCCCGAAAATCTCCGACCTGAATACCCACAGGCCGAGCATGTGGCCGATGTTGGGGTCTCCGACGAAGGGCTCGTCGATATAGGTCGAGAAGGTATAATAGAGGGTGTTCTCCACAAAGGCGAAGCCCAACCCCACCATCGCCCCATAAATCACCCCGTCGAGCACGTCGTCGAACTCCCGCCGGTAGGCGAGGAACAGCACCACCAGGATCACTGCCTTGAAAGCCTCTTCGACGAGTGGCGCCACCAGGCTCGCCATCGTGATCTCGCGGGCCTGGTCCGTGAGGACGACCTGCTCCAGAGGCAAGCCGGCCCAGCGCTCGAGCAGGAGGGCGAGCAGGATAGCGGGCACCGCACCCCACATAAACGCCACCAGCAGCAGGGGTAGCGGCTCCTTCTCGTACCGGTCGAGCCACCAGAGGATCACGGCGTACAGCAGCGTGGGACCCAGCGCCAGCCCAGCCGCCAGAAGCACCACCGAGAAGGGGTCCATGAGTTAAGAGTCTACAGTGGAGATATGGATGGCGCAAGAGGAACCAGCATTGCGTATTGCATATTGCGTATCACCTGCCATACCTGGGTAGCAAGACCGGCTACCCTTCATCCTTTACGCAATACGCAATACGTAATAGCTTCGGTTGGCATGGTAAGTGCTAGCGACCGGAGTGAGTTCCTAACCGTTATAAGGAGGTAAAGGCATGGACGATCGAAGCGGAAATGGTGAGGGCATGACCGCAGGTGGAGAGGGTACGAGCGCGGGGAACGAAGGTGGTGTGGTTGGCGCGGGCACGGAGAGCAAGATGTTCGGTGATACCATCGAAGGGGGCGATCCGGGCGAGTACGAGACCACGGGGACTGGAGGATTTGGAGCAGGATACGGAGGTGGCCTCAGCCAGTCAGGGGCGGCCGCGGCCGGGTCCGGCGAGTCCTCGGCGGCGGGTAGTGATGCCAGCGGCGGGGCCTCGAGCTACGGCACGACGAGCGAGGGGGGCGCGGGAACGGGCGCAGGTGGCGACCTGGGCTCCACGGGCACCACTACGGGGGCGATGGGGGCGACCGGAGACTACGGCACCACCGGGGGCACGCAAGGCACGGGAGGCGACTTCGGCGGCACGGGCACCGGCGCGGGTGGAGGCACCGGGTACGGGGCCAGCGCCGACGTTTCAGGCTCTACCGCCGGACCGGATGCGGGTGGTGGGGACACCGAAGGAGGCTAGGGTTCGAAAAGGCCACATGACACATCTTGTAGGGCCGGTAGCCCAAGCGGACGACCCCCGTTGCCTGCCCGGTTTCCCACCCCAAACGCCGGAGTGTACCACCAGGGCAGGCAACGGGGCCTGCCCCTACAGGCGGGATGCGGATGTGGCCGCATTTGACAGCCCCAGATAGCCACAATATAATGCCTGGCAGAGCCGAAATATACGCATAGAGCCATTATTGCCTTACAAAATACTCGCTATTGCCCCGACTTCATTCTTCTCGGACTACGGCGCGCACGTGCGGATACTTGAGGAGATCGTCCACCTGCAGCGCCGCGGCCACTCTATCGCTCTCTGCACTTACCACACCGGAAACGACGTGCCGGGCATCGACATCAGGCGCTCGATCGACGTACCCTGGAAGCGCGGGGTGATGGTGGGCTCTTCGAGGCATAAGCTCTACTTCGATGCAGCCCTGGCCGCGACCGTGCAGAGAGCAGCCGCCGACTTCGAGCCCGACATTGTGCACGCCCACCTGCACGAGGGGGCGCTGCTAGGGTGGACCGTCCGGCAGGCGAGGGGCGTTCCGCTGGTGTTCGACTACCAGGGGAGCATGACGGCGGAGATGCTCGACCACAGGTTCGTGCGCTCCGGCTCGCCCCTGCTGGGGCCTCTCAGGTTGCTGGAACGCCGAATAGACAGGGCGGCGGACGCCGTCATCACCTCGTCGCACAACGCCGAAGCAGCGCTGCGCACGCGCATTGGCGTCCGCTCGAACCGCGTCTCCACCGTGGTAGATGCGGTGAACACGCGGGCTTTCGCGCCCCCGGCCAGCGCAATGGAGGATGCGGCGTCGCTGGCGCTCCGGCGCTCGCTGGGCATACCGGGCGACGCGAGGGTGGTGGTCTACCTGGGCCTGCTGGCCCCCTACCAGGGCACCGACCTGCTGCTCGAGGCCGCAACCATCATGAACGGCGAGTGGGGGATGGGAGACGTGCATTTCGTCGTGATGGGCTTCCCAGGCGTTGACAGCTACCGTGCCCAGGCCGACAGGTTGGGGCTCAACGGGCGGGTGATCTTCCCCGGACGCATCCCTTACGCCGACGCGCCCCGCTTCCTAGCGATTGGCGACGTGGCGGTGGCTCCCAAGCTCTCGGCCACCGAGGGCGCGGGCAAGATAGGCAACTACATGGCGATGGCCCTACCGGTGGTGGCGTTTGACATGCCCATCAGCCATGAATACCTGGGGCACCTGGGCGTGTATGCGGAGAGGGGTAACTCCCGATCGCTGGCTCTCAAATTGCGCGAGGTGCTCGACAACCCGATACGCTACAAGGAGGTGGGCAGGTTGCTCAGGTTGCGATGCGCCTCCGGCCTCTCATGGGACGGCGCTATCGACCGTATAGAAGCGGTGTACGAGCGGGCGCTGGCACACCGGGCGGGAAGGAATATAGCCACCGCCAGGCTGGGAAGCCCTGTCCAGGAAGCAATAAGCAGGCGACAGTAGGCACTATATGCCCGTCGTCGATTCTTCGCTCCGCGAAGTCAGGCTGCGGCGCGTGCTTACTGTTTCCTGCTTACTGCTCACTTAATAGCCCAAGCCCCCCACAGGGAAATACCCGCACCCTTGAAGCATGGACAACAGAAATAACCCAACTACTGTAACCACTCGGGCCGCGCTACCGGTCCATTCCCGTGCGCGGGGTTGGAGGAAGGTACTCAAACCTTACGTTGTGCGGTTGGTGAGCGCATTCTGGGTGGGGTGGTTCAAGAGGCGGTTGGGAGACCGGGTGGTGTTTGGGAGGAATTTTCAGACCAACGGCAGGTTGATTATCAGCGGGCCGGGGCGGGTGGTGTTTGGTGATGATGTGAACGCCTGGTGCCATGCCGAGAAGAACGTGCTGATTACTTTCACTCCCGATTCGCTCATCAGCATCGGCAGCGGCACGCGGCTAAACGGGGCGGGGATTCAGGCTTACACGACCGTGAGGGTAGGACCGCGCTGCATCCTGGGCTCCACCCTGGTGTTCGACAGCGACTTCCACCCCCTCGACCCCGCGCACCGCCATGACCCCAACGCGCTGGTCTCCTGTGCACCTATCACCATAGGCCGCAACGTGTGGCTGGCGGGGCAGAGCGCGGTGCTCAAGGGGGTGACCATTGGGGACAACTCGGTGGCCGCCTTCCGGGCCGTGGTCGCCTCCGATGTGCCGCCCAACGTGGTGGTGGCGGGGAACCCAGCCAGGGTGGTCAAGCACCTTACATCTCAATAAAAGCGCCCGCAGGCGCTTTTATTGAGATGTAATTTCTCCAGCCAGGGGTAGACGAAAGTGGCAATGGGGTGCGGGTCGTTGGGGTCGGCGATTGCGTCTGCGGCGACCTGAGTGGCCTTGACGGCCCAGGCGAAGCTGATGGTGGTGCCCGCCCATTGCAGCAGGTTGGTGTCGTTCGGGCCGTCACCGAAGGCGAGGACGTTTGCGGGGGAGATGCCCCACTCCTCGCAGAGCTGAGCCACCGCCAGGCTCTTGAGGCTAAGGGAGTTGAGCAGGTGCAGGGCCCACAGGTGCGGGGTCTCCGGGTCGCGGCCTTCGAGCATCCACTGCACGTCGCGCTCAACGTGTGTGCCCTTGAACCGGCCACTGAAGGTATGTACGTCGTGCAGGTGCACGATTACCATCTGGACGGGGGCCTCCTGAAGGGTGCCGGCCAGGTTGAGGTCTACCCGCTCGAACGACCGGTACTTGAAGAAGGCCTCGTCGGGGCCTGGCTCGTCGCTCATGACCACCTCGTCAGGCAGGAAGACCCTGACGGCGAGTTTTACGCGGCGACACTCCTCCAGCACCTCACGGGCTATGTCCAGGGGCACGCGAAGGTCACGCTGCCAACGGCCTTCCTGCCCTACAGTGCAAGCCCCGTTATAGCAGACGTAGAGATCCGCGAGCCCCAGCTCTTCCAGCACGGGTTGCGCCGAGAAGTGGGAGCGGCCCGTGGCCGCGACCACCTTCACACCCGCGGTGCGGGCCGCTTCGAGGGCCTGGAGGTCTTCGGGGTGGACGTTGTCGCCACGGAGCAGTGTGCCGTCGAGGTCGACAGCGATGAGGCCCGGAGGAGGGAGTTGCATAGGAAATTACGAGTTGCGAATTACGAATTACGCATGGCATTGAGGCGAAGCGTAATTCGTAATTCGCGTAGCGCTTATACCTTCATCTTCTGCCATCTGCCCTCCCGGAATCTGCGGAAGAAGAGCACGGCGCGCAAGGACGCCTCTACGATCAGGGCCCCGTAGATGCCGGCGAGGCCCCATCCGAGGCCTGGCACGCAGGTGGAGCCGAAGGGGAGGCACACGCTGTTCATGCCGAGGAAGGCCCCGATAGGGATGCGCACCAGCCACACAGCGATGGTGGTGACCAACATGGGGAAGCGCACGTCGCCCGCGCCCCGCAAGGCCCCTGCCAGCACGAAGGCCAGGGCCAGGGGAGGCTGGCTGAAGGCTATCACCTTCATGGCCTGGTCGCCCAGGTCCAGGAGGCGCGGGTCGTCGGTGAACACCGTCAGGATGGTTCTCCCGAAGAAGAAGAAGATCACCCCCATGACGCTCATCCAGATCAGTGCGGAGCGGGTCGCCAACCATGCGCCGAGCCGCGCGCGTTGGGGCTGCCCGGCCCCCAGGCTCTGCCCCACCACTGTAGTGGCTGCCAGCGCGAAGCCGAAGCCGGGCATCTGCGACAGGAATACCGCATTGATCGCCAGCCGCGAGGTGGCGAAGATGAGCTCGCCCATACTGATTACAATGAAGCTGTAGAAAAGCACACCGAGCGACATCAGCAGTTGCTCGACCGCTGAGGGTATGCCTATCTTGAGGATGCGACCTATGAGGTCGAAACTGGGACGCCAGCCTCCCCCGCGCCACAACTGCAAGCGCGACCTGGGCAACAGGAAGATGCTGAACAGGATTACAGTGCCGATGGCCCTGGCTATGACGGCCGCCCAGGCAGAACCCGCGACGCCCATGGCGGGCACCCAGTCAAGGGTGGGCAAGGTT
This sequence comes from Chloroflexia bacterium, assembly GCA_045805005.1. Classification (GTDB taxonomy): domain Bacteria; phylum Chloroflexota; class Chloroflexia; order QHBQ01; family JADMIH01; genus JADMIH01. The sequence goes on from JBJMMB010000098.1 coordinate 14,719, forward strand.
ATCTGCAGGTGCGTGAGGCTGCTGAGCCAATCGCTGAATATACCGCTGGCTTGCACACCGCCGAAAACCAGGACAATCGCCAGCACGGCGTTGATGACGTTGATGAAGGCGGTGACGAGCATAGGAGTCTTGGTGTCGCCCGCGCCCCGCAAGGCCGCCCCGGCCACAAACATCAGCACGATCACCATCGCCATGGCGAGCGTGATCTGCAGGTAGGTGGCGCCCTCGGCTGTGGCTTCGGGGCTGAGCCCTAGCATCGACAGGAGGGTGTGCGAGAGGAAGGATACCGGTATGAGCGCGAACCCGACAAGCGCGGCCAGCATGAGCGACTGCTTCAGGACCGCGTTGCTCCGCTCGGTCTGGCTTGCGCCAGTGAAGCGGGCGATGAGCACCGTGGTGCCCATACTGACAGCGATGAGGGCGGTCGTCAGCACCCAGATGAGTTGCTGAGAGGCCCCCACCCCGGCGAGCGCGGCGGCGCCCAGGCGGGCCACCACGGCTGTATCCACGATGCCGAGGAGCGTCTGCAAAGCGTTCTCGGAGATCGCCGGCCAGGCCAGCCTGAAGACGGTGCGGCTTACGTCCTTGCGGTCTTCGGCCGTCAGCTCCTCTTCCGAGGACTGAGGACTGAGGACTGAGGACTGAGTATCCTCACCTTGACCCAACTCAGTTCTCAGTCCTGGTGCCTCAGTCCTGGACTGGGGCGCCAGGCTCTCGGCCTGGGCTGCCGGCTCTACTGCCATGCCAACGGGCATGGACTCGTCGGTCGTCTCCGCTACCTCGTAAGCCGCCTCTTCCGCGGCCCGCTCATCTTCTTGTATTCGCGCCTCTGTGGCAACCCCATTATGGGTGCCTCGGCTCTGTTTGGTCTGTGTACTTGCCAAGATATATATCTAACTTCCTTCCCAAAGAAATTACCGGTTATGAATTGCAAATTTACGGATTGGATTGAGGGTAATTTGTGATTACGTTCATTGCTTCCTCGCGCGGCATTGTCTGCTGGTTGGGTGGGGGCTCTTTCAGGCTCTTCACTGTGACAGTGCCGGAGGCTACTTCGTCCGGTCCTAATATTAGAGCAAAAGCTATGCCCAGGCGGTCGGCGTAGGCCAACTGCTTGCCGATTTTATCGCCTGTGTTCAGATAGACCTCGCACGCGGTGCCGCGCGCTCGAATTTCGGTTGCCAGCCTGAGCGAGTTGCCGAGGCTATCGGGCGAGGCGTCGAAAACGGTGACGAGCGCCCGGCTGGTGGTGCTCTTCATCTCGACCATCCCTAGCGTGGTCATGACGTCGATGATACGCTCGACGCCGAAGGAGCCGCCCGTGGTGGGCAGGTTGCGGCCCGAAAAGATCGACATGAGGTTGTCATAGCGGCCGCCGCCGGCCAGCGAGCCTATCTTGGGCTCGTCCACCACCACCTCGTAGACAGGGCCGGTGTAGTAATCGAGGCCGCGGGCCAGGGTGATATCTGCCTGGTAGCGGTCGAGGTCGCCTCCCATGCTCTGGAGCACCTGGAAGAGTCGGCGCAGCTCTTCCAGGCCCTGGGTGGCCTCGGGGTCGTCTTTGAGAGGGCTGGAAAGCTCGCTGAGGAGGGCCATGTTGTCGCTGAACGACTTGACCTTGAGGCCCATGAGCACCAGGTCCATAGCCCTGGAGGCCGCATCTTCGGAGAGACCGTTGCGCACCATCTCGGCCCGCACGGCCTCGGGGCCTATCTTGTCCAGCTTGTCTATGGCCCTGATTACGATGCCAGCCTGGCCGGGGCCCGCGCCCGCGCTCCGGGCCAGGCCGGCGAGGAGCTTGCGGTTGTTGATGACCACTCGATAGCCTGTGAAGCCGAGGCGGTGCATGGCCTCGCCGAAGATTTGCAGCACTTCAGCATCGGCGAGCATGGAGGCTGCGCCGACGATGTCGATATCGCACTGGTAGAACTCGCGGTAGCGGCCGAACTGGGGGTTCTCGCCGCGCCAGACGGGGCTCATCTGGTAGCGCTTCCAGGGGAACTGAATATCGTTGAGGTGCATGGCGACAACCCGCGCCAGGGGCACGGTCAGGTCGTAGCGCAGGCCTACCTTGCGCTTGCCGTGGTCCTCGAACCTGTAGATGAGGCGCTCGTCCTCGCCGTACTTCCCTTCGAGGGTGGCGAGGTATTCCAGAGAGGGGGTCTCAAGGGGTGCGAAGCCGTGCAGCTCGAATATACCCCTGAGCGTGTCCATAACGTGCTGGCGCACGAACATGGTGGCGGGAAGGAGGTCCCGGAAGCCCTTCAGCCGCTGGGGGTCTATTCTGCTGCGTTTCTCTTGTTGCTCCGGCGCGGCTGGCATAATTCTCTACCCTCCCCTTGTAAACGAGGTACTGAAAATTATACCACATGCCCGGCGTGCGGAAGATAGGTCGGAGGTTGTAGAAGTGGGTAGACGATAGTCCCGGTTTAGACCGTTGGTGCTTCGTCTTGCGCCTTTCCGCCGTTCACTTCATCGAAGAATGGGTCGAATTCTATGTACCACCGGCCCATTGGAGACGCCAGGTGCATCTCCTGCCCTGGAATAGCCAATAAGACCGGAAGGATGCTACGGCACAGCGACAGCGGCATCAGCAGGGCAGGAAGGGAGGCGTCGTGCCAGAGTACAAAAACCTCGTGGTCTTCTTGAGCACCGACATGCCGGAAAAGCTCTTCAAGCGCATGAACTGTGGTTTCTGGGTCAGGTGCCGGTATAGTCTTGGAAGAAGATACCTGCGTCCAATCACAGGTAGAACCAATCGGAGGAAAGGGAAAGCTCTTTACTATCCATGCAATAATGTCGGCATCGTCATCAAGTACTCTTGCTTCCTGGTTAGTTCTTTCTCGGATAGCTAAGAGTAAGGGTGCAATTCTCTCTAAAGCCCGTTGCCTTTTACTTTCCTTGTCCCGGTGCTCGCGTTCTGCACGCTTAAGGCTCAGACCCTCTTCCAGCCGGAGGCGTCTCTCATCAAGGCTGAGTTGCCGTAGGTTTGGCTTCTTCTCTTCACTCATATCGATGCCGGGATTTGGTCGCTGGTTTCCTTCCGGGCGAACAATACTCCAAATAACACTGCTAAAGCAGTTTCTGAAACTCTTCAATTGTCATACCGGCGTCGTTGAGGATGCTTCTCAAGACTTTAGGGTGCAGTATTTTGGCTCCGTGGAAGGGAACAGTGACCCTGTTGCCTGCTGCATCGACATAGATTTTGTGGCTACCACTTTGGCGGCTAAGTGTGAACCCTTGTTTTTCCAGAACGCTGATGACTTCCGCTGCCGTTACACGTGGTAACCGCGGACTCAAGCTCTTACCTCAAGAGCAGCGAAGCTAATAGCGTCGCTGGCAGGGATCTTTTCCCCCTTTGCCAGCCGGTCCTGAATATGAAGGCGCATGGCATCCTGAATATTCGCCATAGCTTCCTCGTAGGTTTCGCCTTGCGTATAGCAGCCTTGCAAAGATGGGCAGTAGACAAAGTAGCCGTCTGCATCCTTCTCTATGACTACGGGCAGAATGTAGGATGTCATAATTCTCTACCCTCCCCTTGTAAACGAGGTACTGAAAATTATACCACACGCCTGGCTGGAGAAAGGTAGGTCCGAGGTTGTAAAAGAGGGTAGACAATAGTCCCGGTTGGGAGATCGCTATGGCGGGCATCGTGCAGATTATAGCGCATGGGTCTTGCCAAATCGTGTGGCTTCATTGGAATAAGAGCATGGGCGGTCCGCCCATGCTCTTATATTCTATAGCATCTAGCAACAACAGCAATCGTCGCAGGTGCAGGGGCCGTCGCTGCCGGGCGGGCAGGGGCAGTTGCCAGTGTTCGCCATTGTTATCACCTCCTCTCCCTATAGAGGCTTGGTGGCGCGGATGAAGGCACTCGCGAAGAGGCCATCCGCCGCCTGGAGGTCGCCGCCGGTGAGGTTCGTGGGGACGGGCGAGCAGCACTCGCTGCCGCTCTCGCCCGCCACGTTGGCGGCGCTGTAGCTGCGCGTTACTTCCACCCCGATGGCGGTGAAGCCCACCTCGGCCAGGAGGCCCTTGTATACGTCCTCGTGGAGGGCACCCGCGATGCAGCCCGTCCAGGCCTCCATGCTCCTCAGCACGGACTCGGGGGCCTCGCCGCGCAGCACCACATCGGACACCGCGAACCGGCCTCCCGGCTTCAACACTCGAAATGCCTCTTTGAGCACAGGGCGCTTGTCAGCCGCCAGGTTGATGACGCAGTTGGAGATGACCACATCTACGGAGTTGTCGGGAAGGGGTATGCTTTCGATATAGCCTTTGAGGAACCGCACGTTCTCAATACTCGCCTTCTTGCGATTCTCCTCGGCGAGAGCCAGCATCTCGTCGGTCATGTCGAGGCCGTAAACAAATCCGGTGGGCCCTACCCGCTTCGCCGAGAGGAGCACATCTATGCCGCCGCCGCTGCCCAGGTCGAGCACGGTTTCGCCCATATTGAGACGGGCCAGCGCGGTGGGGTTGCCGCAGCCAAGCGATGCCAGTAGAGCCTCTGAAGGCACTTCGCTCGCTTCGAGGGTGGAGTAGAGGTTGGCGCTCACCGGGTCGCCGCTGCCCGTGCAGCAGCCCGAATCGCTCCCACAGCACCCGCCGCTCGACTGCGCTTGCAGCGCCGCCTGGCCGTAGTGCTCGCGCACCCGCTCTCGTAACTCCTCCGCCTCTTTCTTGTTCAGCACTTGCACGTTCGCAGCCATTTGTTGATACCTCCATATATTGATAATCTTCGATTTACTGACCAACAAAAACGGCCAGGCGGTCCGATGGGACGGCAACCTAGCCGGTGAGTGATGAGGACTTCAGCGAAAGCAGGTTGCTCAAGTACAACGTGGCCTGCTCCAGGGTGGCACGGTCGAGCGAATAATAAACCCAGAGGCCGCGCTTCTCCCAGGTGACCAGGCGCGCTTCCCTCAGCACCTTCAGATGGTGGGAGATGGTCGGCTGGCCCAGATCGAAGGAGGCCTGGATCTCGCAAACGCAGAGGGGCTCGTCGAGTTGCGCGAGCATCGCCACTATTTGCAAGCGGGTGGGGTCGCTAAGGGCTGACATGAGTTTGACTTGCTCGGCACTCCCGTCCGGCAGGTGGACAGTCGCGCCGTCGAGGGAGTCGCAGCAACCTGCCACGCTCATGTAGTTCTTCTTTTCGCTGACCTCTATCATAGTGCCATTATAGCATTATATCGATGATCGTCAATACATCGCTAGACCGAGATTCCAGCAAGAGTATCGAAGTGCTCACGGCAGAACGTTTCACGCGTCCCCTTCCACAGGCAATCCACATGGGTATGTGCGGGTATATAATCGGCTATGCATGATCGACTTTGCTTACCTGCATGCTCACACCCATTACAGCTCCAGGGGTGGGCCCGCCTCGCCCGGCGAGTGGGTGCGCTACGCAGCGGAACTTGGGTATAAAGCGCTCGGGGTGGCCGACCGCGCTCCCCTGGCGGCCCTGCCCTCCCTCCTGAAGGCTGCCCCCACCGCGGGCGTCTCTCCCATAATCGGCGTGGAGGTCGACATAGCGCTGCCTACCGGGGAAGGGGAGAAGGCGCTTCAATCTGCCGTGCTCTATGCATCCTCACACGAGGGCCTTGCCAATCTCGCCAGGATAAGCGAACTAGCATATTCGCGGTGGCCCAGCGCAGTCCGGCCCGTAACGCTGGAAGCGCTCACGGGCCTCTCTGCCGGTCTGGTCCTCGTCCTGGGGGGCAGCAACGCCATCGAAAACCAGGTGCGGGACGCTTTGGACATGGGAGGTTGGGCCAGGGAGCAGAAGTTTGTGGGCGCTTTCGTGGGGCTGGAGCACTCTGGGCTTTCAGGCGACGGTGAGCGGGCCGGACGAATCGCGGTGGCAGCGAAGGTCATGGAGTTGCCTGTGGTCGCCATACCTGTAGCCCGCTACCCGCGCCTGAATGGTGCTCCCTCCTGCCGGGCCCTCGCTATTGCCCGGAAAGAGGCGGGCTGGGCGGTGCCGGCAGAGGAGCCGGAGGTCGATGCCGAGGCTACGCCCCACCAGTATCTGCGTCCCCCAGGCGAGGGCGCGGCCCTTTTCGAGCAGTGGCCCGAGGCTGTGACTAACGTTGGCGTGATCGTGGAGATGTGCGCTCGAACCCTGAACGATGGACCAGGTCCGTTGCCGGTGATGGACGAGGGGGCATGGAAGGCCTCGCGGGCACGACTGCGCACCGGAGTTGAAGAGCGCTTGACGAAGCAATTTGGAGAGTCGCCCACCGGCCCGTTGCAGGACCGGCTCGAAGCCGAGTTGGACCAGATCTCGCGGAGCAGCAATCGGGCGGCCTGGCCCGCGCTGGCTCGGCTGGTCGATATAGCCGAAGGCGGGCGCATACCGCTCGGAGCCCCATTGGGCGCGGCTGCCGGCTCGCTCGTGGGCGCGGCTGTTATTGGCACGCTCCACTCAACGCCTGGCGCCGACCAGGCGTCCGCGGATGAGAGTGGTGAGCCAACAATTCAAGTTTCAAAGCTTAGTATTCAATATTCGACACCGCCAGGCGTTGAGGTGCCAGGCATCTGCCAGGATAGGCTTGCGGAGGGATTGGCCGGGGAGTATGGGCGCGTGGCGTCCGCCGCTTGCGTGCTGGATATCACCCCGGCGGCAGCGCTCCGGGCCGCCAGGACAGTGTTAGCTAGTCGCAATGCAGGGCAGTTGAAACCGGAGATGGACCAGGAGCCGGGGGCCATTGCGTCCTGGGAGGCTCTGACCACGGCGGCTACCGGCGACCAGGACGGCGTGGAATCGCTCGCGCTGTCTCTGCGCGGGACTCCCATCATGGTAAAGCCTGACCGGGACACCCTCGCGCTCGCCGGGGCACCCGGCGATGCCGGTCAGGCTGGGTGGGTGCCTATGTTAGCGGGAGACGAGGTGGAGGGGGAACCGGCTTCGCCCGGTTGGGTGCCCTGGACCCGCGAGGAGTTGTGTGAGTTTGATCTACCGTCGCTCTGGATTGACTCGTCCCCGGCCCTGTCGGTGCTTCACCGCGCCGTGACATTGGTCTCCGAGTATCCGGCACAACAGGCCGGTGGAGATAGTCCCGAAGCGCCAGGGTATACGGAGTGGAGCGACAAAGCCGCGACCCTGCTGAAGAAAGGGGAGATCGCAGGCATACCATATCTCTCCGGGAGCGTGCTCAAAGGCTGGAAGGGAGACTTAGCGCCGGAAAGCCTGAGCCCCCTCGTCGCGAACTCGCTGCAGCACCCGGACCGGCCGGTAAGCCAAAAGGCGCCCCCAGGAGAAGTCGGGGCCTGGCATGCTCACACCCAGGATACCGGCGGAGCGCTCCTTTACCTCGACCAGTTCGCTTCAGTCCTGGAAGCGGCGGGCACGCCTCCTGAAGAGGCAGCAGCGCTGAGGCTCGAGATAGTCCGTTCGGGGAGCCCCACAGGGGCGAGCGATCCCGGCAACGACCAGGAGCCGGCTAGGGTGCGGTTCGTTGAGGGGTGTCTGCGATCCGACATGGGGGAGGAACAGGCCGCGGCGCTGTGGGAGGGCCTCTCAGCGGCGGCGCACGGCCTGGTCGCCCGAGAAACCGTGGGCGCGTGGGCGAGAGTGGTCGCCCGGCTGGCCTCGATCAAAGCGGCCCACCCGGCGGCTTTCCTCGCCGCGGCCATAGAGGTTGCCTGGGAGCGTCAGGGGCCAGAGGGCGTCCGGCCGCTCACCGAGGAGACGCGGAGGCTGGGCGTGGCCCTTCTGCCCCCCGACGCGGCCCTCAGTCGAACAGGCCCCAGCCTGCAAGAGAAGGAGGGTGGTTGGGCTATCCTGTGGGGGCTCACGCTTCCTGGTTGGAGCCAGGGAGTAGCGGGGAGATTCGTGGAGGCAAGGGAGCATCCCGGAGGGCTTTCAAAGCTGGGCGACCTGGAGCACGTCTGCCTGGAAGCCGGGATATCGGAGGCGCAACTGGAGGCGTTGGTCCGCTCGGGGGCGTGCGACCATTTTGGAGAGCGCGACGAGTTGCTGCTCTGGATCAAGGACCGAGCGTGGGTGCCTGCCCCCAAAAGGGGAAGCCACCCACCCAGCCCGAGGGAGCGGTACTCGCGACGGGCCTGGGAGGAGCGCAACCTGGGGGCCGGCTTCACGGATGCATCAGAGATGGAGGGGCTGCGCAGGGCCCTGGAGAATAGCGGCGGGTTGCGTTCACGGCTGGTGAGCACGTCGGGCATAGGACCATCCAATGTGGGGGGCAGCGTTTACCTGGTGGGTCTGCTCCAGAGCATCAGGTTGGTCGAGGACCCGGCGGGAGCGACCGGAGGCGGGCAGGCGCAGACGATGGGCACGGCATTGGTGCAGGACCTTGACGGGGAGATCGAGCTGGTCGCGTTTCCGCCTAATTACAAGCGTCACCGGGAGCTATGGGTCGAGAACAACATGGTGATAATCACCGCCCGCGTGTGCGGCCACACCGATGGCGACGGAGTGTATCTGCTGTGCGAGCATCTGGCGGCTTACCAGGCCGGCGTGGAGGAAGAGGAGTTGGACATCAAAGTTAAGGCCAGCCGCCGGGAGGCGACTGTGCCCCTGCCCGCCCCGCAAGCCCAGCCGGCAAACGGCGGTTCGAGGCAGGATTACCCTATTCCGCAACCCTCGCCGCAGGCAGCGCCCCAGGTGGGTTCACAGGTGAAGGCCGTTCCCCAGGCTCCGGCCCCGCCGGTCGAGAGCCCCACCTATCATCTGATCATCACGGTGCCCGCGTCCGATGACGACCATGCCGATATCGACCGCATGATCGCCCTCGAGAAGGTGCTCAAGGCGCGCAGCGGTCCGGACACCGTGACCCTGCGGATTCAATACAGCCCCGAGGCGGGGGATGTGACCTCCGCAAAACTGCCCCACAGGGTGCGCTACTCCACGTCATTGGAGGAGGAAATCCGGAACTTGCTCGGGCCCGACGCTTTGGCCCTGATAAAATTGCTGGGCTGAGATAAGTGTGGTAGCAAGTCTGCGGGTTCCACAGGTGTCTTTGCTTGCTTGCGCCGCTTCGCTGGGGGTTTGGCGGCTCCGGCTCCTTGCCCGTCCCATAGTATGGCGGCCATCAGGTTGTCCAGATTGGCCGTCCTGCCGGGGATATGGACATAGAGACGAGCCTCGACATCTTTATCTCCCTCAACCAGCACTATCGTCTTGATCTCGTGGCCGTTGACCGATACCGGGCGGTCCACGAAGAGGTCCGCGCCCGGCGGCATGTCTATGACCATAGCGTCGGGCGGGTCTGTGAGGGAGTAGATCAGCGCGTCATAGAGACTGCCTATGATCTCCACCTGGCTTATCTCAGGCCTCCCGGCCAGCAAGCTCTGCAGCCCGTGGGCCACCAGCGACCGCCCGGATACAATTAGCACCCGGCTCTTCCCATCCTGCATAACACTCCTCCTGGTAGGGGTCAGGCGTTAGGGGTTAGGGGTCAGGACCTGCCCGCGAGCACCAATCCCTAACCCCTGGACCCTGTTCCCTGGCATAGATACACTATAGGGATTCGCCCGATTTCGCGCATCAATCCGTCGTGGTATCTTGCGCCTAATGATTGTGCCCGGCGCGTATTAGCCGGTACTAGCCGGAAAGGATTAGTGCGGTGCCGGGGAGCAGGGTGCCGGGGTCGGGGGTAAGTGCTCGTCCACGGGCCCTGACCCGTTCACCATGACGCCTGACCCTTACCGGGACCGGACTTTTACCACCCAGGATTAGTACAGAGGTCATACCTCTTTCCGTTGACTTGCGCTTTTTTACTGTGCTATAGTCGAAACAGAGCGCGCAGGAGAGCGGGCCGAACTGACTATCTGCCCGTGGGGCGTCGCGCTGTACCTGAGATCACACTGAGAGCCAAAGCAGCCCGTAGGGAGCAGTATGACTCGTCCCTACAGTCCACCAGCCAGCACAGCTTTGCGCGCCAAAGGTTCGATAATTGAATGGATGCTAAACCAATACGCGTAGTCATAGCCGACAGCCACGACCTATTCCGGCAGGGCCTGGCCAGCCTGCTCTCCCGGCAGGAGGGAGTGCAGGTCGTGGGAGAGGCCCGCGACGGCGACGAAGCGCGTCAGATGACCGCTGAACTCGAGCCCGACGTGCTGTTGATGGAGATGCACATGCATCGTTGCGAGGGCCTGCCGACCGTGGTGGAGATCATGGCGCAGTTCCCCAATACCAACGTGGCCATCCTCACGTCGTCCGAGGAAGATAGCGACCTGCTGGCCGCGGTGAAAGCGGGCGTCAAGGGCTATCTGCTCAAGAATAGCAGCCTGGAAGAGTTGGTCCGGGCGGTGCAGGCGCTGGCACAAGGCGGCGCTTATTTCTCCAGCACAATGTTCACGAAGGTGCTGCAAGAGTTCACCCACCTGTCGCGACGCCGTGACCTGCAAGAGGTAAAGGGAATAGACGCGCTGACCGAGAGAGAGAAGGACGTGCTCCGGCTGGTGGCCCGTGGCGCGACCAACAGAGATATCGCTACCGAGCTGATCATCACCGAAAACACAGTGAAGGTACACCTGCGGAACATACTCGACAAGCTGCAGTTACGCAATCGCCAGCAGGCCGCGGCCTACGCCGTCCAGGAAGGCCTGATAGCCAAAGTAACCCCCGCCAACGGTGGCTACGGTCACTACGGCATGCGCGCCGACCGCGAAGACTCCTCCTACAGGGGCGTGTCCGGATCTCCCGGCGACAGAAGTAGACTGGCTAACTTCAGGATAAATTCCCGCTGAAACGGGGACGCGTCACGTTTCACCGCACCCTAATCTCCCCTAAGACGACATGATCCTCCGGTTGGCCGGGGGCTGCGGGGTCGTAGGTGACCTTCGCGCCCGGGCCGTTAGGTGGCACCCACATACCAGTGTCGAGGCGATAGATACCTGGCTTGAGGTTGGGCGGCAGATCGAAGTTGTAAATCCCGGCCACCAGTTCGCCCTGGTGCCATTGGGAAACGGGATGGGGCTGCTGGGAAATACGGGGGTAGGCTCTAAGCCGGCCCGCGAGAGGCTGCACGTCCACCTGGGCTACAGTCGCCCCGGACGAGGTATCGACAAGGTGCACCCATACCTGCCAGGCGGGGTCGCTCTTCTTTCCATCGCGCAGGGCTCGGTAGTAGAGATTCAGGCCTACCGACCCGCCCGGTTCGAAGCCGGCGGAAGCCTCAGGTTTCGCCGCGCCGGAGCCGGATGGAGCGGTAGGGTCGAGCAGCATGCCGGTGTTTGAGATGGGGGCCAGATCGTAACCTACCAGCGCGGCGAAATCCTCCAATCTGGCGTTTGAGGTTTGCATCATAAAGCCAGGGCCGGAGCCATCGGCCCCGGGCGAGCCCACCTTCTCGGACGAGTAGACACTAATGGTGGGGCCCTTGCCGCCCTGCTTGTCGCCCGCGAACTCTTTCACCAGGGGCAGTTGCCGGTAGAGGGCCAGTATTGCGGGGTCGCGCCGGGCGTCTTTGTAGTTGGAGTTTAGCACCAGGTAATTGTAGCCGTGACTGGCGAACCAGGCGGGTGGGCGGGTGGTGAGGGGGTTGAGGTCGTCGGGGTTCTCAACGTCGTAAGCGAGCACGTCAGGCCAGTCCTGCACCTGCCAGGGGTGTAGTTCGGCGGCGAAGCGCGCCCCCTGCCGCATCTGCTGTTGCATCCAGTCCCAGGCCAGGTTGCGGCTCTCGGGGTCGGCCATGTAGCGAACATAATTTACCGACACTCTCAGCGGCTCGGCCAGCAGATAGAGGAGCAACAACCCTACCAGGCCCCACCTCGCCACACCCCACACCTGCCGGTTGGCAACCCTCACGTATCCGCGAGCCATAGTGATCAACTGCATCGCAACCAGGTCGATAGCGTAACCGGACATTATCGCCAGGAAGGGGAGGGTGACAATCAGGTTGCGCACGTAGGTGAGGTGGAAGCGACTCATAGCCAGAACGTAGAAGAGAGGGAAAGGGACGAGGAGCCAGGCGCGGTTACGCACGGGCGCGTTGAGCAGCAGGACGATAGCGCCCAGGGCGGCGGGCATGAAGAAGTAGGAATCGCTCGCGCTGAGAGCGGTCACGTGACTCTGCACCGAGTCCCACACCTGACCCAAATCCTGGGCGGGCAGGTAGGCGCCTACCTGGAAGCTGAAGCCCTGGTAGAAGGACGCCAGGTCGAGCAGGGCATAGGGCTCGGCAAGCAGGAAGCCTACGATAGCGGCCAACAGCAGCCCGGACACGGCCACACGGAAACGGCGCGCACGAGACAACTGAGGAGTATTGCGTATAGCGTATTGCGTAGCAGGTTCATCCGAATCCTGGCTGGTAGAACCCTCTACCCTTCCTCCTCTACGCAATACGCTATACGCAATAGAATTGCCCTCAGTCCTGGACCTGCGCCAGGCCATGACGAGGGCGATGGCCGGCACCAGGCCGAGGTAGATGCCATTGTACTTGGTGCCCGCGGCGAGGCCCACGAGGAGGCCGCAGAGGGTCGAGCGCCAGAAGAAGGAGTCGTAAGGGCGCGCCGCACTGCTCGCCACCGGATTGCGGCTGAGGCTGTAGGAGGCCCAGAGGACGAGCAGGCCCATGAGGCCCAGTGGCACGTCGGTGAGGGCGTAATGTGAGTACTCGATGTGCAGGGGCGAAACGGCGAGCATAAGCGCGGCGGCGACACCCACGCGCCTGCTGCCGTTGAACATCTCGCGCCCCACTGCGTAGAGCAGAGCCACCGTGGCCGCGCCGACTACGGCTGTCAGGGTGCGCGCCCACACATAGACGCCGGGGGCCAGCGTGAAAATGTGCGTAACGTCGGGCAGCGACTGCGGGCCGGCGTAGTAGCCTCTCAGGACGCCCCAGAGCAGGTGGGCCTTCACGACCAACGCTTCGATGTAGATGTAGATAGAGGGCCATATATACAGGCGAGGGTTGAGGTCGCCCGACTTGACAATATGGATAGCCGAATCTATAAGTTTGGGCTCGTCCGGGTGCCCCACGTAGGGTAGGGATCCTCGCACCCCGTATGCGCGCAGGGCGAACGCGAAGAGGAATAACAGGGCGGTCAGGAGAACGTCAGGGGTAAGAAGGCGACGAGGGCTAAAACCACGCTTGGGCGGCATGGTGAAATTATAGCACAAGGAAAATGCTCAAATTGGGGCTTGACGCGCTGTGAGAATGCCCATAGAATAAAAGCACCTGTCTTCTGGGCGCACGAAGGCCAACTGGCCGCAACTAAGATCGATAGGGCACCCGAGTCCTCCACGGGTCGTATATCTGATCCGCATACGCGCAAGGCAGGCGCTTCCTTAGCATGGAAGTTAGAGCGCAATTCCAGCGGGAGAGCCCATCTACCACAATCCAGGAGAGAAAGTCATGCGAAACATACGCCTGTTAGCGTTTTTACTCTTGTCATTGTTCACCATAGCCGGGACGGCCGCCGCAGCACCGGGCGGCAAAAATGCAAGCAACGGCACCGGCGATGACAACAGCCTCACCTTCGTGACGCAACTGACCGGCGACGAGGAAACTCCGCCTGTGCAGACCGACTCGCATGGGGTCGCCATCTTCCACGTCAGCAGAGACCTCCAGTCGATCGACTTCAAGCTGATGGCAAGGGACATCATAAGCGTCACGGCGGGGCACATCCACACCGGAACAATCGGCATCGCCGGACCGGTAGTGCTGCCCCTGGTGAGTTCCAGCGCATGCACAGTTAACGGGGACCACATCAATTGCGAGGGAACCGCCACAGCGGCCAACCTGACAGGGCCACTCGCCGGGCATCCGCTGAGCGACCTGGTAACACTGATGCAAGAGGGTCGCGCTTATGCTAACATGCACACCACCGTGCACCCCGCCGGGGAGATCAGGGGCCAGCTCGGGCGGCATGGAAGCCCGGCCACTGCATCAGCCGCAGAGCAGCAGTTCTTAGCAGAGTCCAAAGGAGGGATCGGGCTCGCCACCCTGGCCACGGGCCTGGGGCACCAGGGGCAAATCTGCGCCAACCACTGATCCGTCTTCTTGCCAGCAAAAAAGCCGTCGTCCGCTACCATGCGGGGACGGCTTTTTTGCTGTCCTGGTGGAAGTCAGGGGCCTATGGGCGGCGCGCCGGCCAGACCAAAGTTGCTCTTGAGGATCGTGAAATCGCCAACGCTTACGGCGGCATCGCCTGTGAAGTCGGCGCGGTCATCGTAGCCGGGTTGGCCCTGGCTCTTGCCGAAGGTGGACTTGAGGATGCTGAAATCGGTCGAGCTTACGATATTATCGTTATTGGCATCGCCTGACTTCAATGAGCCCATCTCCGCATCGATGCGAGGGGAGCCGGTGAGGGTAATTGTACCCGCGTTGGCAAGGAATTTGGGGCCCTTGACGCGCCAGTTGTAGGTCCCGGAAGGCAGGCCTGCGGCGCTCACAGTGAAATACCCGCTCACGTCTGTGGTTTGCTCGGGATATTCCGCGCCGGCGGCCCCCATCCTCAGAGTGAGCGTAACAGGCAGTTGTTGGAGTGAGTTGGGTTGGGGCGGCCTGCCCAGCCATAGTACATGACCTACCAGGAACGGCTCGGCGGTGGGTGTGCCTGTCGGCGTGCTCGTGGGAGTATCAGCCGGCAAGGTGGTAAGGGTGGATGTGGGGGTATCCGACGGGGTGATAGTGTAGGTGGGCGTAGGAGTGCTCGTTGGGGTGTTGGTGGACGTGTTGGTGGGCGTGCCTGTTGGAGTATTCGAGGCGTTGGCTGTGCTGGTGGACGTGGCCGTGGATGTGTTTGTGCGAGTTGGCGCGAAAGTCGGCGTGGTCGTGGGGGCGACGCAGAGGTTCAGGGCCGTGGCGCTGTTGCGCGGGGTGATGGGGTTGCTGGTGGCGAAGTCGGAGGCATTGTTATTAGTGTCGGTACAGCCACCGTTAGCGCGTAGTACGCTCATGGTGTTCGATGTAGCAGCGGTGGGGCCGCTACCCTCGAAGTCCGAAGCACCGCCATACCCAACATAATCGATTATGTGCGGATTAGGAATACAACTATTACCTGCCGCGCCGCAGGCGAGAAGTGTGGTGTTATTAACCAGGGCCACCTTGCCAGTCGTCGCCGACATTGCTGTGTCATCACTAGCATCGGGAGTGGGTAGTAGCGCGCCATTGGTCCCCCCGCTGTTCTCCTGCACCAGGTAATAGCCTCCAGCCGGTATGGTGGCATTAAGGACCGTGGAGGCCCAGCTATTGCCGGTGGAACTCGCGTATTGGACGGACCAGTTGGACATCGCCACAGGCGCGCTCGTGGGGTTGAAAAGCTCTATAAAGTCGTTGCGCCAGGGAGCACCCGTCGCGCCTCCCGCGCCGTATAGCTGGTTGATTACGAGGTGGGATCCTCCAGGGGCGGGGGTGTTGGTGGGGGTAGGCGAAGGTGTTGGGGTGTTGGTAGCTCCCGGTATGGGGGTCGAAGTCCTGGTTGGGGTAGTGGTTCGGGTGAGGGTGTTGGTGGGTGGGGGTGTATTTGTGGGCGTGCCGGCGGGGCCACCGCCGGCGATCCACTCGGTGCCATTGGGGAAAAGAATATTGTTCTGGCCCGCGGGATCGGTCCAGCCGTTGAAGCAATTATTGCCCGAGCGGCATGTGCCGTCATCTATGGCCGAGCTGTCGCCCACGGCCACTATTCTGCCACTGCCGTAGATGCTGCGAGCTACGAATATGCCGGTGGTGCCGGTGTTGGGGGAGTTATCGCGGTATATGACCCCCCTGGCGTTGGGGTTGTGGGCCAGGTTGATGGTTTCGGTGGTGCCGGAGCGTATAATGCTGCCGCTTGCCGTGCCGAAGGGGCCCTGCAGTACGGGATCGGGGTTGGGAGTGTCGTTGTTCGGGTTCTCACTGCTGATGTCGAGCACGTCGAACTGGATGCCGAAGGGGTCGTTGCCCACGCCGCTGTTGTTCATCAGGTCGTTAAAGATGTGCAGGGAGTCCCAGCCGTCGCTATTGCGGTCGCTGCCGTTGTGGTCGGCTACCATGAAAAGTCCCCCACCGCTGGATACGAAGGCCATGATGGCCGTCTTCTCGGGGGAGGTGAAGAGGCTGTTGGGCTCGGGGAGGACGAGGGCGTCGAAGTGGGTCAGGTCCAGAGGATTAGAGCCGTTGCCGTAGGTGATGGCGCTCGTGGTGGTTTTCAGAATGTAGCGGCCGGTGCGCTGGAGGGCCACGCCCCAGGCGCTGATGCCGCCGGTCCAGTCGGTCTCCACCTGGGGGTTGGGATCCTCAAGCAGCGGGTCGGGCTGGCTCGTGCTTATTATCCAGTCGGCGTTGCCGCCGGTTTCCACATGGGCATTATCGAATAGGACGCCATAGACCGTAGCCGGGGATGTGCGGCCCGTCCTGGGCGGCAAGGCGAAAAGGCCGAGCAGGATGCCTGCTATGAGCAGAACGCTCGGTATGGTGATATTGCGGCGCGATCCCGGCATTGCTCCCCCAACTCCGTATTGCTTCTAGCTTGTTGCATGGTTATCAAGCACGGTTAGCAACGACCTCTACCGTCCCCTCTCTACGGAATAGGCAGTATGCAATACCGATCCTGGGCATGGAATTATGCGGCCAGGATTAGCTTATGGCAACACGCCATTATACCATAGGCATTGGTGAGGGCATTGGCGCAACCGGGCGCATGTTCTCTATGTGTTATTAGTAGGCTCGGCCGGGTGCTTACTGCTTACCAAAGGAGCTAACCATTCATGCACTATAGAAGATTTGCGCACGCGGCAGCCATTCTGTGCTGCCTGGCATCGTTCTTTAGCGCGCCGGTCCTGGGGGCGAGCGCGTATCCGGTTGCCCGGGCATTGGGCGCGACAGCCTTCCGAGGCGTGGGAGCGCCCGTGTCTGCTGGACCCCTCCCCGGATCGGGCAGTCGCAGCTTCGCTGAAACCGGCCAGACGGTCAGCGGCATCTTCCTCGACTACTGGGACACCCACGGCGGGCTGGCCCAGCAGGGCTTCCCCATCTCACCCACCTTTAACGAAGTGTCGGCGCTCGATGGCAGGGCTTACACGGTTCAATATTTCGAGCGGGCCGTCTTTGAATACCATCTTGAGAACCCCGCGCCATATGACGTACTCCTTTCACAGTTGGGCGCCTTCCAGTACAAGCAGAAATACCCTGCGGGCGCGCCCGGCCAGCAAGCTAACAACTCCTCAGGCTCACAGCTATTCACTGAGACGGGCAAGCGATTGGGAGGCCGGTTCCTCGCCTACTGGCAATCGCACGGCGGGCTGGCCCAGCAGGGCTACCCTATCTCCGAAGAGTTCCAGGAGCGGAGCGACCTGGATGGCAAGACTTACACCGTTCAGTATTTCGAGCGGGCGGTATTTGAGTTGCACCCCGAGAATGCCGCGCCATATGACGTGCTCCTGAGCCAGTTGGGCACGTTCCGCTATAGGCAGCAATATAGCGCGGTGCACGGCGCGGTGCCCGTGGAGGGACTGTTCGACGTTGGGGGTTATAGGCTATGGCTTAGTTGCACAGGCCAGGGCAGCCCCACAGTGATTTTTGACTCGGCCCTGGGCAGGGCCGGGGATGACTGGTATCTTGTACAGCCGCACGTCGCGCAGTTCACGCGGGCCTGCTCCTATGATAGGGCGGGATTGGGCAATAGCGAACGCAGCCCGGCCCCACGAACGAGCGAGCAGACGATGAAAGAGTTGCACGCCCTGTTGGCGGCGGCGAAGGTCGGGGGGCCTTACGTGCTGGTGGGACAAGCCGAGGGTGGGTTGAACATGCAACTCTTCGCGAAGCTCTACAAGAGCGAGGTGGCCGGTATGGTGCTGGTGGACGCTGTGCATCCCGACCTGGATGCACGGTACATCGCTATCCTGACCCCCGAGCAAGAGCAACAGCGCGAGCGGGGCATTAGCTCCACGCGTGAGGGCGCGAGCTATGATGACACCAATTTGAGCGGGGCGCAGGTGCGGGCTGCCGGGCCGATGCCGAACATTCCACTGGTCGTACTCCGCCATGGGCTTGCATTGCCCCAGCCGGCAGGTTGGCCCGTGGCCGAGATAGAACGCATCTGGCTTGGAATGCAGGAAGAGCTTGCGGCGATGGTGCCCGGCAGCAAGCTTGTCGTAGCCGAGCAAAGCCGCCACTTCATCGAGGTAGACCAGCCCGAGTTGGTGGTTGATTACACGCGCGAAGTCGTTATGAGAGCGAAAGGGGCCGGCACCAACCAGGACAAAATCCGGCGTTGAGAGCCCGTTACGGTGTGGTGGTTGGACCCGAGGGTGCCGTGGTTGGGCTTGGGGGCACACCGCCGGTGTCGGGCACTGGATTAGCGGCGTGCATGGGTGGTCCATCGGGGTATAGCTGCTTGAGCTTTTCCAGGCCGGTGGCTGCTAACTGGACATCGAACGGTGGGCTCAATTCGGGGTGGTGCTCCATGATCGCCCGCTCGAAATACTGCACCGTGTAGGGTTTGCCATCGGCCTCGCTCGACTCGTCGAAGGCCGAGCTGAGGGGGTAGCCAAAGCGGGCCAGGCCCCCGGTGCGATCCCAGAAGGAGAGGAAGGGGTCGGCGACCACGTAGCCTGTGGCGTCGAACTTGCGGTTGTTGCTCGGGGGCAATTGCTTGGCCTCGGGCACGACACCTTTATACTTCAGGTTCAACCGCCAGGCCCCCAGGCGGGAGAGCTGGTACTTCTGTCCTTCCGGCAACTCGGGATGGTATTCCAACACGGCCTTCTCGAAGTATTGCACCCAGCGGTTCGCCCCGTCCTCCGCGCCCTGCTCGACGAACGCCTCAGTGACCGGGAACCCCAGCGCTGCCAAGCCACCCAGGTCGGCGAACGGTTTGGCGAAAATGCTCACGGAGTGGGAGGTCTCTTTGGCGTAGTAATAGCCGGTTGAGGTTGGCGGCGAGCTCGCAACAGCCGTAGCGGTCGCCTGGGGTCCGGTAAGTGGCGGGCCGCTATTGCCCCCCGCCTGGTTTTGCCTCCCCAGTATTAGAGCCGCGCCGCCGATGACGCCCACGACGACGAGGAACACCAGCACACCGCGGAGCACAGCGGGCCAGCGGCTCTGCCGTGGCAGTGGGCGGGGCACCGGGAGTTGCGTCACGATGCCGGGGTGAACCACCTCGTCAATCTTGGCAATCTGGCTGCTTATCAGCGACAGGCTCCGCACCAGGTCGTCGTGCCGCTGCGTTAGCCCCTTGACCTGGTGCCTGATCGTGTAGTTCTGCTTCAAGAGCTCTCGCTGCTGCAGTTCGATGTCAACCACGCTCAGTTGGTTATACACCGCCATATACTGCTCATACAGCGGCTTGAGCTCCTCGGCCAGCCGGTCCTTCTCGCGAGAGCGCTCCTGCTGGTCGAGGGCGTACAGCATAGCCTCCTCTTTATCGAGGTCCACCGCGAGGTCGGCCCCGCAGTACGTGCACGTAACGCGGGTCACCCCCGGCGGCGCGGTCACGAGGCCGCTGCAATTAGGGCATCTTAGCTGCTTGATTTCGGTCATGGATGGAGAAACAGAATAGCGGATACCGGCTGGGATAAGAAGCGTAGACAGTGCCGGCCAGAGCCATAAGGCCCGAGCCGCATCTGGCTATTGTCACGACAACGACGGCTGCCACTGAGCGGTAGTATAGTGCTTTTGTCGTGCTCACGCAAGCATGCAAAAGGGCCGCTGGATCTGATTGACAAATCAACACATCTGTGCTAATCTCGACCTATCAATCTTGTGCCGGGAGGGACTTCCATGCCGCATCCACTTGTGCTGCAATTGCGTTTTGCGCGCAGCGAATTCAAGCGCGCTCTCCGAGGTGTGAAGGACGAGGACGCTCGCCAGCGCATCATGCCGATGAACTGTATCAGTTGGAACGTGGGGCACCCGGCATGGCAGGAGCAGCGTTACTGGTTGAACCTGCGGGGCATCGTCCTCCTGCCGCAGTTGAACACCGACTACGCATTCGGCGCTCCTGCCTGTACGCCCCCGCTCAAGGAGGTCTGGAAGGCATGGCGCACCGTGACCGAGGCCGCCGACCCCTGGCTTGATACTCTGGACAGCGAGCAACTGGCCGCGCCCGTGATCGTGGACGGCAAGCCGACGGGGCGGACCTACGGCACGCTCATGCTGCGCACGACCTATCACTACTGGTACCACACCGGGGAGAACATGGCCGTCCGCCAGATGCTCGGCCACAGCAGGCTTCCCTTCTTCGTGGGCAACATCGACAGCGAGGCCCCCTACAAACCCGAGGCATAATCCCTTGAAATAGAATGGGGGTTGGCGCATAATGCACCCGCGAGTCCGCGGCCCGCGCCTGCCCGAGCATTCACTTCAGGCAAGGCAGTACCCCTTGCAGGCCGGTCGAATCGTGTATGATGCGTCATTCGACCACGCGACACGGCCGGTGATGCGAGGCTAAGTTAAGGCAGCTTAGTTATTGAGAAACGGAGGGTACGAGCGATGATCCTGGCACGCGACATTTTTCAAGCGCAGTTTGGCAGGGGCGGTGAGCTGGCAAGGGCGATAAAAGAAGGCGCGCCCCAGATTGCGCAGTTGTTCGGTGGCAAGGTCCGCGTACTTACCGACCTGAGCGGGCAGTTCGATACCGTAGTCGTGGAGATGGAGGTCGATAGCTTGGCGAAATGGGAGCAAGCTCGTAGAGAGATGTTCACCCGGCCCGATTTCCGACAGGCGTTCGAGCACACAGGCAGCCTGATTGCCGGCGGAAGGTCTGAGTTCTTCAATATAGAGTGATATATAGTATTCACAAACAACAAAGCGCGCCCGCGGGCGCGCTTTGTTGTTTGTGATGAACTTCCGACTTACCGCTTGAAAGCAGAGAGCACATCCTGGGCGAAGAGGCGCAGGGTGTCGAGGCGGGTGAGGTCGTTGTAGAAGTAGATGACCAGGTACTCAGCTCCGGCCTCCTCGACCGCGTGGAAGTAATCGACCGCTTCCTGTGGAGTGCCCACGAAGGTCTGCTTGCTGTACTCCTCAAAAGTCCTGTTGCGCAGCTTCAGCCAGGGCTCGGCTACCTCCTGGGGATCCTGGCCGGGCTCTACGAGGGTCATGAAAAGGTGGGCGGTCTTGAGTATTGAGTTGTAGTCGCGCCCCAGGTCGTCGCAATGGCGGCGCAGCACCTCGAACTTGAGCCTGTATTCATCGGGCCCCACGCCCACACTTATGTTGCAGGCGTCGCCGTATTTGGCCACCAGCTTCAGGGTTACTTTCTCACCGCTGCCGCCTACCCAAATGGGCGGGTGCGGCTTCTGCACGCCTTTCGGCTCGTTGATGGCTCCGCGCACCTGGTAGTACTGGCCCTCAAAAGTCGCGTAGGGCTCGCTCCACATGGCCCTGATGACTTGCAGCGCCTCGTCCAGCATGCGCAGGCGCGTGGGGCCGTCGGGGAAGGGGTAGCCGTAGGCATTGAACTCCTCTTCGTACCAGCCCGCACCGATGCCGAAGTCGAGCCGGCCGTGGCTCAGCACATCCACGGTCGAGGCCATCTTCGCCAGCAAGGAGGGGCTGCGGTAGTGATTGCAGGTGACCATCTGCCCTATCCTGACCGTCGAGGTATCGCGGGCCAGCGCCGCTGTGGATATCCAGCACTCGAACGTGGTCTCCAGCTCGGGCTGGGGCACCGTGTGGAAGTGGTCATACAGCCAGATCGAGTCGAACCCCAGCTTCTCGGCCTCCTGGCCGAAGCGGGTCATCGTCTCGTACTTCTCTACCGGGTCCTTTATGCTCGCCAGGTCCATACGCCAGCCCTGGGGCACCATCACTCCAAACTTCATAGGATTCCGCTCCTCCAAATGATTTGCAACGTGTGTCAGCAGGATGCAGGCCAGCAATTATGATATATTGTGATTGCGAATACCAGGAGAATAAGGGAATAGCAGGAGGCATGATGAACGGGAAATCGGACCTGAAAGCGGCGGACGTGCCGGAGGGCTATTGTAGAAAGGGCTACGTGGCAGGCAAGGAGGTTGCCATATATAACGTGGGCGGCCAGTTCTACGCCACCCAGCCCAACTGCACCCATGAGGGCGGGCCGCTCTGCGAGGGGTCGCTGGCGGGTGAGATCGTCACCTGCCCCTGGCACGGCTCGCAATTCAACGTGCGCACTGGCGAGGTGGTGATGGATCCCGCGGAGGAGCCGATCGCCACGTACCCTATCCATGTTGAGGACGGCGTACTGGTAGTCGGGTAGCTTGTTTCATGCCCCGTGACCTTCCTCTTAGCAACGGCAACCTGCTCGTCAATTTTGACAGCACATATACGCTGCGGGATATCTACTACCCCTACATCGGCCTGGAGAACCAGACCGACGGCCACGAGTGCAGGCTGGGAGTGTGGGCCGATGGGCAATTCGCCTGGGTGGACGACGAAGGGTGGTCGCGCCGACTGCTCTACAAGCACGATACCCTGGCAACCGACGTCACCCTCATCCACGAGGGGCTGGGCCTGCGAATAGAGTGTACAGACGTGGTGGACTTCCACGAGGACGTCATGGTCCGCCACTTCGTCCTCCATGACCTGCTAAACCAGGAGCGGGAGGTGCGGCTCTTCTTCCACCACGATTTTCACCTCTACGGCACCGAGGTGGGGGACACGGCCTATTTTGACCCAGACTCCGGGGCCCTTATCCACTACAAGAACGCACGCTATATGCTCCTGATGGGGGGCACGGCGCAAGAGGGCAAGCTGCGAGTGGGCCTCGACGGCTACGCCACGGGCACCAAAGAGGTGGGCAGCCAGGAGGGCACCTGGCGAGACGCCGAGGATGGAGTGCTGGGGCACAACCCCATCGCGCAGGGGTCGGTCGATTCGACGGCGCAGATAAACGTCAACTTGCCCGCGGGGGGCGAGGGCGAGGTCTACTTCTGGATGGCCGCAGCGCAGAACCACTCGGACGCCCGCGACCTGAACGAAAGAGTAATCGAAAAAGGCCCGGCGCAACTCATCAAGCGCACGATGGGTTACTGGCGGCTCTGGTGCAACAAAGAGGAGTATGACTACGGCAGGTTGCCTCAGCATATCGTCGACGCCTTCAAGCGCAGCCTGCTGGTGCTGCGCACCCAGATAGACGACGACGGGGCTATCATCGCCGCCAACGACGCGGACATCATCCACTACTCCAGGGATACCTACTCGTACATGTGGCCTCGCGATGGGGCCCTGGTGTGCTACGCCCTCAGCATGTCGGGCTACGACCATGTGCCCGAGCAATTCTTCCACTTCTGCCGCGAGGCCATCAGCAGCCACGGCTACTTCCTGCACAAGTACAACCCCGACGGCACCCTCGCCTCCTCCTGGCACCCCTGGGTGAACGGCCTGGGCGACGAGCGCCAGCTCCCCATCCAGGAGGACGAAACGGCTCTCGTGCTATGGGCCCTCTGGGAGTACTTCCGCCGCAGGCATTCGGTCGAGATGGTCAAGCCCCTCTTCCGGCCTTTGATTATTACGGCGGCAGACTTCATGTGCGGCTACAGGGACAAGCACACTGGCCTCCCCCTCCCCTCGTACGACCTGTGGGAGGAGCGCCGGGGTGTGCTCTCCTTCACGGTCGGCGCGGTGTACGGAGGCTTGAGGGCCGCATCAAAGCTGGCCGCCGCCTTCGAAGAAGAGGCCAGCGCCAGGCGTTATGCCCATGCCGCCGAGAGCATCAAGCAAGCTGCCATGAACTACTTGTACGACGAGGAGATAGGCCGCTTCTCGCGCATGGTGACCATTCACCCGGATGGTACCCGCGAGTACGACCGCACCGTAGACGCCAGCATGTACGGCCTCTGGTACTTCGGCATGGTGCCCGTGGACGACCCGCGCATAACCCGCACGATGGAGGCCATCCGCACCACCCTCTGGTGCAACACCTCCGTCGGAGGTCTCGCCCGTTATGAGAACGACTACTACCAGCGCGTGCCGGCCCCGCCCGGCTCGCCCCAAGTGCCCGGCAACTCCTGGTTCGTGTGCACCCTCTGGTATGCCAACTATGTCATCGCCACGGCCACGACCCACGAGCAGCTAGACGGGGTCTTGCCGTTCCTCGAGTGGGCGGTGCGCTGCGCGCTGCCCAGCGGGGTGATGGCCGAGCAGATCGACCCTTACACGGGCGAGCCCGTCTCGGTGTCGCCCCTCACCTGGAGCCACGCGGCCTTTGTGTCTACGGTGCTGGAGTACCTCGACAAGCGCTCGGAAATCGATACGCACGATAATGGCACCCGCCCGACGTACTTCCGCGAGGAGTCCTCGCTCCGCCAGGCCCACCGCCACCAGAACTGGATGCACCCGGGCGATACGCCACCCGCCAGAACAGCAGAGGATGCGGTGAACAAGGCGCGCGCAGGCGGCGGGTGATGATACAGCAGAAGAACCTCGGCCGGGGCAGGTTCGAGCACCGCTACGGGGTGTCCTCCATCGATGCCCTGCTGCACGACCCGCCGCCCGCCGCCGGCGAGCCCGCGCTCCTGGCCACTCTCCCGCCAAAGCCCGCGCTCGGGGACGGCGCTCAGGCCTTGGCCCCCGCCTCCAACCTTTACCTGGCCGACAATCTCACGCTCATGTCGCGCATCCTGGAGAGAGGAGAGACCTTCGGGCTGATCTACGCCGACCCCCCGTTCAACTCGGGGAAAGACTACAAGGCCCGTCGCGCACCGGCCGAGGGGGAGCGCTTCTCAACACAGGTGCCCGCCTACTCCGACGCCCAGGGGCACGATGCCTACCTGGAATGGCTGGAGGCGAGGCTGGCCCTCATGCGCGAGTTGCTGGCCCCCACCGGCAGTCTCTACGTGCACCTCGACTGGCACTTCATCCATTATGCCAAGGTGATGCTCGACCGGCTCTTCGGCAGGGACCGTTTCCTGAACGAGATAATCTGGTGCTACCACGGCCCCTCCCCCGTTACCTCGGCCTTCAAGCGCAAGCACGACACCATACTGGTCTACACTCGCTCAAAAGAGTACGTATTCAACGCCGACGCCGTGCGCGTCCCCTACGACCGCTCGACTGTCGCGACCTTCGCCTCCTCGGCAAAAGCGGGCTTCGGCAAAGTGCCCGACCTCGATCGGGGCAAAGTTCCCGAAGACTGGTGGTACTTCCCCGTGGTGGCCCGCCTCCACAAGGAGCGTGTGGGCTACGAGACCCAGAAGCCCCTGGCCCTCCTCGACCGCATCGTTCGCGCCTCCTCCAACCCTGGCGACCGAGTAGCCGACTTCTTCTGCGGCTCCGGCACCACCCTCGTGTCCGCCGCCGCCCTCAAACGTCCCGTCACCGGCTGCGACAGCAACCCCCTTGCCGTAAGCAAGACCGCTATGCGCCTGGAAAACATGACGGCGCGAGATGAGGAAGTCCGAGTTTGGGCATAGGACCCCGTTGACCTGACCCCAAACCCGGTCTATAATAAGGTTCTCGCAAACGGTACCGGCAGGCATAGCAGGAGGAGAAACGCCATGATCGACAGAGCTGTACGAATCGTGAGCGAAGACCTGGCGCGCGTGGTAGACAGGCGCAAGTTCCTGAAGGAGGCCAGTGGACTTGTATTCGCGGGCATGTGCGCACTGGCGGTCGGGCAGGTGGGGGCCTCCCGGGCTTTCGCGGACGGAGAAGGCGGTAAATCGGCGCCTTTGGTCCCGGTGTGCAATCCGCCCGGCCCCTATTGCAACCTCGACGGCAACTTCAGGGATCCTAATGGCTGCCACGGCTCGGCCTGCTACCAGCACCTATACCTCAACAAGGTGCTGCAATGCCGTTTGTGGTACGACCTCTACCAGAGCGGCTGCTGGACCACGCAGGTGTCGGGTGGCTACTGGGTGTGCTGCGACTGCGAGTGCGGAACCCCACGGGTGGCCGCGTGTGGCTGCGCCAAGTGGTCGGGTGAGCAGAACCCGCGGCCCGATAGCCCGGACGGTGGGTACGCCTGAGCGACAACCCACCTCGCAGGGGGTCACAAGCAATCGAAAGCGGCCTCTCGGGGGCGGCTGACGAAGACGTTGCGGGCGATTTCGGCGCCGATCACCTGCTCCCTGGGGGTGGCCGTGTGGTCGGTGGGCGCGATTACGTCCAGGTAGAGGGGACCGTCGAAGGGGCTCTTCTGCGTGACTTTGACGGTGGCGTCGGGCACCAGGCCGAGGGAGTCGACGTAGCGCAGCAGGTCGGGGTTGTGGTCGGAGATACGCCGGACGACGGAGGGGGTGTCGAGGGGCAGATCGGATAGCGGCACGAGGTCTTGCACAGGGAGGGTGCCCGCGCTGTTGGGGATGGGGTCGCCGTGGGGGTCGAACTGCGGGTGGCCCAGGGCGGCGTCGATGCGCTCCTCCAGGTAGGGGGAGATCACGTGCTCCAGGCGCTCCGCCTCGTCGTGCACCCGGTCCCAGG
>JBJMMB010000099.1:0-2534 GCA_045805005.1 Chloroflexia bacterium
CCACCCGACATCCGCAATCCCAGCCCGCGTAGGCGGGCTTCGTAAATGTAGCCCGCAGATTTATCTGCCGGGCAAATGGGCCGGGCCACCTGCAGCCAATCTGCCGGAGCCAACTCCACGCTACAAATAATATCCAAAACCAAATTTCCCAAATCCCTTCCCGCACGCACGCCCCATCCCTCAAAATGGTGAAAATGGGAAATTCCCCATCCTGGCCCCTCCCACCCATCATGCTGCAAATAGTATCAACCCCGACCCCCGACCCCTGTCGTCCATCCTCCCAATTGCCGGTTGACAACATCCACCCCACTTGCTACTATTGATTCAAGAGCAACGCCGCTTGGAGGGCCGCATTACACCATGGTAAACAAAACCCCATCCTCAGAGGACCCCGACCACCATTTCGCGCCCCCTCCCCCTCCCACCAACACCGACTACCGCCACGCCCGCTGGCCCCGCCTCCTGGACCCGTCCCACCTCACGAACTCCCGTGCCAATAACGCGGCCACCGGTCCAAAATCCAAAATCCAAAATCCAAAATCCAAAATTCAACATTCCCCAGAGGTGGTCGTGGTCGGCGTTTGCTCGTCCGGCAAGTCCACCCTGGTCCGCAAGCTCCGCGAGGCCGGATACGACGCCCGTGCCTGCGCTCAGGAGCACTCCTACGTGCCCCACCTCTGGCAGCTATCCAACCCCGGCGTGCTCATCTACCTCGACGCCTCCCTGCCCACCATCCGCCGCAGGCGCAGAGCCAAGTGGCGGCAGGAGATACTCGACCAGGAACACCACCGCCTCTCCCACGCCCGCCGGCACTGCGACCTCTTTATCCCCACCGACGGCCTCCTCCCCGAAGACGTAGCGTCCAGGGCCGTCGGCTTCCTCCGCACCCGTGCAGCGGAAGAGCAGCGAGAGGCATGAGGACCAATTTGAAAGCCCCCCCGCGTCCGACCTACATCTTCGCCTCGTCGGGCGCGAACCTCACCCCAGCCGATGTGGCCCGACTTGCTCGTTCTCCGCTCGACCCGCATACCGGTGAGGCCCTGCTGACCGTCGGTATTTCACCCGCTGCTCGTAGCCTCGTCGAGCGGTCGCGGGCTATCGTCGACGGCGTGGTGGAGCGGGGCGAGGTGGTCTACGGCATCACCACCGGCTTTGGGGCCTTCAAGGATAGGGTGATCCCACGTGACGATCTGGCGCAGCTCCAGGTCAACCTCATCATGAGCCAGTGCGTCGGCGTCGGCCCAGCCCTCTCCGCAGAGGCTGTGCGCGCCATGATGCTCGGCCGGGCGCACACCCTCTCGCTCGGCTACTCGGGCATCCGGCTCGAAACCCTCCAACTCCTCTACGATATGCTCAACAGGGGCGTCCACCCCGTCGTGCCCGAGCAAGGCTCGGTGGGCGCCAGTGGCGACCTCGCCCCCCTGTCCCACATGGCCGCCTCGATGATGGGCCACGGGCAGGCCGAATGGTGCGGGCGCACCATGCCATCTGCCGAGGCCCTCCGCGCCGCCGGCCTCGAGCCCGCCGTCCTGCAAGCCAAAGAGGGGCTCGCCCTCTGCAACGGCACCTCCCTCATGGCCGGGCTCCTCGCCCTGGCCCTCACCGATGCCGTAATGCTCTGCAACACCGCCGACCTCGTAGGTGCCATGAGCCTCGAAGCCTTACAGGGCGTACCCGCCGCCTTCGATCCCCGCATCCACGCCGCCAGGGGCCAGCGCGGCCAGATAAACTCCGCCGCCCGCATCCGTGCCCACATCGAGGGCAGCACCCTCCTCTGGCACGACGACCCCAACGACGGCCTCGAAAAGGCCATGGCCGGCAAGGTCCAGGACGCCTACTCCCTACGCGGCATGCCCCAGGTGCACGGCCCCGCCCGCGACGCCGCAGGCTACGTCAACAACGTCCTCCAGGCCGAGCTAAACGGCGCGGAGGACAATCCCCTGGTCTTCGGTGCAGGCGAAATCGGAGAAGGGGAGGGCTTCGCCATCCTGTCGGGAGGAAACTTCCACGGCGCGCCCCTCTCCGTAGCCGCCGACTTCCTCGGCATCGCGCTGTGCGGCCTCGGCAACATCAGCGAGCGCAGGCAGGCCCGGCTGGTCGACGTCGCCGCCCACGGCGGCCTCTTCCCCGCCTTCCTCACCGAGCAGGGCGGCCTCAACAGCGGCTTCATGATGGTGCAATACACCTCCGCCGCCCTCGCCTCCGAGAACAAGAGCCACGCCCACCCCGCCAGCGTCGACACCATCCCCACCTCGGCAAACACCGAGGACCACGTCAGCATGGGACCCATCGCCGCCCGCCACGCCCGCTCCATCGCCGTCAACACCGTGCGCATCCTGGCCCTCGAAGCCCTCATGGCCGCCCAGGCCCTCGACTTCCGCCTCCGCGCAAACCCCAAAGCTCGCATGGGCAGGGGCACGGAAGCCGCCTACGCCCTGATCCGCCAGCGCGTCCCCTTCCTCAATCACGACGAATACCTCCACCCCCACATCCTGGCCGTCGAACACCTCGTCTCCACCGGCAAGCTGGCCCAA
>JBJMMB010000100.1:0-8208 GCA_045805005.1 Chloroflexia bacterium
CCACACCCGAGTTACAGTGGCCCTTCCAGCAGTGGGGAGCCTCCCTCGTCCTCTCTGGGCACGACCACGACTACGAGAGGCTGCTGATCAACGGGTTCCCCTACATCGTGAATGGATTGGGAGGGAGGAGCACAGCGGACTTTGGGGTAGTGGTACCGGGGAGTGTGGTTCGCTACACAGGGGAGTACGGGGCTATGAAGGTAGATGCCTCCCCCACCTCTATCACTTTGCAGTTCATCAACCGGTTGGGGACGGTCATAGACACCTATTCCATGAACGCTCCAGTGCCCTCGCCGACAGCCACAGGCACACCTCCTACCTCCACCCGCACCAGCACCGCCACACCCACGCCCGTGGGTACGCCCCTCTGCAACCCGTCGGAGCCAGTGTCCGAGGGTTTTGAGAGCGGGACGCTGGGCGGGTTCAGCAGTGTGGTGCCCACTTGCTTGTCCGGTGGATGCGGCTGGGGACCTGTCGTCTCGCCCGTACCCCGCACGGGTAACGCTTCGGCGTTCGCTCGCGACGTGTCCAATGTGGCCGATCAGCAACTGGTCACTACAAGCCCCGTCGCCGTATCCTCTGGAGTGGTGAGCGCAACGCTCAGCTTCTGGCATAAGTACGGGTTCGAGCAAGGCTTGAACTTTTATGACGGCGGGGTGGTGGAGGTATCCACCAACGGAGGAGCTACCTGGCTGACTCCCACCTTTACGCTGAACGGCTACAACGGGACGATCGCAACCTGTTGCTCCAACCCGCTAAGTGGCAGGCAGGCGTTCGTGGGCAGCAGCACTGGAGGAGGGAGCACCTACATCAACAGCAAGGTGAACCTGCTGCCTTACGCGGGGCATAGCATCAAGATACGCTTCCGTGAGGGCACCGATAACGTGGGAGGGGCCACCGGCTGGAACATAGATGACGTGACGGTTGATCTATATGGTCCGTGCCTTACGAGCACCCCCACAAACGCGCCGACCAACACACCTTCAATTACCCCAACCAATACCAATACCGCTAGCAACACGCCTACATCAGAACCTACCTCCACCTTTACAGACACACCGACCGCTACATACACCTTCACTCCTTTGCCTGCCTCGACCGCCACTAACACACCCACCACTGCCGGGTCGCCAGCACTGCTGGTCGGGCACCTGACCTGGCAGGGGCCGCCCGCTCAGCCGGACGTTGGGCAGCAACAGCCGGTGACTTTAACTTTGCGGCTGGATGGAGTGGACACCGATTACCCGGCGCAAACCACGGATGGGAGTGGAAACTTCACGGTCACCGTGACGGAACTTTCCGCCGGTGACTATCTGTGGCGGGCCAAAGGGCCCAAGTTCCTGGCCAATTCGGGGGTGATCACGCTTACCGGGGACCCGGAGACGGACATGGATGTAGGGGGGATGCGGGCGGGTGACGCCAACGGTGACGACCTGGTCGCCCTGATCGACTTCAATATCATAAAGGCATCGTTCGGCAAGTCGCAGGGGCAGCCGGGCTACGACGACCGCGCGGACTTCACGGCGGATCACGTGGTGTTCGTGAGCGATTTCGTGCTGTTGAAGGGCAACTACGGCCGGAGCGGGGACCAGTTTGGGCCTGGTGGGCGGTAGCCCCGCGGCCTCTTGCAATCCGCCCGGAGACCGACATTTACTCGGCTTGGGGTCCCTTGACGCTCCAGGTGGGCGCTTGATATAATAGCTCACAACTAATACAGCACAGGCTGTGACCAGGACGAGTAGCCGGGTACCTGGGCGCCAGAGAGTAGGGGTTATGGCTGTGAGCCCCTTCCGTTCCGAAGCCGGCGAAAACCACCTGCAGGCCGTGTCGCGGAAAGCCCCGGGCGGGGTGAGTATGCGAGACCGGTAGGCCCCGTTACAGGCCCCACGAGGACGTGGCAAAACCGCGTCGAACTCGGGTGGAACCGCGTGAGGTAGAGCCTCTCGCCCCGGATGGGCGAGGGGTGTTTTGTGTTAAGGACTGAGTACCGAGTACCGAGTACCGAGTACGGAGAGGAGGCAGGAGGCAGGACAGAGTGCAGAGTGATGGCAGAAGTTGGGCGGACCCCAGCCCCCAGCAAAGGGATACCGATGATAGAGTTGCTTGAGGAATTGGCGGGTAATGCGTGGCCGGCGCCGGTGCAGCAACAGTTGGAGGGATGGCGGCTGCGGGCGGCGGGGAACGTCACGCGGCGGGCTAATAGCGTGCTGGCGGTGGGGGCCATACCGGAGTATGGGGAGTGGTTGGAGGAGGTGATGCGGTTCTACAGGTGCCGCGGATTACCGGTGAGGTTTCACGTCAGCGATGCGTCGCCCGAGGGGTTGGAAGGGATGCTGGAGGGTATGGGGTATCTGGCCCAGGCGCATACTTCGGTGCAGGTGGTGCGGTGTGAGGTGGTGTTGGAGCGGTCGGTGGGGGCTGGGGAGTTTGAGGTCGTGGGGTTCGATGGGCTGGACGCGGGGTGGCTCGATTCGTTCATGCGGATAGAGGGACACTCGGAGAGCAAGCGGGCGATGTACGAGGCCATTCTTGGCAGCATCGGGCCTCGGAGGCGGTTTGTGGAGGCTCGGCTGGGTGGGGAAGCTGTGGGGGTAGGGATGGCTGTCGCGGAGCGTGGTTGGGCGGGAGTGTTCAATATTGCCAGCGACGGGCGTTACAGGGGCAGGGGGATAGGGACGCGGGTGATGCGTGAGTTGGCTTTATGGGGACGCGAGAACGGAGCGAGTGGGATGTACCTGCAGGTGATGCTGGATAACGGGGGCGCGCTGGCGCTCTACGAGAAGCTGGGTTTCGGCCACTTGTATAGCTATCATTACAGAGTTTTGGAATAAGCAAAGGAGAAATCGACATGGATAACGACATTTTGCAAACGCCAGTGCCGGAGGAGGCGAAGAAGGACGAGGAGCAGGCTTACCTGGCCCGGATGCGCCACTCTACGGCTCACCTCATGGCGGGGGCCGTGCTCGACCTGATCCCGGAGGCCAAGCTGGGCATCGGACCCGCCATCGAGGACGGTTTCTACTACGATTTCGATCTGCCCAGGCCGCTGACGCGGGAGGATCTGCAGAAGATCGAGGAGCGAATGCATGACGTGCAAGCTCATCCCTCCCCGTACGTGTACAAGCCCATCTCACGGGCCGAGGCCCTGCAGACGTTCGCGGACCAGCCGTATAAGCTGGAACTGATACGCGACCTGCCGGAAGACACGCAGCTTTCTATCTACAGGCACAACGGCTTCGTGGACCTGTGCCGCGGGCCGCATGTGGAGGACACGGGGCAGATCGGGGCTTACAAGCTGTTGTCGGTGGCCGGGGCCTACTGGCGGGGCAGCGAGAAGAACCCGATGCTACAGCGCATTTATGGCACGGCCTGGCGCAGCCAGGAGGACCTCGACGCCTACCTGCACCGCTTGGAGGAGGCTGAGCGCCGAGACCACCGCAAGTTGGGGAGGGAGTTGGACCTCTTCTCGATACACGAGGAGGCGGGGGCGGGCCTTATATACTGGCACCCGAAGGGAGGCCTGATGCGCGTGCTCATCGAGAATGTGTGGCGCGAGGAGCACCTGAAGCACGGCTACGATATAGTATTCTCGCCCCATATCGGCAAGAGCTGGCTGTGGGAGACGAGCGGCCACCTGGGTTTCTATCGCGAGAACATGTACGACCCGATGGACGTGGACGGCCAGGAGTACTTCATCAAGCCGATGAACTGCCCCTTCCACATCATGATGTATAAGACGAAGCGCCGGTCGTACCGGGAACTGCCGCTGCGCTGGGCCGAGCTGGGCACGGTGTATCGCTACGAGCGGTCGGGCGTGCTACACGGCCTGCTCAGGGTGCGGGGCTTCACGCAAGACGATGCCCACATCTTCTGCCGGCCCGACCAGGTGGAGGAAGAGATCAAGCGCGTGCTCGATTTTACGATGCACATTTTCAACATCATGGGCTTCCACGAGTTCGAGGTGTATCTCTCTACGCGGCCCGACAAGTATGTGGGCGACGTGTCTAACTGGGACATGGCCCAGGAGGCGCTGCGCAGGGCCCTGGAGGCGAAGCACCTGGCCTACAAGGTGGACGAGGGCGGCGGGGCGTTCTACGGGCCGAAGATCGACATGAAGATCAAGGACGCGCTGGGTCGGGCGTGGCAGTGCACGACGGTGCAGTTCGACTTCAACGAGCCCGAGCGCTTCGACATGATTTACGTGGGCGAGGACGGCCAGGAGCACCGGCCCTTCATGGTCCACCGGGCCCTGCTCGGCTCGATGGAGCGCTTTTTCGCGGTGCTGGTGGAGCACTACGGCGGGGCCTTCCCGCTGTGGCTGTCGCCGGTGCAGGCGGTAGTGATACCTATCTCCGATGTGAAGCACTCGGACTACGCCCGCGAGCTAACGGCGCGGCTGGAGGGCGCGGGCCTGCGGGCGCAGTTGGACGACCGGCGCGACCGGATGGGGTCGAAGATACGCGACGCTCAATTGCAGAAGATACCGTACATGCTTATAATTGGCGATAAAGAGATGGAAGCAGGCGCGGTGGCCGTGCGGCTCCGCTCCGGCGAAGACCTCGGCGCCATGCCGGTCGAGGACCTGTTGGAGCGGATGGTGCTGGAAGCGAGGACTAATGCGGGGACGAATACGTAATGCGTAATACGTAATGCGTAAGGGAGGTAGGCCAGAGGGTTCTAGTACCCAAGCTTGCCCGACGACAATTACGGATTACGTATTACCCATCTGAGGAGGAACCCATGGGCGTGATCGGGAAGACTTTGAGGTTTACTTTGGGGCTAACGCTGGGGGTGGTACTCGGGGCCGTG
Organism: Chloroflexia bacterium; assembly: GCA_045805005.1. Taxonomy (GTDB): domain Bacteria; phylum Chloroflexota; class Chloroflexia; order QHBQ01; family JADMIH01; genus JADMIH01. The sequence continues at coordinate 4,810 of JBJMMB010000100.1, forward strand.
GCGACGTTGTTGCTGGCCCCCCAGTCGGGGAAGGTCACCAAAGAACAGTTGCAGCAGAGGATAGACGAGATCATGCAGGCCGGCCAGTCCGCCCAGCGCGAGCGGGAGAAAGAGCTTCAGACTTACTGGGAGCAGCAGATTAAGACAAAAGCCTAGCTTGCTTTCACCACGACGCTAAGGGCCGGCTTCTTTGGGAGCGGCATGACCACGGCGTTGGGCCGGGTGAGCTGGGTCAGATCACGATGGCTGATTATGTAGTCGCCGTTCTCCATGCGGGCGGGTATCAGGCCGCATTCGAGAGCTTCGCATAGTTCAGCGATCGTGAGTTGTCTCTTTGCTTGCACAGACTGATTGTTCATATATTTACGTCTCCTGCGCCCCGATTCTTTCGCGAATGTTCGGGCCGGATCCCGGCCCAGGGCGATGCAATTAAAGGCATAAAGTGTGCCATGCTTGCCCTATATTACAACCTCGAAGCGAAGTCCACATCGGCCTAAAGTATGATCGCCTACTGTTAGCAAGTATAGGGTTTCTCTGCCGCAGAAGGCATCCCCAATTGGTGTTATCTTCTTACTACAACGGTACTACTACTGTTAACGCCTCTCGGACCTGAATGGTTTCATAGCGTGCGAGATTCGCACTTGCAGCAGGCCTTGTCGTATTTGCCAATTCGTACAATTTTGTATAGGTATTTGTACAACCGCAACCTATTGACGCGGTAGTACACGGCTGCTATACTTTGGTTGCTTAGGGATCGCTACGCAGCGTTCAGAATCCCGCGCCCATTCTCAACCCACCGGGCGCTAAGGTCCGTCCTTACCGGGGGTGGAAACGCTATGTCACCCTTCCTCGCGCCACACCTCGGCGTCCCAGGCTCCTTGTTTCATGCCTCCGCCAGGAGCGGGGCGAGAGGAGCGCGCTATGACCTCCAGATCGCTGGGCCGTAATGGTGGGCCTTATCGGTTCGCCGGTATTGTTTCGCTCGTTGGGGTCGCATATTTCGTGGGTGGGGCCACGGGCGCACTGGCTAGGCCCGCGAACCCCGGCGCGCCTTTGCTGACGCCCACGGCTTCTCATACGTTCACGCCCACCGGTACACAGTCGTCCACGATCACGCCCACGCCGTCCAGCACCCTGACGCCCACGCTGAGCCCGACCGCCACCCCGTCGCCCACATCCACCCCGACAGGCACCCCTCCAACCAACACGCCCACTAGCACCCACCAGCCGACCTGCACCCTGACGTTCACGCAGACTGCGACCAACACGCCCACCATCACCCTCACTCCGACGGGCACCCCTCCGACCTTCACGCCAACATATACCCCGACGCGCACGGGCACGAACACCGTGACCGCCACGAGCACCGCCAGCCCAACCAACGGCCCCTGCGTGCAGCCGGTGCGGGAGGGGTTCGAGAGCGGCACGCTAGGCATCTTCCAATCGAGCGGCTCACCCGGCTGGAGCGCCACGACCGACGGCCCTAACGCCGGGCTGTACGACGCCTTCGCGCCCGACCTGGGCAGCGTGACCGACCTGCGCCTGACCCTTGCCGGCGCGAGCCCGGTGCCCCTGAACGCCATCACGGCCACCCTAACCTTCTACCACCGGTACGACCTGGAAGGGGCGGGCTCCACGGGCTACGATGGCGGGGTGCTGGAAGTGTCCACCGATGGAGGCTCTGTATGGGCGAGCCCGGCCATCTCCTCAGGAGGGTACAATTATATCCTGTACAACTGCCCAAGCCGGAACCCGCTGGCGGGGCGCGCCGCTTGGAGCGGGCTTAGCGCGGGGTGGACACCGGTGAGCGTGAGCCTGCTGCCTTTCAGGGGCAAAAGCCTCCTCTTCCGATTCCGGCTGGGCACCGACGAGACGGGGGCCGCTGGCGGTTGGTGGATCGACGACATAGATGTGAACTTCTCGCAAAGCTCCTGCTTCAGTCCCACGCCCACCGCCACCAACACTATAACCACCACCCCAACGATAACCTCCACGTTCAGCAGCACGAGCACTGCCACCAACACTCCTACCGCCACGCCTACCAAAACCTCTACACCCACGGTCACCCCCACCCCTGCGTGTGGGGTGGCCTGGCGGCTGGCAGCCGGCGAGGACGTGCCTTCGAGCAGCACTCAACTCCATGCCATCGCGGCGATCTCTGCAAACGACATATGGGCTGTGGGTTATTCGTCCGGACCGGGAGGTGTCAATTCCCTTATCGAGCACTGGGACGGTATCGACTGGGGCATCATGCCCAGCCCCAATTTCGGTACCGACAACAATATCCTCAACGCGGTGGCTGCGCTCTCAAGCAGCGACGTGTGGGCCGTGGGACACCGATACAATGCAGGCGTCTATAACGCCTTGACGATGCATTGGGATGGCACGCAGTGGAGCCTCGTGGCAGCCCCCGGCCCCGCTGGCGGGCAACTGAACGGGGTAGCCATCATCTCTGCGAACGACGCGTGGGCTGTCGGCTATACTAACAACACCCATCAGAGCGTGGTGCTCCATTGGAACGGAACGAACTGGGCCTCTGTTAGTGCTCCCCCAGCCTTCTTGGAGGCCGTATCGGCTGTGTCGTCCAGCAAGGTATGGGCCGTGGGCTACCTCGGGGGCGGCGGAACTGTGACGCTGCTCTGGGACGGGGCGGTGTGGAACCTGGTACCCAGTCCCAATCCCGGTACGGGGAGCGCTTACCTTTCCGGTGTGGCGGCGGTTTCGGGCAGCGACGTATGGGCCGTGGGTTGGTATACGAGCTCATCCGGCAACCAGCGTCTGATCATGCACTGGGATGGTAGCAGTTGGAGCGTGGTTTCTAGCCCAGCCCCCAACCCTAGCATCGCAACCGCGTTCTACGCAGTCATGGCGTCGTCGAGCAGCAACGTGTGGGCAGTGGGCTATTACAGCAACAACCCAAGCGGGGGAGGCATCCTCACCCTGACCGAGCACTGGGATGGAGCGCAGTGGAGTGTGCAGGCCAGCCCTAACACTAATACCATCTCCAACCTCTTCCTGGGTGTCGCCACCACCTCGCCCGTTGATGCCTGGGCTGTGGGCTGGTACTCCACCGGTCCCGATCACATGCTAATCGAGAGATACAACGACCCTTGCGTCACGCCGACCGATACGCCTACCGGCAGCCCTAGCGTCGTGTTGACCCCGAGCTCGACGCGCACTTACACTCCGACTCCCACCATCACGCCCACCGTCACGGCAACGGCCACTAACTGTATCGAGAACCCGCCTTGCCCCACGAACACTGCTACGGTCACTGCTACCTCGACCCCTACCGGTACGCCGACAGATACGCCGACAGATACGCCCACCGATACGGCGGTGCCAACTCTGACCCCGACGCCGACCGGAGGGTGCCCGCTGGGTATTCCCTGCCCTACG
>JBJMMB010000101.1:0-13223 GCA_045805005.1 Chloroflexia bacterium
ATGGTCTCTGCCCTCTCTGCGTCTGATAAGTAAACGGGGTGCTGGGTTCCCCCTGCCGGGGGTGTGGGGGTGTCCCCCAATTTTCCCATCTGTCAGCACATGTGCCCCGCTCCGAGTAACTCTGAGCAATACCCAACTCTTATCTTTCTCTTATGTTTCGAGCCGCGACTCTTATGCGTTTCTTATTCTCTTTCTCCTAAGATGGAAGTGCTAGCTTCATAAATCACAGGGGAGATCCAGGATGCACAACAAACCCTTCGTACTCGTGGTCGAAGATGACGACCGCCTGCGCAAAGTCATCGCGACCAACCTCAGCGCCCGCGGCTATATCGTTTTCCAGGCCGGCACCTTCAGCCAGGCCGTCGACCACTTCGCCTCCGGCCCCGAGCTGATCATCCTCGACATCAACCTGCCCGACGCCACCGGCTGGGACCTGGCTCTCTGGGCGAAGACCATGACCGGCATGCCCCCCACCATAGTCATCTCCGGCAGCCACCCCGACCGCCGCCACATGGCCCGCTTCACCCCCACCAGCTTCCTCGAGAAACCCTTCGACATCCGCCAGCTCATGGGCCTCGTAGAGATGTACACCCCAGCCGCAACCTGACGCTGGTCACGAAACGGCCCTAGGAAACTTTAAGGCAGTGTTTCGTGCACCACTGTATGCGTGAAATCTATCTGGGCTGGCTTTATGCAGCATGCTAGCCTAGAGGTGTTGTTGCGGCATCCCGTTGGCCGCTGTCAGACTTGTCACTTTACCTGCCACAGCCTGACCGTACCATCGTCACTGCCAGAAGCCAGTAGCCTTCCATCCGGAGACCAGGCTAGACTCCGAACGTTGTTTGTATGCCCCTCTAGCTTTGCTTGCTCCCTGCCGTCAACCATGCTCCAGATGCGGATCGACATATCGTGAACATCGTCACTTGACGATTCCGACTTACCGCCACCACTTGCAAGTAATTGCCCGTCTGGGCTGAATTTCAAACTCCAAACACCGCTTTGATGCCCTTTCCAACCGTTAGCGTCCATGGTTCCTAGCGTATGGACGCGTCTCCCATCGCTCAACCCCCATACGTAAATCTCATTAGTTGCTGTCAGAACAGTGGCGGCTACATCTTCGTGAGTGTTGATTGCGAAACTTCCTACATAAGGAGTGCTGTAATCCTGGTATACCGTTCGGTTCTGTTCCATATGTACTATACGGCGCTCCACTAAGGACCATTGCTGCATAGTATCGTCATTTCTGCCAATGAAGAGCGTTTGTCCATCGGAGCTAAACTCTAGAGCTATGATTTGCGCCAACACTGGGTCCGATGGCATTACAGACGCTGGAAGCACATCTATGAGCTTTCCGCTCGGCACTTGCCATAAGCGAACCTCTCTATTGCCGGCAGCGGATGCCAGCACCTTCCCGTCTGGACTTACCGCTAGGGCTTTCACATGATCAGTATGGCCGTTGAGTATAGATGGTGCGCTATCCTTGCGCACTCGCTGCAACCGTATACTCAAGTCGCCCAGGCTTGAATAGGCGAGCAACAGCCCGTCGGGAGTAAAGCTAAGAGCCTCTATTCTGGTATTACGATCGTTGAGGTTTTGAACTAGAGAACCGTCAGTAGCACTCCTTACTTGCAAAGTACCGTCGTCTAATCCTATCCCTACCATTTCCCCATCAGCAGTAAAAGCGATCGCGGACACAGGTTTACCAAGCGTCCATACCTGGGATGCCAACCTTGTTGGGGTATCGCGCGAAAGTGCCCAAAGCTTGGGTTCAAGGAAAACGAAGAAGATTACGCCGCAGACAGATGCTAGGATTGCCAATACAGCGAGCCTAGTGCTTCTACTCAGTCGTGGTTTCATGAAGAGTCCCCCTAAGTAGGGGTTATGCACGCAACCCGGCCCACGAGGGCCGCCTTCAGCGTCAGGGCTGCTCTTTGATCCGCTCCGACACAGGCGGGTGGCTGTAGAAAAGGAAGCACACCCAGGCCGGGGGCTCGGCCTCCGAGAGGTTCTGCCCGGCCAGCTTCACCATCACCGACCGGAACGCCGCCGTCTTGCCTGTCGTGCGCAGCGCGTAACGGTCTGCGGCCCGCTCCATCTGCCTCGACATGAAGTTGCCCGCCGGCATCGTCAGCAGCCCAAAGAGGAGCATCGCCAGCGCGAAGAGCGGCAGGGCCGCCACATCGGCCACCCCCTCGAACCCGAACGCCGCCACGCCCCACGCCAGCGCCATCGAGGCCACCCACATCCCACCAAGCGTCAGCGCGGCCTCGGCTGCCAGCCCCTTCGGCAGGTCGTTGTGCACGTGGTGGGCCAGCTCGTGCGCCAGCACCGTTTCTATCTCGTCGTGCGTGTAGTCTTTGAGGAGCGTATCGCCCAGGATGATGCGGCGGGTCCTCCCCAGGCCGGTCAGCATAGCGTTGGCCGTCGTGGTGCGCCTGCTCATGTCCATCACATACACGCCCCGCACCCGCGTCCCCGCCCGCTCCGCGAGCGCCGTCAACCGCTGCACCAACTCCGGGTCGTCCAGGGGCCGGAACTTGTAGAAGATGGGCATCAGCAGCACCGGCGCGAGTTGCGCCATCGCCACTGCGAACATCCACACCAGCGCCGCCATCAGCAACCACCACGACTCGGGAAACGTCCGCAGCAGCCAGTAGAGCAACTCCAGCCCGGCCAGCCCGAAGACCGCCGAAATCGCCAGTCCCTTCACGTCGTCCAGCGCCCAATCCGCCAGACTCTGCACCGACAACCCGTACCGCCGGGGCAGCACGTAGCCCGAGTAGTAGCTCAGGGGTAGCGACAACACCGTATACGCCACGCCCAACACCACCCCGTACAACCCCACCACAACCCACGGCTCCGCCGAGATCCCCTCGGCCCATTGCCGCAACCCCGCCGACCACCCCGCCGCCAGGAACAGCAATACCGCGGCCACCATAACGCCCAGCTCTCCAAAAAAGAGCCTGCGCTTGATAGCCGCGTACTCCCTCGCTACCCTCTGCCGCTCAGGATCTATTTCGGGGGTCGGGGGTTGGAGATCGGGGGGCGGTGCTTGCGGCTCGGTAAGTGTAGTTGTAGGTCCGGAATTGCCCGCGGCGTCGCCCGGTAACATCAGTCCTCAGCCTCCGAGCCCTGATCCGCGACCTCCGATGTGGCCCCCGACTCGACATCCCATTCCGGGCTGTCGGCGCGCCGCCAATCGGCCACGTAGCCGCGCTGCAATATGTAGGGGCGGACCTCTTCGCCTTCACCCGCCGGAGCGACGGCGATGGCTTCGCGGGCGAACCATTCGACCTTGCCGCCGATCACTTCCCCGCTTTCGAGCTTGAACTCCACAGGCACAGTGCCCTGCTGGCCCTCCTCCAGGAAAGCCGTCAGCCGCTTGCGGAACGCCCCCCGCCTGCTCGAAAACTCGTCCACGGGCACCCCAAAGTAGGAGGCAAGCCGCTCCAGGATCGCGTCGTTCTCCCCCACCATCCGGTGCTTGACCTCCAGGAGGTGAATGTCCCGCGCGGGCACCCCGCTCCCCTCCGCGATCTCCCAGGGAGTCAAACCCCCCTTCACCGCCCGCAAATACTTAATGTGATCGCTCAGACTCAACTTATATCCCCCGGTCCTCGTCCATACTATCCGCTTCCGGGTCCGTGGCTTCGCCCACCCGGTCCGACTCAAAGGCGTCCGCCACCGGTTGGTGCTGCTCGGCCGGGGCTTCAGCCGTCGCGGCCGGGGTTTCCGCCACGGGCGTTTCTTCGGCTCCCGCGCTCTTCTTTGCCCTGGAAGCGCGGGCGGGTTTAGCCGGTGCCTGCTCTTCCTCCATCGCCCCATCGGGCAACTGGCGGTAGTAGGCTACGGCCAGCTTGCGCAGCACCAGGTCTTCGCCATCGCCCACCTTGACGGTAATCGTATAGGGCGTGAAGTCGGTTATTGGCCCCTTGAACTCCTCGCCGTTGAACAGCTTGAAGCTAAAGGGCGTACCCAGGTCGCGATACTGCTCCAGGTAGACCGCCTCGCGGTCCTCGCGAGAGCCGGGCCACTGCCCGAAGCGCACCTTGCTGCCCGGCGCGGCGGAGTCGGTCATGTCGCGGAACCGCTTGATCCACTCCTTAGCCTCCACCCGTGTCAGCGCCTCCATCGGCTTGCCCATGCTCTCTTCTACTTTGGGTTGCTCCATCTCCAGCCTGGCGGCCAGCCGCTGCAACTCCTCTATCTGGCCCTCGGTAATCGGCTTGGGAGGAGCCGCGGGAAGCTTGGGAGCCCTCACCGCGCGCCCGTCGCTTCCGCGCCTCCCACCTTGTCCCGCTCCGCCGCCTCGCTCCTGCCCTGGGCGCGGTCCCTGTTGCGGCATGCCTCCCTCGGGATAGCGGTCAGTCCTGGGTGGCCCAGGCGGCGCTTGCATGGGCGGGCGGTATCCTGTGTTCCCCATATCGCGCTGTCCCCCCTGGCCCGCCTGTCCACCCTGACCCGCCTGACCGCCTTGAGATACCGGCATCGTCCCGGTGGGGCGCTGGTATGGCTGTTGCGTCTGCTGCGCGGGCGCTTGCGGGGGCGGCCCTTGTTGGGGTCTGGGGGCCTGCGCGGGCGGGGTGGCCGGCGGTGGCGTGGGCGCTGGGTTAGGGGCGGGTCGCGGGGTCGATCCTGCCGCTGGAAGCAGGTCTTCTATCTGTACCCAAAGGGCTTTCGCGAGAAGCTTGGCATGTGGCAGCGGGATGGGTTGGCGGCCCTCTTCGTATTCGGTAAGCACCCTCGAAGGTATGCTGGCCCGCGCGGCGAGTTGTCCCACCGTCAAGCCTTTCCTCTCTCGTATGCTCCTTAGCATGTTCATTTACTGCTTACTCCTATTATCTAGCTAACCCTATTTTAGCATATCCGTTCACGCTACCTCCATTGCCTGCTTCAACGCCCTCGCTTCCTCGTCTGAAAGCGACACCGCGGGTGTGCCTTCCTTCACCGCCTTGGCGTAGAACCGCGTGGCCGAGCGGCTGTGCAGGCTGTTCATTACCACCCCGTTGCCCAGCCGGTCGAGCAGCGCGAGCGCGAAGCTCTGGTCGCCTCCCGCCTCCTCGAAAGGGTTATAGCGCACCAGACCCACGTGCTGCACGCTCCGCGCCATCTGCGCGTCGAGCGCCCGTACCTCCTGGCGCAACTTCTCCGTCTCGATGCCTACCGTCTCCATGCGCTCTGCCTGCCGTGCCACCAGGTCCCCAAGCGACATCCGGTCGGTCCCGGGCGAGCCTCTCATCAACGCTCGAAGCTGCCGCTCCACCCGCTCTAGCCTTCGCGATTGCAGATAAAGCCACACACCAAGCAGCACGGACAACACCAGAGCTGCCCAACCACCCATTTCTCCCACCATATGACTAACCCTCCCATACGCAAGGGTACCCAGGATTGTATCCCACCCCCCATCTCTTGTCAATCACACCCCGCGTGTGCTATCCTTGCCTCTGGGAGAAACCGATGCGTAATACGTAAGGGAGGAAGGACGGTGGGTTTCACAACCCAAGCATACACGCGACCGTTATGCTAGAGAACCGGGCAGCGGGTTCTACTACCCAGCCTTAGGACGCACCCCTTACGTATTACGCATCACGCATTAGAATCGGGGGGTTTCGTGAAAGGACTTATACTCAGCGGCGGCAAGGGCACGCGCCTGCGCCCTATCACTTACACCAGCGCCAAGCAGCTCGTGCCGGTGGCAAACAAGCCCGTCCTCTTCTATACGATTGAAGACCTGGTGGCCGCCGGTATAACCGACATAGGCATCGTGGTCGGCGACACCCAGGCCGAGATCAGGCAAGCGGTGGGCTCCGGCGACCGCTGGAACGCCCACATAACCTTCATCCCGCAGGCCGAGCCTCTCGGTCTGGCTCACGCCGTTATGGTGGCCGAGGACTTCCTGGGCAAAGAGCCCTTCGTCATGTACCTTGGCGACAACATGTTAGAGGACTCCACCGGGGCCTTCGTCAAGGAGTTCATGGCGAACGACTGGGACTGCCAGGTGCTTCTCAAGCGTGTGCACAACCCCCAGCAATTCGGTGTGGCCGAGCTCGAAGACGGTCGCGTGAAGCGCCTCGTGGAAAAACCCCCCGAGCCCCAGAGCGACCTCGCCCTGGTCGGCATCTACATGTTCAACAGCCACATCTTCGAGGCCGTTCACAACATAAAACCCTCCTGGCGCAACGAGTATGAGATCACTGACGCCATCCAGTACCTTCTCGACCACGGCTACCACGTCCACCCCCGCGTCCTCGAGGGCTGGTGGATAGACACTGGCAAGCTCGAAGACATGCTCGAAGTCAACCATCTGGTGCTCGACAAGCTCACCCCCGGTATCGCGGGCTTCGTGGACAGCGACAGCCACATTAAGGGCAAGGTGGTCATCGAGGAGAGCGCCGAGATCATCAACTCGGTCGTCCGCGGCCCGGCCATCATCGGCGCCCACACCCGCATCGTCAACTCCTACATAGGCCCCTACACGGCCATCAACTACGGCTGCACGATCACCAACAGCGAGATCGAGCACTCCATCATCCTCGAAAACAGCCAGGTAATCGACATCCCCGGCCGCCTCGAAGACAGCCTCATAGGCCGCAACGTAGAAATAAACCGCTCCCCCATCAAGCCTAAGGCATACAAGATGCTGTTGGGGGATAATAGTAAGGTGGGGGTTTTGTAAGATGGACGACACCGCCGCAAACATCCTGGCCCGCGAGACCGCACTGGCCGATTTCGACCACGCCCGTGACGACTTCGAGACCGCCTACGCCCTCGTCCCTGAAGAGGCCCTCGACTACAAACCCGAGGGCGACGACTACGCCATCAGCGACCTGGTGCCCCATATCACCGCCTCACTAATCGGCTACTCGCGGCAGCTAGACAAAATGAAAGAGGCCGAGTACCGCGAACTGCGCCTGGTGGCCGACGCCCTCCAGGCCGACATGTTCAAGGCGCACCGCGAGGCCCGCGCCGACTCCTCTCGCAGGCCCGGCCAGCGCCGCAACGCCCTGGACGAGATGGAAGCCGCGCACGACGCACTGGCCGCTAGGCTGCGCGATATGGCCCACGACGACTATTACCGCGTAGCCCCCGTCTTCTACCCCAGCTCCGACGAGGTTTACCCCACCCGCCCCAGCGACATCGCCGGCTGGCTAACCGACCACTACCGCGAACACGTACCCCACGTGCAGCAACTATTGGACCGTTGGCAGAAAGAGCCTAACGCCTGAAACGTGAACCATGAGCGCCGCGGCGCTCATGGTTCACGTTTCAGAGATTCCCGAAAGGAGTTCTACTTGCGAAATATCATGGTGACCGGCGGGGCCGGGTTTATCGGCAGCAACTTCGCACGGATGATGTTGCAGAAATACCCCGACTACCACGTGACCGTCTACGACAAGATGACCTACGCGGGCAATCCCGATAATATCATGGACATCCAGGACGACCCGCGCTTCAATTTCGTCAAAGGCGACATCGCCGACCAGGACAAGGTTTACGATACTATCGAGCAGTTCAAAATCGACACCATCGTCAACTTCGCCGCCGAGTCGCACGTCGACCGCTCCATCGAGGAGCCTGGCGGCTTCATCCAGACCGATGTGTTCGGCGTCTACGTGCTGCTGGAGGCCACCCGCAAGTTTGACCTGGAGCGGATCCTCCAGGTATCAACCGACGAGGTATACGGAGCCGTGCTCGAAGGCTCTTCCCTGGAGACCGACAAGCTGGAGCCCCGCTCCCCCTATTCCGCCTCCAAAGCGGGGGGCGAGCTAATGTGCCAGGCGTACTTCGTCACCAACGGCACCCCCGTCGTCATCACCCGCGGCTCCAACACCTACGGCCCCTACCAGTACCCCGAAAAGGTGCTCCCCCTCTTCATCACCAATGCCCTCCAGGACATACCCCTACCCCTCTATGGCGATGGCCTCAACGTGCGCGACTGGATGCATGTGCTCGACCACTGCGAGGGCATCGATGTGGTCCTCCACAAGGGCAATCCTGGCGAGGTATACAACGTAGGCGGCGGCAACGAGCGGCACAACATCGACGTCACCTACGCTATCCTCGACCTCCTCGGCAAGCCCCGCAGCCTCATCCACTACGTCCAGGACCGCCCCGGCCACGACCGCCGCTACTCGATAGACACCACCAAACTCCGCTCCCTCGGCTGGGCGCCAAAATACCCCTTCGAGGAGGGTCTCAAAGCCACCGTCGATTGGTATGCCAACAACCGCTGGTGGTGGGAGAAGATAAAATCGGGCGAGTTCGCCGACTACTACGCCCGCATGTACGCCGAACGCGAGATCCTCTCCCGGCACAGTTAATACTACCCGGCACAGTTAATGCTAGTCTTTGTAGTGGCGGTTCCCCAACCACTACCCATCAACCAGCGAGGACCCATGTCCCTGTTCAATTTTCTCAGGAGCGATAGCGGCAACTTTTACCAGTGGCTCGAGGACGCGGCCAACAACACCCTCCTGGCCGCAACCGCTCTCAAGGATCTTTGCTACAATTTCCAGAACCCCGAGGAGACCACTACCCGCCTCCACGATTACGAGCATAGGGGCGACGAGATCGGCCACCGCATCTACGAGCAGTTGAACCAGACCTTCGTCACCCCGCTCGACCGCGAAGACATAATCAGCCTTTACAGCGCCATCGATGACATGACCGACTTTATACACTCGGCGGCCGACATGATGGCCGTGTACAAAGTCGAATCCGTGCCCCCCATCGCACAAAAGCTCGCCGACTGCATCGTGGGTTGCGCCCAGGAGGTGGCTAATGCGGTGCCCCACCTGCGTAAGCGCGGGGAACTCAAGCTTATCCAGCCCGGCATCGTCGAGATAAACAGCCTGGAGAACCAGGCGGACGATCTTCTGCGAGCCGGGCTCGTCGAGCTTTTCGCTGACCCGCAAGACGTGGTGCATCTCATAAAGTGGCGCGATATCTACCAGGAGATGGAACAGGTCACCGACAGTGCCGAGGACATAGGTGACGTGCTGCGGGGCCTGGCGATCAAGAATGCCTGAGCTGCCCAACCTAAACGCATCGGGCTGGACCCTCATCACGCTCGTGCTGATCCTCGCGGTTGTCTTCGATTTCATCAACGGTTTCCACGACACGGCCAACGCTATTGCCACCGTCATCGCCACCCGCGTACTCAGCCCGTTACTGGCCATCCTCATGTCGGCTGCCTTCAACTTCATCGGAGCCCTCACCGGGCAGGCAGTGGCCAAGACCATAACCAGCGGCCTGCTGGACCCCGCCGCCGTAAAAGCCCTCGGCTTCAACGCTCAGGTGCTGATCATAGCGGCCCTGATCGGGGCCATCATCTGGAACCTGATCACCTGGTACTTCGGTATACCCTCCTCCTCCAGCCACGCTCTTATCGGCGGTATTGTGGGGGCCGGGATAGCCGCACTGGGCGCCGACGACGTAATATGGTCGGGCCTCTGGCAGAAAGTCATCTTGCCCCTGATATTCTCCCCGATAATCGGCTTCGCCCTCGCATTCCTGCTGATGCGCCTCCTGCTCTGGCTCTTCGTGAAGGCCTCGCCCCATCTGGTGGGTAATACCTTCCGCTCCCTGCAGATCTTCTCCTCAGGCTTCATGGCCCTCAGCCACGGCTCAAATGACGCCCAAAAGACCATGGGCATCATCACTCTGGCCCTCTTCTCGGCGGGCTTCAATCTGCCGGTAGACTCCACTGGCACGCCCAACATCCCGGTGCCGGTCATCGTGCTCGCCGCTACCGCTATGGCTTTCGGCACCGCCGCGGGGGGCTGGCGCATTATCCACACCATGGGCCAGCGCATGGCTCACCTGGAGCCGATCCATGGCTTCGCCGCCGAAACCACCGCGGCCAGCGTCATCGAAACGGCCTCCCGGCTCGGTTTTCCCCTCAGCACCACCCACGTCATCTCCTCCGGCATTCTCGGCGTCGGTGCCTCGCGGCGCCTCTCCGGTGTCCGGTGGGGCGTAGCCTTCAACATCATCCGAGCCTGGTTCTTGACAATCCCCATCACCGCCGCCCTCGGCTTCCTCTCGTACCTGATATTGAATATTTTCTTCTAAAGCCCCAAACTAATAAGGGGAACCCACATAGAATACGCAATACGCAATTCGACAGCATGACAACAGCCGAAAAGCTAAACCAGGTGGCCCGCACCGACTCCACCTTCGCCCTCCAGGGCCGCATCTGGGTCGGTAAGTGCCTGATCTGCAACGGCCCCATCGCCTTCGACGCTCGCACAGGTGATGGGGCTACCCTGGAGCACATCCAGGCCCGCAGCCGTGGCGGCACCGACGACCCGCACAACCTGGCAATTGTGCACGCGAGCTGCAATCACGAGAAAGGCCGCCGTTGGGACCCCAAGCGCCGCCGCGACCCGCAGGAATACAGCACCTTCGTGGCGCGCCTCCTCAAACGCCGCCAGAAAAGGTGGAATGCTAGCCCATAATTCGGCAGGCCCCCATCGCCTGCCCCCTTCCCCCACCACCCAAACCCGTAGGGGCGCCGCTTGCTGCGCCCTGTTCCCTTACCACCCAACCTCCCGATATACCACCCAAACCCACCGTAGGGGCAGGCCCCTGTTGCCTGCCCTCGTTCGCCTACCACCCAAACCCGTAGGGGCGCCGCTTGCTGCGCCCTCTCTCCCCACCACCCCAACCCGTAGGGGCAGGCCCCCGTTGCCTGCCCTGTTCGCCTACCACCGACGCCAGGGTTAGTCAACGAGGGCAGGCAACGGGAATTACTAAGCCATCTAACATGCTTGACGTACAAATAGCAGTAGCCAAGACCAATAAATACGCCACCCGCGAGAGCGGCGACACCGTCGAGGTGGTCGAGCGGCCCCACGGCGGCTTCTCGGTGGTGCTAGCCGACGGCCAGGGGAGCGGCCGCGCCGCCAAGACCCTCTCCCACCTCGTCACCACCAAGGCCGTCAGCATGATAAAAGACGGGGCCCGCGATGGCGTGGTCGCCCGCTCGGTGCACGACTACCTCTTCGCATACCGCGGCGGCAAAGTCTCCGCCACCCTCGTCATCCTCACCGTGGACCTCGCCAGTCGCACCCTGGTCCTCTCCCGCAACAGCCACTGCCCGGTGATCCTCTCACGCTCCGGTGAGCCCGCCCCCGGTTTGCTCGACGCCGAATCCACCCCCATAGGCATCTACGCCCAGACCAAGCCCGTCATAACCGAAATCCCCCTGGAGGCCCACACCTTCGCGGTCACCTACTCCGATGGCCTCATGGATGCCGGCAAGCGCGACGGCCACCCCATAGACCTCCTAACCCTCGTCGCGGGCTATCTCACCCAGGGTCCCACCACCGCCCTCGCCCTGGCCGACTACCTCCTCCAACAAGCCCTCGACCTCGACGCCAACCGCCCCTACGACGACATGACCGCCCTCGTCCTGGCCATCCTCCCCTCCCCACCGTCCGACACCACCCGCATCAACCCCCAGGTCCGCAGAATGGACATACATATCCCCCTCTAATACACTCTGTAGGGGGCTTATCGACGGGCTGGACCATCTACTGGTATTGCGTACAAAGTACCCGCCCACCAGTTGCCTACAAACAGCGTCTCGTCCGCCAGAGTTAGCGCCGCGCTAATACTATCCCCTGTCACGTACTGCCACTTCACCGCACCGGTGGCCGCATCCAGTGCGTATATCGTCCCGTGGAAGGCTGCGAGGTAAATAACTCCATCGCGCACAATTGGAATTGAAAAGTGGCTCACGGTTTTGAGCTTCCATCTTACCTGCTGATTTTGTTTGCTCAGGGCAACCAGATAGCAAGGTCCCATAGCCTCTGGCCCACCTGGATCACACGTCTCGTAGTAAAAGCTATCCGCGTCTGCGGCAAGGCTAGCCACGCCTCCATGGTCCTCGTACGTCCACTGTTCCTTGCCGCTCCTGGCATCAAAGGCATAAAGGCGACCATAACCGGGAATGTATGCCAACCCGTCTTGGATAAGTGGCGGACTTTGCAAATTATCCTTGAATTATGTGCCCGCACTCCGGGTCCAAACCCACATACGCAGGCACCCCACCTACCACCTCCCGCAAGGCCGCCACACGATAAGCATCGCACTCAGAGCAGTGCGTATACACCAAAAGGGGGTCCAGCGGGAAGAGCGGCACTCGCTCTGCCTGCAGGTTGGGCCGCTTCGTGTAGTCGGGGACCTCGCCCGGCGGGTAGAGCAAGAGGGTAGCCGCATTATCACCGGGCGAGGAAATGGGCGGCATGGGGCTGACAGCCCTCGCGCCCATGAGCAATTGCCGCCGCTCGGGCGCGTACAACTGGTACTCGGTCAGAAACCCCGCGCTCTCCAGCAGCGCCCGCAGGCCGGGCAGCAGCGCGTCCGCTACCCTCCTGTCAATATCCGCGGGCAGCGGCCCAGCAGGCACCTTGCTCCGCCTGATGCGATACTGGTCAACCAACTCCAGCAAATGCCTGGGCGCCGCGCTATCCCGAGGCCCATAGTCTCCCGCGTAACCCAGGTTCTCCACCATCACATTACGCAGCCCGGTGTACGCCTCGGCCACCCGCCCGGTTTGCTCCCGCGTGTACCACTCCGACAACCCGGCCACCTGCCCCGCCCCAACCGCCGCCAGCCCCCCGCTCGCCCACCTCAGCCACTGTCCCGGCAGCACCCGCCTCAGGCTCCGCAGGCTCCTATTCAACGCCGGATCTGCCTCAATCTGCTCCCTATACAGCGCCTGCGAATACTGCCCAACCGCCACCGCCCCCAGGTAACACGTAATCGCCTCCACCAGCCCCAAAACCGCCTCATGGCAGCCCCCACCTTCTCCCCCCTCGCAAGCCCTCTCAGTCGCCTCCAGCCACCGTGTTATCGGCAGCGGATACCCGCCCGTTTCGCCCATGCTATTATCCATGCCAGCATTCTATCATCGTCCATCGTCCATCGTCCATCATCTCTTTTCTGACCCCCGACCCCGCATCGCCCATTGTCCATTGTCCATTGTCCATCGTCCATCGTCTGCGTCATGCCCCGGCTTTCCCCACCCTACCCCCGCCCACACCCCCCTCAGGTGCCCACTCCACGCGTAAATCTCCCAAAAAAACAGGACTTAAGTACCATTGTAACCCACCCCCAATTCTCCCGTATAATGTATTCGCTTATAGAACATTTGTACATTAACAACCCCCACCCCCACCCCCACCCGACATCCGCAATCCCAGCCCGCGTAGGCG
>JBJMMB010000102.1:0-2661 GCA_045805005.1 Chloroflexia bacterium
CGGCCCCGCGCCTCGGCATGCCCATGGAGCATTTCAGGGCTTTCCTCGCCGTTGCGCGAGAATCCCCGCGCAAAAACGGGCCGACCGGTGAACCAGGGGTAGTCGCCGAAGAATCGCAAGGGCCGAGTGTCATGAACGATCCCGTCGATCCCGAACGGTCGCAAGCGGAGGCCGAGCGCGAACCTTCCCTATCCGCAGCCCTGCGGGTGGCCTTCGGTCCTCCGTCGACGGCCGCCGCATGGGCGCGTCCCGGCGTGCTGGAGGCCATCCGGGACGGTTACAAGCTTGTGTTCCGCGACGTGCTTTTTACCTACGCGCCGAAGTAGGCCCTTACTTCCCCCACGACGGCCACGATGCGTCCTTGACCAGAGGGGTCACCGTGTGCTCGCCCGAGAGGTTTATTTTGGCTATCGCCAGGCCGTTGGGCACCCACTTCTGGCCGAAGGCCCCTGGCTCCAGGGCACCCGTCTCCACTACCAGACGGTCGCCGCTGGGAGACCACGAAGGGTTATTGCTCGGACCAGGCAGGGGCGATAATTCTTTCCCCCATCGCTGCCGGATGGACACACGCGGCAACCCGGCGGGTGAGGTGCTGCGGTAGGCTATCGGGTCGCTGTCCGAGCCCGAGGACGCGGGCGACCATCTTGGGCCGGGCCCCTGGGCGTACTCGCCCAGGCGCGTGCCCACCAACTGCTGCTCATTGCGAAACGGCGTGGCCCCGGCGGCAATCACATAGTAGATCGCCAGCGCTCCGTTCAGCGTCTCCGCGTAGACGATGGTGCGGCTGTCGGGCGACCAGTCGGGCTCGCCGCCGGGGATGTCCCTTACGTCGTCCGGCCGCGAGTTGGAGAGAGGCCACCGGAGCAGGCGCATCGGGCTGGTCGGCCCGGCCACTAGCACCCAGTTGCCGTCCGGCGACCAGGCAACGGTGCGCTCGTAAATGGCTCCGCGGCCCGGAGCACCGATGTCGAGCGTCGTAATAGCCTGGGGCTTCCCGCCCTTCGCGGGCACGCTCCAGGCAACTTCGCGGCCCGAAGCAGATGGGTCGTAGGCAATGTACCCAACCGTCGTGCTATCCGGGGTCCATCCCAGGCGCATATTATCGGGGAGAGCGCCCTCGGCCAGCTTTATAGCCTGCCCACCACCGGACGGCACCACATACACGGCGTTACCTGAGGTAAAGGCCACCATGTTGCCGTCCGGCGAGACCTGGGGCGGATTGTTGGGTGCAAGGTCGCTCAGTTTTGTCTCGCCCGACCCATCTGGAGACACACGCGACACCCCTCCCGCCCTTGCGAAGTATATGTGGCCGGGAGGGGCGGCCACCGGCGTGAAGCCGCGCTCAGGGGTGAAAGGCACCTCGGTCAGTTGGGGCACAGCCGACAGGCTTTCGGGGTTGGTGGAGCCAGGGGTGGCGGTGGGGACCTCAGGCGGCGGGGTGGGCACGTCACAGCTAGCCAGGAACAGAACGGAGAGGACGAGGAGCAACGCCACAGGCAGAAATCGCCGCATGTTAAAGTATAGCACATGTCGGGGGCTTGCCTAGGTGGCCCGGGGTGTGTAGTAAGAGAGATAGTTGGGGGACACCCCCAAGCCCCCGGCAGGGAACACCCTGCACCTCCGAAGTACATCGGGTATAATTAACTTAGCTCCACTTGAGGGAACCTATGGACGACCTCCTGGCCTTGTTCGCAATTTGCTTAGTCGTCGCGCTTGCTACGTTCTTGCTGCGCCGCTTCGCCAGGCGATTTGCGGCAAGGTTGGAGGAGAGCGAGCCCGGCGAGGTGGAGACTTACAAGGACGCGCCGAATGATGTCTGGCGCGAACTGGACAGGCAGCGGACGCGAGGGGAAATCAGGCAACACTACTGGCGGTAGGTTGGACGGGTTGAGAAGTTGAGCTTTTGGGTTTGAGAGCTAAGGACAAGTGATGAGCATGAGCGCACGCGAGCATCTATATAAGACCGAGGCGGTGATCATTAGGCGGTCTAACCTCGGTGAGGCGGACAAGATACTCACCATATTCACCCCCAACTTCGGTAAGCTGAGGGTGGTGGCGAAAGGGGTGCGCAAAGTAACCAGCCGCCTCGCGGGCCACGTAGAGCTTTTCACGCGCAGCCAGATGATGCTGGCCAGGGGCCGCAACCTCGACATCGTCACCCAGAGCGAGACGATCGACCCCTACAGGCCGCTGCACGAGGACCTCTCCCGCATCGCCCGCGCCTCTTACGCCTCCGAGTTGCTCGACAAGCTCACGCCCGACGCGCTGGAGATATACCCGGCCTACAAGCTGATGGTGGAGACCCTGCAGTTCATTTCGTCAGACCCCGATGCGGACCGGGTGCTCCGCTGGTTCGAGTTGCAGTTGCTTGGCTATCTCGGCTACGCCCCAGAACTGACGAAGTGCGTCGAGTGCCGCAACGACCTCGCCGCGGTGGTGAACACCTTCAGCCCGGCTCTCGGCGGCGTAGTGTGCGCCTCGTGCAGGCGCATAGGCGTGGGCAAGGACCTCTCCGTCAACGCTCTCAAGGTGCTTCGCCTCATGCAGCGGAACGCATACAGCGCCGTGGGCCGGGTTCGCATCGACTCCACGCTCCATGCGGAACTCCAGGGCGTCACTCATGCCTATATAACCCACATCCTCGAAGCCGACGTGCGCTCC